>VFYY01000020.1 GCA_016871375.1 Acidimicrobiia bacterium
CGCGGGCGTGTCGCCTTCGCGATCGAGCTCACCACCCCCGCCTGCCCCGTGAAGGACCAGCTGCGTGCGCAGGCGGTGGCGGCTGTCAGCGCGGTGCCCGGCGTCACCGGCGTGGACGTGCAGATGACGGCGAACGTGCGCGCCGTCTCCGCTCCGGAAACCGGGCGGCCCGCGGCGCCGGGCGTGAAGAACGTCATCGCCGTCGGCGCCGGGAAGGGCGGAGTGGGGAAGACGACGGTTGCCGTGAACCTTGCGCTCGCACTGGCGAAGTGCGGCGGCCGCGTCGGCATCCTCGACGGTGACATCTACGGCCCGAACGTGCCGATCATGCTCGGCCTCACCGACCAGCAGCTGGCCACCGACGGCCAGCGCATCGTGCCCGCGGAGAAGCACGGCCTGCAGGTGGTGTCGATCGGGTTCCTCACCGGCGAGGACGCCGCGGTCATCTGGCGCGGGCCGATGCTCCACGGCGCCATCCAGCAGTTCTTCCGCGACGTGGCCTGGCGCGACCTCGATTACCTGATCGTGGACATGCCGCCGGGCACGGGCGACGTTGCGTTGAGCCTGAGCCAGACCGTCCCCGTCGCCGGCGCCGTGCTCGTCACCACCCCGCAGCAGGTGTCGCTCGCGGACACGCGCCGCGCCGTGCGCATGTATCAGAAGCTCAACATCCCGCCGATTGGCATCGTCGAGAACATGAGCTACTACGCGTGCCCCAACTGCCACCACGAGGCCGACATCTTCGGACACGGCGGCGGACAGACGCTGGCGGAGTCGGCCGGCGTGCCGTTTCTCGGCCGGCTGCCGATCTACCAGCCGATTCGCGAGGGCAGCGATAGCGGCGTGCCGCTCGTCGTGAGCGAGCCGGAGTCCACGGCCGCGCGCGCGTTCATGGCGCTGGCCGAGCGGACGGCGGCGGCAGTCGCCGTCGCCGCCCATCAGACCGCCGAAGCGAACAAGGGCAAGATTCCGCTTATCCCCGTTCGCTGAACGGGCGCGTCATCAGAATCGCGTCGTCAGCGCGGCGCGCACACCGCGGGGCGAGCCCGGCGCGATGTTGTTGTTGTTGTGCGCCGCCCAGAAGTAGTGCTCGTCGAACAGGTTCTCGACGTTCACGTGCAGGCGCAGACGAGGATTGATCGTGGCGAACACCGCCGCGTCGACGCGGGCGTACGCCGGCAGCACGACCAGATTGTCCGTCGCCACGAACCTGTCGCTCTGCGAGATCACGCCGAGCCCGACGCCCCAGACGCGGGAGACGTCGTACTTGTTCCAGATCGAGAACGAATGGCGCGGCACCTGCGCCAGCCGTGCGCCGGCAACGACGGCCGCCGACAGTGATCGTGTGATCTCCCCATCCTGGTACGCATAGCCACCCAACATCGTCCAGCGGCTGCTCAGGCTGCCACTCAACTCGAGCTCCAGGCCTGACGTCCGCTCGGCGTCAACGAGATGGGACAACGTCGGGTTCACCGCGTCGCGAACGACGACGTTGCCGTGATCGAGGCGATACACGACCGCCGTCAGCGAGAGTGCCGGAGCCATCTCCCACTTGGCGCCGATCTCGCGGTTGCGGAACACCTCGGGCTCCAGCGCCTGGGTGCCGAGCGACAGCGACGACAGTTGTTCGCCGGCGCGCGGCAGGTACGACCGCGAGTAGCTGGCGTAGAGCGACACCGGCGTCACCGGCTTGAAGACGAGCGCGACACGCGGCGAGACGAGGTCGTCGGTGCTCGCAAACTGCGCGCCGTTGCGGTTGTCGATGAAGTCCACGTCGAACCGGTCGTACCGCACGCCGACAATCGCCTGCACGTGCCGCGACAGCGCGATCTGATCCTGTGCGTAGACTCCCGCGGCCGTCGCGACGCCGTGATTGTCCTGCTCGCGCGCCGACGACCGGAATTCGACGGGCAGCGAGGTGGTCGGATTGGCAATCGGCAGCGTGACGGACGTGGCTGCGGCGCCGACCGAGGGGAAGAAGCCGGTGAGACGGAGGTTATCGGTCACCTGACGCGCGACTTCCACGCCCGCCAGCAGCTGATGCTCGATCCGGCCCGTCGCCGCGGTGAACGTGAGATCGGTCTGGTTGAACACGTTCCGGCGATCCGTGCCGCTGTTGTAGGCCGTGAGCGCGAAGGTCGTGCGCGCCGCGTTCACGCCGCCGGGAACCGTGTTCTGGTAATACTTGTCGTAATCGGCAACCCTGAGGTGGTTGCGCAGCGTGAAGCGGTCGCTGACGCGGTGTTCGACGCTCGCCGATCCCGCATTGAGCGTAAGCCGCGACTCGTTGGCGTCGATATTGCCGAAGACGGTCTCGCGGTCCACGTCGAGTGGCCGGCCGGCAAACGACGGCACGCCGCGGTCGTTCGTCCTTTCGTCGTGAAAGAACTCGTAGCCGGCGCGGAGGGTCGTGCGCGGCCCGATGGCGAAGGCAACGGTCGGGTTGAGTCCATAGCGGTCCAGGTGACCCCCGCCTCGGTACGTCTCCGACCCCTCGAAGACGCCGGTGAGCCGTGCGGCGATGGTGCTGCTGAAGGCGTGACCGAGATCGGCAGCCACACGCCGATGTTCCCACGATCCACCCTGGACCACGACCTCTCGTGCCGGCATCCAGTCCGCCTGCCGCGTCACGCGGTTGATGACGCCGCCGACGCCGCCCCGCCCGAACACCATGCCGTTGGGCCCCTTCAGCACCTCCACACGCTCGACGTTGTAGAGGTCACGCAGGTACTGCGTGTCGTCGCGGATGCCATCGACGAAGAAGTCCGACGTCGACGTGTTGCCGCGGAAGATTGGCGCGTCGCGATGTCCTTCACCCTGCGCCATGCCGACACCCGGCACGTAATTCACCACGTCGGCCATGCTGCTCATCGTCTGATCGGCAATCAGATCGCGCGAGATCACGGTGACGGCTTGCGGCACATCGCGCAGCGGCGTGTCGGTCCTCGTCGCCGTCCGCGTCCGCAACGCCGTGGTCGCGGGCGCGCGCACGGTCACCTCCTCGACCACGTTGCCCGGCGACAGGACGACGCGGACGTCGGTCCGGCCGACGTCGACGGTGATCGTGCGCGTCGCGAAGCCGTCAAAACTCACGGTCAGCGTCGCCGCACCGGCCGGCAGCTGATCGAAGGCGAACGTGCCGGTCGCGGTGGTGACCGTGGTGCGCTCGCCGGCGGACGTTCTGGCCACCACGCTGGCGCCGGTGACGACGCCGCCCATCGAGTCCACCACGAGGCCGCTGACCGTTCGTGCCGCCGGGGCCTGCGCGTACGTCGTTGCCGCGCTGACGGCCAGCACGATCATCCACGCCAGAACGGCCCCTTTCCCCCACGCCGCGTTCGTCATGACGTCGTCGCCTCCCCGAAAAGATTGAGATTGAGTCTCACTTTCAATTCGTGGAGAATATCTCCCGGCCGGATGACTCGTCAAGCGGAAAGGGTCCTGCGTTGACGAGCCGTCGCGGCGGCCCGTATGCTGGCGCGACCCGAAGTAAGACTTGATCTCATTTCCAGAATGACTGATGTGGGCTCCGTTCTCGACGCCGCACCACCCGTCTCGCCGCACGCGCTCGCCCGCACGCCCATGGTGACGCTCGACGCCGTGACGCACCGGTACGGCGACCGTACCGCCGTCGAGGACGTGTCGCTGCAGGTCACGACGGGTGAGATTCTCGGGCTGCTCGGACCGTCCGGCTCGGGCAAGTCAACGCTCTTGCGGCTGATTGCGGGAATCGATCGTCCCTCGCAGGGTCGCGTTCATCTCGACGGCGCGGAGGTGGCGGGACCGAACCGCTTCATGGAGGCGGAGCAGCGCCGCGTCGGGATGGTGTTTCAGGATTACGCGCTGTTTCCACACCTGACGGTGGCGGCCAACGTCGCGTTCGGCCTGCGCGGGCGGACGGCCGCCGAGATGCGCCAGATCACCACCACGCTGCTCGACCGCGTCGGCCTGGCAGGGTTCGAGCGGCGCTACCCGCACACACTGTCCGGCGGTGAGCGGCAGCGCGTCGCGGTTGCGCGTGCGCTCGCGCCCGCCCCGCGTGTGCTCCTCATGGACGAGCCCTTCTCGAGTCTGGATGCCCGGCTCCGCGACCGCGTTCGTCAAGACACGATTGAGCTCCTCCGCGAGCTGCGCACGACGACGATCATCGTCACGCATGACGCCGGTGAGGCCGTCCGGGTTGCGGATCGCCTCGCGCTGCTGCGCGCGGGCCGTCTGCTGCAGAGCGGCTCGGCGGAAGAGCTGTACGTGTGCCCGACGACCGCGTTCGCGGCGCGGCTGTTTGGCGAAATGAACGAAATCGACGCGTCGTGCCGGGATGGCCTGGTGGCGACTCGGGTCGGCACGTTTCCGGCACCGCACGGCGTGGAAGATGGGCCGGTGCGCGTATGCATCCGCCCCCAGCACCTGCGGATCTCGGCGCATCCGACCGGGGTCGCCGGCACGGTGGTCGCCTATGAGTTCCTTGGCGAACGCCACCGAGTCGTGGTCGCCACGCCGGATCTGCCGGCGCCTCTGGTGGCGCATGTGGCGGGCACGGTCCGCGTCCGGCCCGGCGACCGCGTGCACCTCGCCGTGAATCCTTCTGACGTCATCGTCGTCGCCGACGATGGGCAATAGTGTCGCTTCTTCAGTGGAGACCGATATGTCACAGACACTCACCATGGTCATGCGCGCCGCGGCGCTGGTGTGCCTCGCCAGCGTCGTCGCCAGCCCGGCGCGCGCGCAGGAAATCAACCTGTACACGGCGCGTGAGCCCGGCCTCATACAGCCGCTGATCGAGTCGTTCACCAAATCGACGGGCATCAAGGTGAACACGGTCTTTGTGACGGCGGGTCTCGCCGAGCGCGTGGCGGCGGAAGGGACGCGTTCGCCGGCCGACGTGCTCATGACGGTGGACATCGGCGCGCTCGTCGACCTCGTGGACAAGGGGCTGACGCAGCCGGTGCGATCGGCAGTGCTCGAATCGGCCATTCCTGCGAATCTGCGCGCGAGTGATGGATCGTGGTTCGCCTTGTCGCTGCGCGCCCGCGTGATGTACGTGGACAAGGATCTGAATGTCTCGTCGCTCACCTACGAACAGCTGTCCGATCCGATGTGGAAAGGACGGGTGTGCAACCGCGCCGGGCAGCACCCGTACAACACGGCACTCGTTGCCGCCTACATCGCGCACCACGGGGAGGCACAGGCAGAAGCGTGGCTGCGCGGCATGAAGGCCGGGCTGGCGCGGGCCGCCACCGGCGGCGATCGTGACGGCGCGCGCGACATCATGGGCGGGATCTGCGACATCGCCATCGGCAACTCGTATTACGTCGGACTGATGCGCGGCGGCGCCGGCGGTCCCGAGCAGCAGAAGTGGGGCTCCGCCATCAAGGTCGTGCTGCCGACATTCGCCGGCGGCGGCACGCACGTCAACATCTCCGGCGCGGCGATCGCGCGCAACGCCCCGAACAAGGCGGCGGCGATCCGCTTCCTCGAGTACCTCGTCTCGGACGCGGCGCAGAAGATCTACGCCGAGGCGAACTTCGAGTATCCGGTGAAGGCCGGCGCGGCCATCCATCCAATCATCAGCGCGCTGGGGCCGCTGAAAGTGGACTCGATTTCGCTGACCGAGGTGGCACGCCAGCGTGCCGCCGCGAGCCGTCTGGTCGACAAGGTCGGCTACGACCGCTGATTCGCCGCGAGCGAACCGGAGGCCCCGCCAGCCGATCTTCAACGGCTGGCTCGGCGCCTCTGGTCTGCTCGCGCTCCTTGTCATGGCGCCGATTGGCGCCCTTGCCGTCACCGCGTCGGCAGGGTCTCCGGGCCTGTGGCAGGAACTCCTCGCGTACGTGCTGCCGGCGGCGCTCCGCGACACGCTCGTGCTGCTCGTCGGCGTCGCGCTGCTGGCGGGTGGGATCGGGACGGGCACCGCGTGGCTCGTGACGGCGTACGAGTTTCCGGGCCGCCGTATCGCCGACTGGGCGCTGCTGCTGCCGCTGGCGGTACCGACCTACATCGTCGCGTTTGCCTATCTCGATCTGCTGCACCCCATAGGCCCGGTGCAGACGGCGATCCGGGCGCTGCTCGGGATCGAGAGCCCTCGTGACTTCCGCCTGCCTGACATCCGCTCCATGACGGGCTGCACGATTCTGCTCGGCTTCGTGCTGTACCCCTACGTGTACCTCACGACGCGCGCCATCTTCCTGATGCAGAGCGCAAATCTGATGGATGCGGCGCGGACGCTCGGCGTTGGCCGCTGGTCGATGTTCATTCGTGTGGGGCTGCCGCTCGCGCGGCCGGCCATTGCCGTGGGGCTCAGCCTGGCGCTGCTCGAGGCGCTCAACGACATCGGGGCGGCCGAGTTTCTTGGCGTGCGCACGCTCACGGTCTCCATCTACACGACATGGGTGACGCGGTCGGACCTGCCGGGTGCGGCTCAGATCTCGCTGGCACTGGTCACGCTGGCGCTGGCGCTGCTCGCCATTGAGCGCTACGCCCGTCGCCAACGCCGGTACGCCAATGACGCCCAGCAGCCGCGACCGGCCGTGCCGCGGCGGCTGCGAGGGTTGGGGGCCGCTGGCGCGCTCGCCGCTTGCGCCGTATCGGTCGGCATCGGCTTCCTGATTCCGTTCGTGCATCTCGCCAATCAAGCGCGCATGCGTATAGGCTTCGCCGGCCTGTCGCCGGCAGTCGTGTCGGAGACGCTGAGTACGGTCACGCTCGCGCTAATCGCCACGGCAATCACCGTCGGCGCCGGTCTTGTCGTGGCCTACGCGGCCCACGTGAGTCGCGGCCGGACGGCCTCCCGGCTGCGCGGAGCGGCGTCGATCGGGTACGCGGTACCTGGAACCGTCCTGGCCATCGGTGTCCTTCCGATCGTCACGGGCATCGAGGCGCTCACCGATGACGCCGCGCGGCGCCTGCTCGGCGCCTCCACCGGACTCTTCATGATCGGCAGCGGATCGGCACTCGTCTACGCGTACGGCGCGCGGTTCCTGGCACTCGCGGCCGGCGCGCTCGAGGCCGGCTTCAGTCGCATATCGCCGTCGCTCGACGCCGCCGCGCGCACCTTGGGCGAGGGCGCGGGCGGGCGGTTGTGGCGAATCCATTTACCGCTCGTCAGGCCGGCGGCGGCGACGGCGGCGCTCCTGGTATTCGTCGACGTCATGAAGGAGCTGCCCGCCACGCTGATCCTGCGGCCGCTGGGCGTCGAAACCCTTGCCACGCACCTGTACGGCGAGGCGGTGCGCGGCACGTACGAGGACGCCGCCATTGCCGCGCTACTGATCGTCGTCGCGGGACTGATGCCGGTGGTGATGCTGGCGCGCGTGAGCCGTGCACGCGCGGCTGACGTGGACAGCCTGCTCTAGCCCGGCAGCCGGGCCGTTGACGTGCGCTACGATCGGGTCGTGTCCGCCGCCCTGCCGTTTGCCAAGCGCACGCTCGCGAACGGCCTTGATGTCATCGTGCACGAGGACCATCACGTCCCCGTCGTCGCCGTCAACATCTGGTACCACGTCGGCTCGAAGGACGAGCGGCCCGGCAGCACCGGCTTCGCCCACCTCTTCGAGCACCTGATGTTCGAAGGCTCCGAGCATCACCACGCCGGCTACTTCCAGCCGCTGCAGCAGGCGGGCGGGCTCGTCAACGGTTCGACCAACACCGACCGGACCAACTACTGGGAGGTCGTGCCGACGAGCGCCCTGGAACTGGCGCTGTGGATGGAATCCGATCGCATGGGCTACCTGCTTCCGGCGGTGACGAGCGAGCGCTTCGAGACGCAGCGCGACGTCGTGCTGAACGAGCGGCGGCAGAACTACGAGAACCGCCCGTACGGGATGGCGATGATGGCCCTGCTCGCGGCGCTCTTCCCACCCGGCCACCCGTATCACTGGATGACGATCGGCGACGCCGCGGATCTGCGCGCGATGCGGCTCGAGGACGTGCACGCCTTCTTCCGCGCGTACTACCATCCGGCGAACGCCTCGCTCGCCCTGGCGGGCGACATCGACTCCGCGCGGGCGTTCGCGCTCGCCGAGCAGTACTTCGGCGACCTGCCGGCAGGCGAGCGGCCGCCGCACGTCACCGCCTCGGCCTCGCTGGCGCGCGAGGCGCGCACCATGCTCGAGGACCGCGTCGAGATGCCGCGCCTCTACATGGCCTGGCATTCCCCGGCCATGTTCGACGAGGGTGATGCGGAGATGGATCTCGTCGGCGATCTGCTGGGCAGCGGCAAGACGTCGCGTCTGTACAAGACGCTCGTGTACGACCAGCGCCTCGCGCTCGATGTCTCCGCGTACCAGAATTCGCGCGAGCTCAGCAGCTTCTTCCTGCTGGCGGTGACCGCCGCGCCGGGGCAGTCGCTGACCGACATTGCCACGGTGGTGGACTCCGAGCTGCAGCGGCTCGCCGAGGACGGCCCGACCGTGGCGGAGATGGAACGGGCGGCGGCGCAGGTCGAGTCCCACTTCCTCTACCGCCTGCAGAGCGTCGGCGGCTTCGGCGGGAAGTCCGACCAGCTCAACGCCTACAACGTGCTGCGCGGCAACCCGGCGTACTTTGCCGAGGACCTCGAACGTTACCGGCGCGCGACGCCCGACGGCGTGCGCGACACGGCGCGCCGGGTGCTCCGGTTCGATCGGCGCGTGCTGCTGAGCGTCGTGCCGCGCGGGCAGCAGGCGCTGGCGCTCTCCGGCTCCGAGCTCGTGCCGGTCGCCTGATGCGCGCGGATCGTTCCCGGCTGCCCCGCATCGGACCCGACCCGGCCTTTGCCTTCCCGGAGATCGTCAGGCACACGCTCGGGAACGGTCTGCAGGTGCGCACCGTCGAACATACGACGGTCCCGGTGGTCACCTTCGTCCTGCTCGTCGACGGCGGCGCGGCCGGCGATCCGCGAGGCCGGGAAGGGCTGGCGGCCATCACCGCGGACATGGTGGACGAGGGCACCGGCGGGCTGACGGCCATCGACGTGTCGGACGCGCTGGCGCGGCTCGGGGCCGTGTATGACGCGGACGTCGGCGCCGATGCCACCACCTTCATGCTGATGACGCTCTCTCGGTTCGCGGCTCGCGGTGCCACGCTGCTCGCGGACCTGGTGACGCGTCCGGCGCTCACCGAGCCGGACTTCAGCCGCGTGCGCCAGTTGCGGCTGGATCGCCTGAAGCAGATGAAGGATCTGGCGCCGGCGGTGGCCGAGCGCACGTTCCTGCGGTTGATGTACGGCGACCACCCGTACGGACACCTCGCCATCGGCACGGCGGACGCGGTGGGCGCAACGTCGCGCGACGAGGTGGAGGCCTTTCATCGGCGCACGTTCCGCCCGCGCGCTGCGACCCTCGTCGTGGCGGGAGCGCACACGCATGCCGAGCTCCTCGACATCGCGGATCGTGCGTTCGGCGCCTGGCCGGACGAGGGCGGTGAGACGCCGTTGCCGCACGCCCCGATCGGCAACGGCGCACGGCCGGGCGCGCGGATCGTGATCGTGCCGCGCGAAGGCGCCGCGCAGTCGGAGATGCGCATCGGCCACCTCGCCGTGGCGCGCAATACGCCGTCCTACCACGCGCTGCTCGTGATGAACGCGGTGCTGGGCGGCCAGTTCGTCAGCCGCGTCAACATGAAGCTGCGCGAGGAGAAGGGGTACACCTACGGGGCGCGCACCGGTTTCGACTGGCGGCGCGGCATCGCGCCGTTCTACCTCCAGGCCAGCGTGCACACCGCGGCGACGGCCGACGCGGTGCGTGATTCGCTGGCCGAGCTGGACGCCATCCGGGGATCGCGGCCGGCGTCGTCCGAGGAGCTCGAGCTGGCGAAGGCGTCGCTCACGCGCGGCTACCCGCGCAACTTCGAGACCGCGCAGCAGGTGGCGCGCTCGGTCGCGCAGCTCGCGCTGTACGGGCTGCCCGACACCTACTTCGAGGAGTTCGTGCCGACGGTGCACGCCGTCACCGTGGACGAGGTGAGCCGCGTGGCGCAGCAGTACATCGACCCGGCGCGCGCGACGACGCTCGTCGTCGGCGACCACGCCGCCGTCAGCGACCCGCTCGGGGCGCTCGGGTTGGGATTGCCGCAGGTCGTGCCGCCGTGAACGTCGACGTCGACTCCGACGCCGAGGCTCGCGGCGACCGCGTCGTCAGCGTCGCGGTGCTGATCGGGCTGGTGGCGGCCGTGATCGCCGGCGCCACGATCTGGCTGGTGCTCACCGACCCGGTGACGGTGGCCGAAAGCATCGAGGACGGCGAGATCTCGCCGCTCGTTCAGCAGCTCGCGCAGGTGATCGTCAACGCGCTCGCCGCGCTGCTGGACTATCTGTAGTGCCTGGGGTGCCCAAAGGGCCTGCTTACAGATTCGCGCGCAGAAAGCGCGTCAGCACGTACCCGTCGAGGTACTTGAACGGCGCCGAGCCCGTGCTGTAGTGGCCGCACGGCAGCACGGCGACTTCATGCGGCAGCCCGCGGCGCCTGAATTCGTCCACCAGCATCCGTGACAACTCGACAGGGAAGCTGAGGTCGTAGCGCGCGTAGACGAGCAGCGTCCGCGTGCCGCGGATCCGATCCAGATACGAGAACGGGCTGATCGGACGCCACAGATCGCGCAGGCGATCGAGGTCGATGTGGCCGTCCAGCCCCGCCCGCACGTGCGTCGTCGAGAGTCCCCGCCAGACCACGTCCGCGAAGTAGGGGGAGACGTGGTTGAGCGCCTGCGCGCGGATGAGCGGCTCGTGCGCCGCGGTCAGCATCGCCAGGCATGACCCGAGGCTCGTGCCGAGGATGCCGATGCGCGTGTAACCCTGAAGCGCCAGCCACGCCACCGCGCGCCGCGTGTCGAGCACCGCCTGCCGGCACACCTGCACCGTCCGCGCGACGTTGGAGCTGACGATGTAGTCGGCGCGGTGGAGCTCGGGCGGCATCCGGTCGTCGTGATAGGGAAGGCTGAGGCGCAGCGCCGAGACTCCCGCGCGCGCGAGCAGGCGTGACAGCCCGACGTGTCCCTCACGGTCCGAGTTCCACTGCGGCAGCACGACGACCGCGCGGTCGCCGCTGCCAGGAAACCAGCGCGCCACGACGGTGTTGTTGGAGGCGTGCGGCGTGACGAGCGGGCTCGGAAACCGCAGCGTGCCGTCCTTGAACTCGTAGTCGCGCGTGGGCGCCACGTCGAAGAACGCGGACGTGTCGCGCATGACGTCGTCCACCCAGCCCTGCAGCTGATCGGCGGGCGGCAGGTGACCGTGGCCGTTCGGCGTCAGCCAGTCGAGGCCCCACTCGAACGGGCGCACCACGCGGTCCGTGGTGACGGAGGCAAGCCGCCGCTCCCAGGTGTGAAAGAACCACTGAATCATGCGCTGGTCCGGATCGTGAAGGCCGGCTCGAGCGCGCGCGCGACCGCGAGCAGCGCGGGCGTCGCATCGCGATGCCCTACCAGCTGCGCGCCGATCGGCAGCCCCTGCACCGTGGCGCCGCACGGGATCTGGATCGCCGGGTGGCCGGTCACGTTGAAGAGCTGCGTCAGCCGCAGCGTGACATTGCGCACCGGTTCATCCGACGCGCCGACTCCTACCGTGGCCGCGCCGATTGTCGTGGCCGGCACGGGCACGGCCGGCAGGAGCAGTCCGTCGCGTCCCTTGAGCGCGTCGGTCACTTCCTGGATGAGCACGCCGCGCCCTTTGAGCGCGCGCATGTAGTCTTCGGCCAGGATGTAGCGCCCCATCTCCAGCCGCAGCCGGACGTTCGGCGTGTACTGGTCGCCGCGGCTCTCCAGCGTCGTTGCGTGGTACGCGGCGGCCTCGGCGAGCACGATGTGCGTGTAGACCGGCGCCAGGTCGGTCGCGTGCGCGATATCGGCGTCGTGCAGCTCCACGCCTGCATCGCGAAGACGTCCGCACAGCGCCTCGAACGCCGCTGCCACCTGCGGATCGAGGAGCGCGGTGAAGTAGCCGCGCAGCACACCGAGACGCACGCGCCGGGGCTCCGGACGTGCCGCCGGCGTTCCCGGCGCAATCCCGCGCAGCACGTCGTACAGGATTCCGGCGTCCTCGACGGAGCGGCACAACGGGCCGACGTGGTCGAGCGTCGTGCTGAGCGGCACGACGCCGTCGGTCGGAATCTCGCCCAGCGCCGGCTTGAGCCCCACCAGCCCGCACATCGCGGAGGGAATCCTGATCGACCCGCCGGTGTCGGTGCCGATCGAGGCATACGCCATGTTCGCCGCGACCGAGACCGCCGAGCCGCCCGACGATCCGCCAGGCGATCGATTTGGGTCGAGCGGGTGCCGCGCGGGCCCGAACGCCGAGTCCTCGTTGGTCGTGCCGAGCGCGAACTCGTGCAGGTTGGTCTTGCCGACGATCACCGCGCCCGCCTTGCGCAGGCGCCGCACGACGGTGGCGTCATCGGCCGCGACGTGCTGCTCGCGGACACGCGACGCGGCGGTCGTCGGCGTGCCGCGCACGTCGATCAGATCCTTGAGCGAGATCGGGACGCCGTGCAGCGCGCTGCGTCGGCGCCCCGCTGCCAGCTCGCGGTCGGCGTCTCGCGCCTGCGCCAGCGCCTCGCTGGCGAGCACGGTGATGAACGCGTTCAGTGCCGGGTTGAGCTCGGCGATGCGGTCGAGGCAGGCCTGGGTGACCGTCTCCGACGTCGTGTCGCGGGCGGTCAGGGCGGCGGCGAGGGCCGCAACGGACCGCGTGTCAGCGGCCATCCGCCGGCCGCCGCGCGCCGGACTCGCCGGTCGCGTCGTCGTTCCAGTCCGCGGTCCGCAGCGCGGAGGTGGCGAGCGCGAGCGCTTCGAGCAGCGGTTTCAGGTCGGGCAGCGCCCGCCGCTCGGCGTCCTGCACCGCGTTCTCCAGCCACATCTTGATGGTCACAAGTCAGGTCGTAGGTGGTAGCCAGTAGGTGGTAGGTCGTAGGTCGTAGGAAGAACCCTGGAGGCGTTGTCTTTCCTACCACCTACCACCTACCACCTGTATTGTAAGCTGCGGCTCGTGCGCGCCACGAACATCGTCGCCACCATCGGGCCCGCCACGAGCGGCGACGCGGCCATCCGCGACCTGATTGACGCCGGCGTGGACATCTTCCGCCTCAATTTCTCGCACGGCACGCACGACGCCCACGCGTCGGTCATCGCGCGCATCCGCGCCGCCTCCGAGACGCGCCACCGCGCGGTCGCGGTGCTGCAGGACCTCAGCGGTCCGAAGATCCGTACCGGGACGCTGCGCAACGGGACGCCCATTACGCTTGCCGCCGGGGACGCGCTGCGCATCAGCGTCGGCCACGCCGCCGGCGAGGCAGGTCACGTCACCACGACGTACGCCGACCTCCCGCGTGCCGTGCGGCGCGGCGACAGCCTGCTCCTGGACGACGGTCGCATTCAGCTCGAGGTGCAGGAGACGGGCGCCGGCTATGTGCAGACGCGGGTCGTCGACGGCGGCACGCTGGGCGAGCACAAGGGCATCAGCGCGCCCGGCGTGACGCTGCCGGCCGGCGCGCTCACGCCGAAGGATCGCGAGGACCTGATCTTCGGCGTGCAGCAGGGCGTGGACTTCGTCGCGCTCAGCTTCGTGCAGTCCGCCGACGACCTCCGCCTCACGCGCGACGCGCTCCGCGCGGCCGGCGCGGCGGACACGCCGGTGGTGGCCAAGCTCGAGCGTCCCGAGGCCATCGCGCAGCTCGACTCGATCCTCGCCGAGGCGGACGCCGTGATGGTGGCGCGTGGCGACCTTGGCCTCGAGATGCCGCTGGAGCAGGTGCCACGCGTGCAGAAGCACGTGACGCGCCGCGCGCGGGCGCTGGGCGTCCCGATCATCGTCGCCACGCAGGTGCTCGAGTCGATGGTCGCCGAGCCGCGGCCGACGCGCGCCGAAGTCAGCGACGCGGCCAACGCGGTGGACGACGGCGTGGACGCGATCATGCTGGCGGGGGAGACTGCCGTGGGACGGCATCCGGTGCGCGCGGTGCAGATGCTCGATCGCATCATCCGCGAGGCCGAGCTGATTCCTCCGGTGGGGGCGCTGCCGCTCGAAGGCGGCCGCTTGCTGCGCGGGCACGGCCGCGCGTTGTGCGAGGCCGCCGTCACGCTGGCCGATCGCGGCGACGCCTCCGCCATCGTCGCCGTCACGCGCGGCGGCAAGACGGCGCGTCTTCTCTCCGCGCTGCGGCCGCGCGCGCCGATCTACGCGGCGACCGACGACCTGCAGTGTGCGCGACGGCTTGCGCTGGCGTGGGGCGTGATCCCGGTGATCGCCGATCTCGGCGGCGACGTCAGCGCGGCGGCGGGCCGGATCGGCGAGCAGCTCGTCGCGCACGGCGCCATCCCGGCGGCGTCCGTCATCGTGCTCGTCAGCATCACGCCGGATCTCACGCCGGGCCCGTCGAATTTCCTGAAGCTCCAGCGCGTCTAGAGCGGTTTCTGAAACGTCGTAGTGTCCGGCTTTAGCCGGACCGAGTTGATCGGCACCGCCGTGTGTGGTCCGGCTAAAGCCGGACACTACGAAGAAGTCGAAACCGCGCTAGGCGGGCCTTTACGGGGCGCCTATTTCGCCCAGCGATCTTCGAGGTGGGTCTTGAGCGCCTCGAGCGCCAGCATCCATCCCGTCGAGATGATGTCGTAATAGCGGAGCCAGCGCGGGCTGTTCGGATCGCAGCCCGACTGCCGGACGTGGAGCAGGGTGCCGTCGCCCTGCAGGCTGCAGGTCGCCTCCAGCGCCATCGGCCCGAGCGGATCGCCGTCGGGCGGCAGCCAGTACGCGTCGGCGAGGAAGAACTCCTCACCGGGCGTGAACTCCATCACCGTGGCGTGAAACGCGCCGCCGAGGCGGCCGAGGTGCTCGTCGCGCCATTCGGTGGGCGGCCACTCGACCGCGTAACTGCCGAGCGGGCGAGGGATGCACACCGAGCGCGACACCTGCCACCAGACGGCAAGCGACTCGGAGTCGAAGAACGCATCGAGCACCGCCGCCGGCGGCGCGTTGATGACGAGGCTGTGGGCGAATTCCCGCACGTGGTTGATACAGTTGCAGTATGCAGCCGCTGGCCTACCTCGACCCTGAATTCCTCCAGAGCGAAGAAGCGCGGCCGATCAGGATACTCGCGGAATACCTCGAGCCGCTGCGCCGCTTCCAGGCGCAGAAGATTCAGGACACCGTCGTCTTCTTCGGCTCCGCGCGCATTCACAGCCGCGAGGCCGCTGAAGCCGCGCTCGCGCTCCTGTCCGGACGCACCGACGCGGCGGAGGAGCTCCTGCGGCGCAGCCAGAAGGCCGTGGAGTGGTCGCGGTACTACGAAGAAGCGCGCCAGCTCGCGTTCCTCCTCACGAAGTGGACCGCCACGCTCGACAGCGTGCACCACCGCTTCGTGGTCACCTCCGGCGGCGGACCCGGGATCATGGAGGCCGCCAACCGCGGCGCGCACGAGGCCGGCGGCAAGTCGGTCGGCCTCAACATCAAGCTGCCCTTCGAGCAGGGACCGAACCGGTACATCACCGAGGGCCTGCACTTCGAGTTCCACTACTTCTTCATGCGCAAGTTCTGGTTCGCATACCTGGCCAAGGCGCTCGTCATTTTCCCGGGCGGATTCGGGACGCTCGACGAAATGTTCGAGATCCTCACGCTGATGCAGACCGAGAAGCTCGCGAAGCAGATTCAGATCATCCTCTACGGCAGCCAATACTGGGACGGCATCATGCGCCTCGAGCCGATGGTGGAGTGGGGCGCCATTGCCGAGCACGACCTTTCGCTGCTCCAGCGCGCCGACACGCCCGAGAAGGCCTTTGCCCTGCTCGAGGCGCACCTCACGACGCACTACCTCGAGCCGACCACCGCCCAGGAAATGAAGGCCCCAGGCATCGCCAAGACGCGCGCTTAGTGCACATGGTGTGCGTTTATGCACATTCGTGTGCAAAACCTGGCTTCCGTCGTATACTCGATACCCACTTTCCGGAGCCTTTATTTTGCCTATAGCTCTCCTCGCAGCCGCGCTTGCCGCGGCCGTTCTCGCTCTTGCCTGCTGGTTCGCGATTCAGCTGGTGCAGCAGAACGGGCGGATGCTCGCGCGCATCGACGTGCTCGAGCGGATGGTCGCGGCGCTCGTGGAGCAGGCCAACGCCGCCGCGCTCGGCGGCCCGGATCCCTCGCTCGCCAGGAGCCAGATCAAGCGCGACGGCCTCGAGCGGGGAACCGAGGCGCCCGACTTCCGGCTGCAGCGCCTTGGCGGCGGCGACCTCTCGCTGACCGAGTTCCGCGGACGGCCGCTGCTGCTCGTCTTCTCCGATCCGGAGTGCGGGCCGTGCGACGCGCTCGCGCCGCAGCTCGAGCGGCGCAGCCGAGCCGCGGACGTGCAGGTGTTGATGGTCAGCCGCGGCGCCGAGCGCGCCAACGAGGCGAAACGCCGCGAGCATCGCCTCTCGTTCCCGATCGTCCTCCAGCGGCAGTGGGAAATCTCGAAGCTGTACGCGATGTTCGCGACGCCCATCGCGTACCTGATCGACGCACGTGGCGTCGTTGCCGCGCCGGTGGCGAAGGGTCCGGATGCCATTCTGGGCCTCCTCGCGCACAGCGTACCCCCCCAGGCAACCACCTAGCCCGAAGGAATGGCCATGGAACATCGTTTCGACCGCATCGCGAAGTCCGTTGGCGCCGCCCTCACACGGCGCGAGGCACTGTGGCGTCTTGGAAAGGGCGTCGCCCTGGCCGCCGCGGCGGCTGTCGGCCTGCGGGCCGCGCCGCCTGAGAATTGCGGGCACTGCTGTCAGGCGGCCTGCCGCACGCTCGACATCCCGCCGCGCGGTCCGGAGATGGCGTTTTGCATCCAGAACTGCCACGAGACCGGCGTTGCGATCGGTCCCACCGGAGAAATAAGCCGTACCTGCGAGAGCGTCTGCGTTCCACCGCCAGACCTGTCCTGAGGACGCCCGGCCGGCGTTTCGACGTGTCGGAATTCCGGATCCCCCGTCCGGAACGCCGTCTCCTGTGCGTCATTCGCACGCATCTCGCCTGAAATCGCCTTGAAATAGCGCTTTTTCGCCGTGTCGGCTGCACGGGCACGCCCGTGGTGGTCGGCGCGGCGACAGCCCGGACGCCTTTCCGACGAAAAACAGGCCTGTTTTTCCCTGGCCCCTCTTTTGCGCTCCGTGTCGGCGTCATGCCTACACCGCGCACGCTGCTCACCGCCGCCGCCATCGTCCTGGCCTCGGCATCCACCGTTCTTGCCGAAGGCCAGCTGACCAAGGCCGACATGTCCGTCAGGAAGGCAGTCGCCAGCGGCGCGACGTCGCTGCGGGTCATCGTTCGCACTGCGGGCTGCACCGCCACGGTGCAGCAGGCGCTCAAAGCGCACGGCGACACAGTGATCGGCGAACAGAAGCCGCTCAACGCGGTCACGGCCGTCGTCCACGTAAAACACATCGAGGAGTTCGAGGCGAACCCGTGCGTCATCGGCGTGTCTGACGACGCGGTGATTGCGACGCACGCGGGCCCGAAGACCGGCGGCGGCGCCGGGGGCACCGCGCCTGTCGTCAGCCTGCTGCGCGAGACGCTGGGGCTGACGGCCGGGGCCACGGGGGCCGGCGTGGGCATCGGGATCATCGACTCAGGCATCATCGCGAACACCGACTTCGAGGGCCGGATTACGGGTTTCTACAACTTCCTGAATGGCGCGAGCGGCTATGCCATGGCGGGCGACTCCTACGGGCACGGCACGCATGTTGCCGGTCTGGCGGGCGGCAGCGGTGCGAAGTCGTCGGGCCAGTACGCGGGCGTGGCGCCGGGCGCACGGCTGATCGGCATGGTGGCGCTCGACTCGAACGGGCAGGGGCGCACGAGCGACGTCATCAACGCGATCAACTTCGCCGTTGCCAACAAGGCGCAGCTCGGCATCGACATCATCAACCTCTCGCTCGGCCACCCGATCTACGAGCCCGCGGCAACCGACCCGCTGGTGCAGGCGGTCGAGCGCGCCGTGGCCGCGGGCATCGTCGTTGTCGCGTCGGCGGGGAACTTCGGCGTCAACGCGGCGACCGGCCAGCCGGGCTACGGCGGCATCTCGTCGCCCGGCAACGCGCCGTCGGCCATCACGGTAGGCGCCTTCGACATGAACGGCACCGCCGCGCGGAGCGACGATGAAGTGGCGCCGTACAGCTCGCGCGGCCCGACGTGGTACGACGGCTTCGCCAAGCCGGACGTGCTGGCGCCGGGACACCGTCTCGTCTCCGACACCGCGCGCACGACGACGCTCTACAAGAACTACACCTCGCTCCGCGTCACCAGCGACTATCTGCTGCTGAGCGGGTCGAGCATGGCAACCGCCGTCACCAGCGGCGTCGCGGCGCTCGTCATCCAGGCCAACCGCGCCGTGAACGGCTATCCCGCGCGGCCGTCGATCACGCCGAACGCCGTCAAGGCGGTGATCGAGTTCACCGCCGTCAGGATGAAGAACGCGCAGGGCGTGGCGTTCGACGAATTGATTCAGGGCGCGGGTGGAATCAACGCCGCCGGCGCCATCAGCCTTGCGTCGCTCATCAACACCGCCGCCCCGGTGGGATCGCCGTGGCTCACCGGTGGCTTCAATCCCGTGACCACGATCGCGGGCGAGCCGCTGCCGTGGGCGCAGAGCCTCGTCTGGGGCGACAGCATGGTCTGGGGCGACACGATCGCCATCAACTGGCCGGCCTGGGGGCAGGGGCTCGTGTGGGGCGACGACGACGGCCTGGTGTGGGGCGACGACGACAGCCTGGTGTGGGGCGACGGCCTCGTCTGGGGCGACGGCATCGTCCAGGGCATGGACGACGGCCTGGTCTGGGGCGACAGCCTCGTCTGGGGTGACAACCTGCTCTATTGGACCGTGTGGGGCGACGCGAGCACGTTCATCTGGGGCAACCTGTACACCGTCACCAACGAGACCAGCAACAGCGACGTCTGGGCGACCCTGACGTTCCCGTAGACACTGACAGGACTGGTAGCCGGCGCTGTACAGGTCGACACGCCGGCTACGTCCGATCCCGCTAAGTCCTTCCAGCGATTAGATCGCCCCACTTGTATGAATCTTGTGGTCGTGTAGGAGCACCCCCGACGGAGTGTCACGCGTGGACGGCGTCGAGGAGTCCATCCTGACACTCGACGCGCGGTGGCGCGACGCGGAGGCGCGGCTCGACGAACAGGCCGGAAGCCTGCGCGCGCTCTTCGACGCGGACGAGGCGCTGCAGGCGCTGGTGACCGCGCTGCGCCGCGACAGCGCGGCCTACGCCGCGGAGCTCGAAGCGCTTCGACTGGAGCTGAACGCTGCATCACGCCGTAAGACAAGCCACAGAGACGCAGAGGTCACAGAGAAGAATAAGTCTCTGTGCCTCTGTGGCCCGTCTCAATAAAGCAGGAATGGCCTCCGCAGCTCGCGGAACGCCTGTTCGTCGGCGCGCCAGCTTGCCGCGATGGCGGAGACCGGCGCGCCGGTTTCGATCTGGCGCCGCAAGGCGTCCGAGCCCGCGAGGATGTCGATCGGCAGCTTCGTGTGCTCGTACTCGTACGGCGGCTCGCGCCAGGCGAACCTGCGCGGGTCCTGCGCGTGGAAGGTCGCCAGCAGCGCCGCGCCGGTGCGCACCGGCTTGAACGCCTCGCGGTCGAGCACGTGGATCTGGCAGCCGCCGCATGCCTGCTTGGCGTGCTTCTGGAACGTCGGCTCGAACATCGCGGGCCGGAAGTAGACCCCGGGCAGGTCCTGGTCGTTCATCGCGGCGGCGAACGCCTCCGCGTCGATCCACGGCGCGCCGACCAGCTCGAAGGGACGCGTCGTGCCGCGCCCTTCCGAGAGCATCGTCCCTTCGAAGAGCACCGTGCCCGGGAAGACGACCGCGGTGTCGGGCGTCGGCATGTTCGGCGACGGCATCACCCAGGGCACGCCGGTGTCCTCGGCGTACATCTCGCGGTGCCACGGCTCCATCGGCGCGATCTCGAGCGACGCGCCGATGCCGAAGCGGTCGTTGAACATCCAGGCGAGCTCGCCAATCGTCATCCCGTGCCGCATCGGGACCGGGAACAGGCCGACGAAGGACTCATAGCCCGCCACGAGCGACGCGCCTTCGACCTCCACGCCGCCGATCGGGTTCGGCCGATCGCAGACGATGACGTCCACGCCGTGCCGTGCCGCCGCGCGCAGGCAGTTCGCCATCGTGTAGATGTAGGTGTAGATGCGCGCGCCGATGTCCTGCAGGTCGATCACCAGGACGTCCACCTCGCGCAGCATCTCGGCGGTGGGCTCGCGCGTGTCGCTGTAGAGGGAGTAGACCGGCACGCGCCGCGTCGCGTCGGTCGCGTGCGGCGTCTCGATCATGTTGTCCTGCACGGTGGAGCGGAACCCGTGCTGCGGGCCGAAGATCGCGGTCAGGCGGACGCCGTCGGCGCGCGCGAGGCGATCGCTGATGTGCTCGAAGCCGCGGCCGACCGACGCGTGGTTGCAGACGACGCCGACGCGCCTGCCGCGCAGGCGCGAGGTGGCGAGCAGGACATCGGATCCCAGACGGACCATGCGCTCAATTATCCGTCAGGTACAATGGCCGCCGTGATTGCTCGTCGTCCCGCGCACGAGCGCGGCCGCGCGGATTTCGGCTGGCTCGACAGCCGCCACACGTTCTCCTTCGGCGAGTACTACGACCCGCGCTACATGGGCTTCCGCGCGCTGCGCGTCATCAACGAGGACCGCGTGAAGCCCGGCCACGGCTTCGGCACGCACCCGCACCGCGACATGGAGATCGTTTCCTACGTGCTCGAGGGCGAGCTCGCGCATCGCGACAGCATGGGCACCGGCTCCGTCATCCGGCCTGGCGACGTGCAGCGCATGTCGGCGGGCACCGGCGTGCTGCACAGCGAGATGAACCCGTCGGCGACGGCGCCCGTGCACTTCCTCCAGATCTGGCTCCTGCCGGAGGCGCGCGGCATCGAGCCGAGCTACGAGCAGAAGCGGTTCGAGCCGCACGAGAAGCAGGGGCGCCTCACGCTGATCGCCTCGCGCGAGGCGCGCGACGGAGCGATCACGATCCACCAGGACGTGGACCTCTACGCCGGTCTCTTCAAGGCGGGCGAGGGCGTCCGGTTCGCGCTTCGGTCCGGGCGCCACGCCTGGATCCAGGTGGCGCAGGGAAGCGTCATTCTGAACGGGGAGACGCTGCAGCAGGGCGACGGCGCGGCGGTCGTTCAGGAGGACGCGCTCGACCTGCAGGCGCCCGGAGACGCGGAAATCCTCGTGTTCGATCTCGCCTGATTTTTCCCGCGTTTGCCCGGAAGGGGAGCTCAACACGCTCGAGATTCCGACCTTCGCCGCGAGCGCCGCGGCAGCGGCTGATTGGGCGTCCACCTCTCACGGGCTCAAGTACTACGAAGTGCAGGAGCAGAACCCGCTGCTCCGCCTTCCGGGCCTACCTCGCGGTCCACAACATGCGGAACACCGCGAAGGCGGAGCGACGCTAGAATACGCGCACTCGTGACGCAGGAGCTTCCCGCGCGGCCCGTTGCCATCCTGTGGCAGCTGGCCTGGAACGACGATCGCCTCTTCTGTACGGTTTACAGGAACCGCGACGGCCTGCAGCTGCGCGTCGAGTCGGGGGACGCAGTGATCGTCAGCGAGCCGTTCGACCTCCAGCCGCGCATGTTCGCGCGGACGCAGGCGCTCCGCGCCTCACTCAAGCGCCGCGGCTGGCAAGACGTCCCCGCGTCGTCTCGAGGAGGCTGTCGGTCATGAACCCGCGCACGTGGCCCCAGACGACGTCGAGGTCGGAATGCGCCCAGAAGTCGAAGCCGCGCAGGTCGTCTTCGAAGATGAGGCCGTACGCGGGCTTCAGGTCGCAGACCTTCCGCCGCACCTTGTGGAAATCGACGGCCGTGCCGAGCGCCTCGGCCGCGCGCGCGCCGAGCGCATCGAGCTGCAGGGGCTTCAGCGCCACGTTGGGAGGCACCGCCGGCGCGGGATCGAAGTCCGTGTAGAGCAGCCACTGCACGTCGGGGTTGCGCGCGCAGGAGAGCGCGAAGGCCGGCCACCAGAACGGCGGCCGCCCGAAGTACGTCAGTAGTTGGTCGCGCGACCGGCCGCTGACCTGAGGCGATCGCGTGTGCGTCCGAGCATTCCCGAACGCTACTTCTGCTCGCGGCTCTCGCGCAGGTAGTGCGGGCTGTAGGTGAGGCCGTACGAGGTCTTCTGCGCGGCAGCCGCCTTGTGCTGCGCGAACTCGCTTTGAGACTGCCGGATCGTCTTCAGCTCCTCCGCCGTGCAGTCACGCATCGTCACCTCTTCGCGCGGCACGAAGAAGACCTGGCCGATCGGCAGGCCGTGCGCGACCGTGATGCCCTCGCCGGGCTGCATCACGTAGCGGAACTCGCTCTCGTGCGCGTACCAGTCCGTCTCCACGCGGACGATGAGCATGGGCGCGACCGGGCGCTCGATCATGTTGAAGATCGGCGTGTAGACCGTGTCCCAGCCCTGCGGCGTCGCGAAGTTCGTGGCGGCACGGAGCGCCAGGGCGCCGGCCGGGGTCCCCATGTCCTCGGGCACGACGAAGACGCGGGCCACCTTGAGCGCGTCCTCGCGGGAGAGGATCGGAACGCCCATGAACGCCACTTCTTCCTTGATCATCCCGATGCTGCCGAGCGACATGGTGAAGGTGACCTGGAAGACCGGCGCCGACTTGCCGCTCTGCGTCTGCAGGTAGTAGACGAACTTGTACCGCCCGTCCCCCTCGTACTCGACGTAGTAGGACTCCTTCGGCTCGAGAGGGGCGTACACCATGAAGCCGAGGGCGCTGCCCGCCTCGAGCACGGGGCAGTGCCGGGCGTGCTGGGGCAGGAGCGGACGCTGAGCTTCGCGGCGGGGTTTCATCCCCACGCCCGGGCGCATCGGATTGGGGAAAAGACGGACTTCCATGCGCGTATGTTACGTGGCAATCCGCCGATCGTCATAACCGGGCGAATATTTCGCAAAACTATCGTCTCTGTCCTCAAGATTTCAGAATATTTCCTGGATCAAATGGACGGGCGGGGCGGTATCATTTCCCACTGAGGGAGAGGTGTCGATGGAGCGTGTGCGGACGATGAGCAGGCGGCATGGGCTGGGGGTGCTTCTGGCGACGCTGGCATTGGCCGCCGTCTGGCTGGCCGCGCCGGTCTTCACAGCCGACGACAGTCCGGTGGCCTCGGCCGCCAGGGCCGGAGACCTGGCGGGGGTGCGGGCGCTCATCGAGAAGCGCGCCGACGTCAACGTGCCCCAGGCGGACGGGTCCACGGCGCTCCTCTGGGCCGCCTACAACTCGGACCTCGAGATGACGCGCGCGCTGCTCGCGGCGGGCGCAAAGGTTGACGCCGCGAACCGCTACGGGGTGACGCCGCTCATCCAGGCGAGCCGTACGGGCGACGTCGCCATCATGGACGCGCTGCTCGAGGCCGGGGCCGACATCCGGCTCCGCCACCTCGAGGGCGAGACCGCGCTGATGGCCACGGCGCGCTCCGGCAACGTCGAGGCGGTCCGGCTGCTGATCTCGAAGGGCGCGGACGTGAACGCGCAGGACTCGTTCCAGCACCAGACGGCGCTGATGTGGGCCGCTGAAGACGGCCACGTCGAGGTCGTGAAGGCGCTGGTCGCGGCCGGCGCGGCGCCGAACCTCAAGGCGCACGTCACTTCGCTCACCAAGCGCGAGCACGCCGACCATCCGACCGGCGGCTTCACCGCCGCGATGTTCGCCGCGCGCAACGGGCACGAGGACGTGCTGAGGGCACTCGTCGCCGCCGGCGCCGATCTCCGGCTCACCAACGGCGACGGCGCCACCGCGTCGATCATCGCCATCGTCAACGACCGGTTCGACCTCGCCGCGAAGATGCTGGACATGGGCGCCGACGCCAACGACGGCTCGCTGTATTACGCGGTCGACATGCACGACGCGACGACCGACATGCGCGCCCGCGACGGCTCGCTGCTGCGCGCGAACCACCCGAACGAGCTCACCTCGACGGACCTGATCACGCTGCTGCTGGACCGCGGCGCGGACCCGAACAAGGCGGTGCAGGGCCAGCTCCACTCGACCTCGATGTGCTGCGGCGACACGGCGAACGCGTCGCCGTTCTACCGCGCGGCGATCGCGTCGGACGTGGACGTGCTGAAGCTGCTCATCGCGCGCGGCGCCGACATCGAGTGGACGCCCGCCGAGATGAAGTCCGAGACCGGGGAGACGGGCGGCGGCGGCGGCGCAGGCCGCGGCGCCAACGCCAACGTCGGCCGGGCCGCGCTCGTGGTGACGATGGGGGGCGGCCGTGGAGCCGCATTCGGCGCGGGTCCGGGGTTCAGCCGCGAGGGTCCGCCGCCGTTCCGCGAAGCGGGCAATCGCAAGCCGGCTGACGCGCTGAAGGTGCTGCTTGCGGCGGGCGCCAATCCCGACGCCAAGGCGCCGGACGGCTCCTACGCGATTCACGCGGCGGCCGACCGGAACAGTCTCGAGATGATCCGCGAGCTCGCGGCGGCGGGGGCGACCATCGACGCCCGCAACAAGGACGGGAAGACGGCGCTCGATCTCGTCGAAAAGAAGATTGCCGATGCCGCGTCCGGCACCGGTCGCGGTGGCCGCGGTGCGGCCGCAGCAGGCGGCGATGGTGGCGGCGGCCGCGGCGGCGACCAGGCCGCGAAGCCCGAAGAAGTGGCGGCGCTGCTGCGCGAGCTGATGGGCCTGCCCGCGTCGACCGCGAAGCCCGAGGCCACGCCGGCCGACAAGCCGGGCGACGGCGCTGCGAAGCCGGCGGCGAGCGCCGAAGGGGACAATCAGTGAAGAAGGTGTTGCTCGTCGCGGCGGCCGCGTGGCTGCTCGTTGTCGGGGTGGTCCAGACGCAGTCGCCATCGTCCTTGCCGGCAGCTGCGCCGGCGACGCGTGCTGCAGCGGCGACAACCCCGGCCGAATACAAGGAGCTCGTCAGCAAGTATTGCGTGACGTGTCATAACCAGCGCACGAACCTGCCGGCGGGCGCGCCGCTCTATCTCGACAAGACCACCCTCGATGACGTGGCGGCGGATGCCGCGGTGTGGGAGAAGGTCGTTCGCAAGCTCGGCGTCGGCGCGATGCCGCCGCAGGGCATGCCGCACCCCGGCGAGGCGAAGCTGGCGGAGTTCCGCACGTGGCTGACCGGCGCGCTCGACCGCGTGAGCAACGAGCAGCGGAGCGCGGGCCGCTTCGTGCTCCACCGCCTGAACCGCACCGAGTACGCCAACGCGATTCGCGACCTCCTCGGCCTCGACATCGACGTGCAGGAACTCCTGCCGAGCGACGGCGGCGACTACGGCTTCGACAACATCGCCGCGGCGCTCCGCACCTCGCCGCTGCTGCTCGACCGGTATCTCACGGCGGCGCTGCGCATCAGCGCGCTGGCGGTCGGCAACCGCGACGCGGCGCCGGGCGAGACGGTGTACCCGATCAGCCTCGAGGTCACGCAGAAGGAATACGTCGAGGGGCTGCCGCTCGGCACCCGCGGCGGCATCCTCGTGCGGCACGTCTTCCCGGCCGACGGCGAGTACGAGTTCTCGGGACGGCTCAACCGCACGATCCTGAACGGCTACTCGGGCATCGAGGGGCACGAGACGCCGCATACCTTCGTCGTCACGCTCGACGGCGTGCAGGTGTACACGGCGACGCTCGGCGGCCCGCAGGACCACGAGCTGAACGCGAAGGACGCGACCAATACCGCGCTCGAAGAGATCAACAAGCGGATGCGCGCGCGCATCGCGGTGACCGCGGGCCCGCACGACGTCGGCTTCACGTGGCGCGAGCGGCCGGCCGTGCGCCAGGACGTCTGGCAGCCGTCGCTGCGCGACACCCAGGAAGTGCACCACTCGGGCGGGACGCCGCGCCTGCGCGCGGTCGTCATCGAAGGTCCCTACGATGCGACCGGCGTGAGCGACACGCCGACGCGCGAGCGCATCTTCGTCTGCCGTCCGGCGACGGCGGCCGAGGGGCCCGCGTGCGCCGAGCGCATTCTGAGCAACCTCGCGCGCCGCGCCTTCCGTCGTCCGGTGACGGCCGGCGACCTCGAGGCGCCGCTCGCGTTCTACCGCGACGCGCGGCAGGCGAAGGGCGATTTCGACGCCGGCATCCGCGCGGGTCTCGCGCGCATCCTGGCCAGCCCGTCGTTCGTGTTCCGCGCCGAGCGCAGCCCCGCCACCGTCCGCGCGGGCGCCGCGCACCCGGTGACCGACCTCGAGCTCGCGTCGCGCCTGTCGTTCTTCCTGTGGAGCAGCATCCCCGACGAGGAGCTGCTCACGCTCGCCACCGCGGGCCGCCTGCGCGCGCCCGGAGTGCTCGAGGCGCAGGTGACGCGGATGGTCGCCGACCCGCGCGCCGACGCGATGGTCGAGAACTTCACGGGCCAGTGGCTGCAGCTGCGCAACCTCGAGCAGCGCGTCGCGCCGGACCTGCTGATGTTCCCGGACTTCGACGACAACGTGCGCAAGGCGTTCCGCCGCGAGACGGAGCTCTTCTTCGCCAGCATCATGCGCGAGAACCGCAGCACGCTCGACCTGCTGCGCGCCGACTACACGTTCCTCAACGAGCGTCTCGCGCGCCACTACGGGATCAGGGGCGTCTACGGCACGCGCTTCCGGAAGGTGCAGCTGGCGGACCCGAACCGCCGCGGGCTGCTCGGACAGGGCAGCATCCTCTCGCTGACCTCGATCGCGAACCGGACGTCGCCGGTCATCCGTGGCAAGTACGTGATGGCCACGCTCCTCAACACGCCGCCGCTGCCGCCGCCGCCGGTCGTGCCGCCGCTCGAGGAAAGCGCGGAGAAGGACAAGCCGACCACCGTCAGGCAGCAGCTCGAGCGCCACCGCTCCAACCCGGTGTGCGCCTCGTGCCACCGCAACATCGACCCGATCGGGTTCGCGCTCGAGAACTTCGACCCGGTGGGCCGCTGGCGCGAGCTCGACCAGTCGGAGCTGCCGGTGGACACGGCCGGCGTGCTGGTGGACGGCCGCAAGGTGGAGGGGCCGATCGCGCTCCGCCAGGCGCTGCTGAGCCGGCCCGAGGTGTTCGTGGGAGCCGTGACCGAGAACCTGCTAATCTACGCGCTGGGCCGGGGGCTCGACCCGGCCGATATGTCGGTCGTCCGCAGCATCGTGAAGAGCGGTACGCAGGACGACTACCGTTTCATGTCGATCGTCATGGGCATCGTCAAGAGTGCGCCGTTCCAGATGCGCACGAAACTGGCGCAACAGGATTCAGGAACCCGAATCGCAAGAGCCAACTGAGAAGGGTGGAGCGATGATCATCACCAAGAAGCACTTGTCCCGCCGCACGTTCCTGCGCGGCAGCTTCGGCGCCATGGTGGCGCTGCCCATGCTGGATGCGATGGTGCCGGCACTCGGGGCGCAGACGGGCGCGGCGGGGAGCACGTCGCCGTTCCGGTTCGGCGCGATTTACCACCCGAACGGGGTCTTCCCCGACGTGTGGCATCCCGAGACGGCAGGCAAGGACTTCGAGTTCAAGGCCGTCATGAAGCCGCTCGAGCCGTTCCGCGACCAGCTGGTCACGGTGAGCAAGCTCAAGGCGCCCGAGGGCTCCGTGCACCTGGGTGCCAGCGCCGCGTGGCTGAACGGCACGGGCCCCGCCGGTGAGAAGGGCGCCGCCGGCGACACCTTCGGCAAGATCCAGTCGAAGAAGACCATCGACCAGTTCATTGCCGACAAGGTGGCCGGGGACACGCCGCTCCGCTCGATCGAGGTCGGCACCGAGGACATGGGCACGGCCGCCGGCGCGTGCGACGGCTTCCCGTGCACGTTCTTCAACACGCTGTCGTGGCGCGACGACGTGAGCCCGCTGCCGATCGGCATCAACCCGCGGGTCACCTTCGAGCGGATGTTCGGCGAGACCGGCACCGCCGCGCAGCGCTTCGCCGTCCTGAAGCAGAAGCAGAGCATGCTCGACTCCGTGCTGGCGGAGACCGCGAAGCTGCAGAAGAAGCTCGGGCCGGCCGACAACGCCATCCTCGAGGAGTACCTGACGAACGTGCGCCAGGTCGAGCTGCAGCTCGATCGCATGGAAGCGCGCGCCAACTCGCTCGAGGACGCGCCGGACGCGCCGATCGGCGTGCCCGACACCTTCGACGACCACATGAACGTGACCTACGACCTGATGCACCTGGCCTTCCAGGCCGACATCAGCCGCGTCTTCACCTTCATGGTCGGCCACGAGGCGAGCACCCGCAGCTACGCGCACATCGGCGTGCCCGAGGCGCATCACAGCATCTCGCACCACGGCAACGAGCCGGAGAAGCTCGACAAGTACGCGAAGATCTGCCTCTACCAGGTGGTGAAGCTCGCGGAGTTCGCCGAGCGTCTCAAGTCCACGCCCGACGGCGACGGCAACCTGCTCGACCACTCGCTCCTCTACTGGGGCAGCGGCATGAGCAACGGCAACCAGCACGACCGGAAGAACCCGCCCGCCGTCCTGGTGGGTGGAGCGCACGGCCGCCTCGAGGGCAACCGCCACGTCGTCTCGGAGAAGGAGGAGCCGACGGCGAACCTCCTGCTCGCACTCGGGCAGCTCGCGGGAGCCGAGGTGGAGAAGATCGGGCCGAGCGACGGTCGGGTCGATCTGTAAGCCGGCAGCTGGCAGAAACAAGAAGGGCCGCCTCTCGGGGCGGCCCTTTTCATTTCTGCCGGCTTCTTCCTGCCGGCTGCCCGCTGCGTGCTGCCGGCTACTACGGGCAGGTGGCGCCGGCGTCCGTGACCTCGGTCACGTTGATGCCGCCGCTGCCGTCTTCGCCGACGAGCAGGCCGCGCACCGCCACGCGGTGGCCCGCCATCCGGTCGAGGCGCGTCAGCACGAACAGCAGCTGGAACGACCGGTCGCCGAGCGCTCGCGTGCCGAGATCGGCCGGCGCCGCGCCTGCATCGGCGCGCTCCGGCGCGGTGGCATTGTTCACTACCCAGCCGCTGCCCGCCTTCGCGAGGCAGCCGACGACGCGGGCGAGCGTCTTATCCGCGAGCGCGCGCGGGCCATCCTTCGGGATGATCTCGAAGTCGGCGGCGTTCTGCGCCGTCAGCGGCGTGGTGCCGGTGGGCAGATCGTTGCGGCTCAGGATGAACGCCATGAGGTCGATGTACGTGCTCGGGTCGAGCGTCCCGGCGTTGACGCCGTTCGGCATGTTCTTGCTGATGTAGTTGAGCACGTATTGCACCGAGCGTGACGAGAAGTCGTTCCAGAAGGTGTTCCCCACCAGCGCCTTGAAGCGGCCGGTGCCCTCGAGATTGGGCCCGTGGCAGTTGGTGCAGTTGGCGGCGAAGGCGCTGGCGCCGCGGTCCGCCTGCTCCTTGGTGTAGGCGCCGTCCCACACCGTTTTCTTGGCCGGAGCCTGCGCGCGGGCAAGGGTGAGCGCGCCGCCCGAGACAGCAACGAAGAGCGCCGTCGCGATGACCAGCATGTGTTTCATGACGGCCTCATTCTAGAAGAAAACCATGGGCCGGCGGTAGTAAACTCCCGCCTGTCAGGAGGCCGATATGGCGCGGAAGCTGGTTTTGCTCGTCGCGATCGTGGTACTGGCCGTGGGGTCCCCGGAAGCCCAGCAGGTGGACGCCCGGGCGGCGCTGCTCGCGGCGTCGAAAGCGATGGGCGTGGACGCCCTCAAGACCATTGAGATCACCGGCGCCGGCGCGACGTCGCTGATCGGCCAGCAGTACTCAATCGAGGGGAACTGGCCGCAGCTCGAGATCGCCGACTACGTCCGGCAGATCGACTTCGACGCCCGGTGGTCGCGCGAGGACTACACGCGCCGGCAGGGCAACTTCCCGACGTTCGGCCGCGTGCCGGTCGCCGACCAGCGCATCACGGCCGTCGTCAACGGGCAGTACGCGTGGGACGTCCGCGACAACATGCCCGTGCCGCTGACGCGCGGGTATCTCGACGGCACCTCGTTCAACGAGCTGCGGCAGCTCGAGCTCGCCATCACGCCGCACGGCGCGGTGAAAGAGGCGCTGCGCGCGAAGGACGCGACCGCCATCAAGCTGCGCCTCGTCGGCGCGTCGGACTTCGGCCTCTCGCAGTTCGGGCGCGAGGTGACGATCGTCTCGTTCACCTTCCTGAACAAGTACCGCATCAACGTCCACATCGACGACCGCAACATGGTGGAGCTCGTCGGCACGTGGTTCGCCAACCCGGTCTACGGCGACATGGACTACGAGATGCGCTACACGCAGTATCGCGACTTCGGCGGCATCAGGTTCCCGATGCTGCTGCATACGCACCAGGGCGATCCGCGGCTCAACACGGCGCACAACTACTACGAGTACCGCGTGACGTCCGTGAAGCCGAATGCGCCGGTCACGGTGCTGCCGGTGCCCGACGCCGTCCGCACCGCCACCATCCCGGCGCCGCGCGTGGAGAGCACGAAGCTGGCGGAGGGCGTGTGGCTGCTCGGCGGCGGCACGCACAACAGCCTGCTCGTCGAGTTCAGGGACTACGTCGCCATCGTGGACACGCCGAACAACGAGGCGCGCTCGCTGGCGGTGATCGCCGAGGCCCAGCGCCTCGCACCCGGCAAGCTGATTCAGTACGCGATCAACACCCATCACCACTTCGACCACGTCGGCGGCCTGCGGACCTACCTCTCGCAGGGCACGACGATCGTGACGCACGAGACCAACAAGCAGTACTACCTCGACATCCTCTTCCATCCCGCGCCGCGGACGCTCGAGCCGGATCGGTTCGCGTTCTACAGCCCGATGTACTGGATCAGCCGCCGTCCGCCGCCGATCGAGACGGTCGCCGGCGAGAATCGCGGCACCGCGAGATACGTCGTCACCGACGGGAACAAGATCCTGGAAATCCTGAAGGTGCAGGACATGGGGTACGAGACCGGCGACCGGACGCTGAACCAGGGCAACCACAGCGCCGACATGCTCATCGCCTACATGCCGAAGGAGAAGCTGCTCTTCAACGCGGACCTGTATTCACCGCCCGCGCCGGGCGCGCAGCCGCCGGCGGCGACGCCGTCGATGCGGACGCTCTACGAGAACATGAAGAAGCTGAAGCTGGACGTCGAGCAGCACGTGCCCGCGCACGGACGGCCCGGGCCGAACGCCGACTTCCTGCGCATCGTCGCGGCCGCGCCGCGCACCAATTGAGGAGGGCGACATGACACCGAAGCGGATTCTCGCGCTGGCCGTTGCATCGCTCGTGGCGGCGTCGGCTCATCTCGGCGCGCAGGGTGGGGCGGCCGTTCCCTTCAAGCTGGGGACCTTCGAGCAGAACGGCCGGGTGTTTGTGGGTCTCGTGCTCCGCGACACGCAGGTCGTGGACGTCGCGCAGGCGAACGCGGCGTTCGAGAGCGCCAACACCGGGGCGCGGCGGCTGGCCGCCCCAGCCGACATGAAGCAGCTGATCGCGCGCTATGACAGCGAGTGGCGGCAGCGGCTCGGCGAGATCGCCCGCACCGTGTCAGCGGCGGCGTCCGCTCCGCCGTACGCGCACCAGCTGTCGGCGCTGAAGATGCACCCGCCGGTCAGGCCCACCGTGCAGCTCAACGCCGGCGGCAACTACGTCGAGCACGAGCAGGGCATCGCGCAGAACCAGGCGAGGAGAGGCGGCGCCGCAGCCGCGCCCGCGCCCCCGGTGAACGCCTCTTCCGCGCCGGGAATCTGGGAGCGGCGCCCGGGCGATACGCGCGAGAACCCGTACCTCTTCCAGAAGTCCCCGACCGTCATCATCGCCAGCAACGAGAACATCGTCGTCCCGCGCGGACGCACGAACATCGACTTCGAATGCGAGTTCGCCGTCGTGGTCGGCCGGACGGCGAAGTACGTGCCGCAGGCGAACGCCGCCGACTACATCTTCGGCTACACGGCGCATCACGACGTCTCCGACCGCGGCGGCCGGGGCGACCGGAAGATGGGCGGGTCGGACTGGCTGGTGGGGAAGAACCACGACACGTTCGGGCCGCTCGGGCCGTTCATCGTCCCGAAGGAGTTCGTGAAGGACCCGATGAACACGCGTCACGTGATGTATCTCAACGGCCAGGTGATGCAGGACTCGAACACCAACCGGATGAGCCACAACGTCCACGAGCTGCTGCACTACGCGTCGAACATCCTGACGCTGAGCCCCGGCGACGTGATCGCCGGCGGCAGCCCGGCGGGGACGAACATCGAGCGCGCCGAGCCGCGCTGGATGCGCGCCGGCGACACGGCCCGATGTGAGATCGACGGCATCGGCGCGCTGACCAATCCCGTCGTCGGCGAGTCCGCTGTTTCGACGCGGTAGGGGCGACGCACGCGTCGCGCGTCACTGCGGGAGCGGCGCCTGAGCGGGTCCGAAGCCTCGATGGAGGAACTTCTGGACCCGCTTTCCTTCGTACGTCTCCCCGATGAACAGGTTGCCCGCGGGGTCGGCCGCCATCACGTGCGCGCCGTAGAACTGGCCCGCCCAGCGGCCCGCGTGGCCGAATCCGCTCGTCACCTCGAGCGTCCGTCGATCGACGATGTAGACCTGCTGGTTGGTGCCGTCGATGACGACGAGAAACGTCTGCGCGGGATCGGGTGAGAACGCGATGTCCCAGACCGAGCCGCTGCCGAGCGTCCGCCGCGAGATGAACTTCTCGGCGACGAACGTCCCGTCCTTGCGGAACACCTGAATCCGGTCGTTCGTCCTGTCGCACACGTAGACGAGGCCGTCATTGGCGATGCGGACCGCGTGCACGATGCGGAACTGCGGCGGCGGCGGTCCATCCGGGTCGTACTGGCTCGGCCGGTTCTCGAACTGCACGGCGCCGCTGAAGGGGCTCGGCAGCTTCTCGCCGGCGTTCGTGAAGTAGGAATCGTCCGGGGCTCGTCCGTACGCCCCCCAGTGGCGCTTGTAGGCGCCCGTGGCCGCATCGAAGACGATGACGCGGTGGTTCACGTAGCCATCCGCCACGTAGAGCTCTCCCGTGGCGCGATCCACGGTCATGTTCGCGGCGCCCCCCAGGTTCCGGGTGTCGTTGCTGCCGGCGTTCTGCCCCTTGCGGCCGATCTGCATCAGGAAGCGGCCCTGCCGCGTGAACTTCAGGATCTGCGCGTCCTTTTCGCCGCCGCCGCCGAGCCAGACGTTGTCCTCGTGATCGACGTAGATGCCGTGCTCGAGGTCCGGCCACTCGTAGCCGTCGCCGGGGCCGCCCCACGCCGAGACGAGGTTGCCGGCTTCGTCCCATTCGATGACCGGAGGCGCCGCGCGCCAGATGGACCGCGTCTCATTCGGCTGCAGCGTTCCCGGGCGATGGACGATCCAGACGTGGTTGCGCGCGTCGACGGCAATGCCGGCGATGGCGCCGACCAGCCATCGGTTCGGCAGCGGCTTCGGCCACGCGGGATCGACCTGATACACGGGCACCTGCCGGCCGGACTGGGCGGCGCCAAGGACGGCGACGGACGCAAGGAGCGCCACGAATCGGAGCATCAGGCCAGCGTGATCGAGCGAAAGCTCCCGTCGAGCACGATCCGCCAGAACGCGATGTGTGCGGAGACGAGGAGCGCCGCCGATAATACCGCGCGCCGCGCGTTTTGCGCGCAGGCCCACGCCAGCGCGTAGACGCCGGGGAAGATCGCGAAGACGACGTCCATGTCCTCCTGAAGTCCCTGGTTGGCGTCGCTCATGCGGACGTGGTACGGCGAGATCGGCAGCGCCCAGGCCTGGCGACCTCCATCGTGCCGCGATTGTGCGTGTCTTCGGCCGCGGGATGGGCGACGAGTGCGGCGACGTTCTCGCGCGACCGGTCGCCGAGCTCGTATTGCCACCTGGACGTGGAGCCCTCGTCGAGCTCGCCGTTGCGGAGGTCGAAACGCTGCTCCAGCGCGGCTCGCTCGCCGGCGGTGACCTCAGCCCGCCATCGCACCGCGACGCCCGGCGGGACATACCGAACCTCGACGGCGGCGAGGACCACGAGCACGAGGGCGATGAGCGCGACCCGGAATCGCGCCGCTGTTCTCAACACGGGGTCCCCATGATACCGGGATGGGGGACCGGCGCCCTGTGACGCTGACCGGTCCAGGGCGCCGCGTCTTCAGATCAGCCGCGTATTCAGATAAGCAGGAAGAGAGCGACGATCGGCAGGACGATGAGCGCGAAACCGGCGGGAATCCAGATCAATCCGAGGGCGTGTCCGACGTTGTGGTCCATCTGTTCTCCTGTGGCTATCGGCGATGAGTGGATAACCTTCCTATTGTACCCCCCCCCCGCCGCAACAACAGCCAGAACTCGAATCCGTGCGCCTGTGGGAGGTCGCCCCGAATCAGTCCACGGCGACGATGGCGAACTGGGCGTCGAGCACCACCCGCGCAGATCCAGACGAACGCGTACACGGCGGGGAACATCGCGAAGACGACGTCCATGTCTTCCTCGAGTCCCTGTGTGTGCCACACCAGGACGGTCATGAGCACCGACGGGACCGCGTACGCGAGTGCGATGGCCGCCTCGCGGCGGTGCTGGTGCCACAGAGAGGCGGCGACGACGAGCAGCGGCGCCCCGACGACCCACCTGGTCGTCGCAGGGTTCCCGGCGTTCTACGCGTTCGCCTGGATCTGTGCTCAGGACGCACGGCGCGCGACATGGGCGGCAGCGATGCTGGCGTCGGCCCACGCCGTGTTCTGGTGGGTCCTGCTGGAGACGCGTTCAGAGCGATCGTGGTTGGATAACGATGGTGCGGCCTGTGATAGGCTCCACCGTCGAAAGGGGGCATCCAGTGCAACACACGGCCGAAAAAATCAAGATTCCCGCGGAAGCGGTCGAACTGTACACGCAATTCATTCACGGCGAGATCAGTCGTCGCGACTTCATGGATGCGGTGTCACGGCGTTTCGCGGTCGCCGGACTGACGACGGCGGCGATTGTCGAAGCGTTGATGCCGAACTATGCGCTGGGGCAGCAGGTTCGCAAGGATGACGAGCGCATCAAGGCGACCTACGAAACCATCCCGTCACCCAACGGAAACGGCTACATCAAGGGCTACTTCGTCCGGCCGTTCAGCCAGGACACGCGTACCCAGGCGCCGACGAAACTGCCCACGGTTCTCGTGATCCACGAGAACCGGGGACTCAATCCGCATACCGAGGACGTCGCCCGGCGGTTCGCGCTGGAGAACTTCATGGCCTTTGCGCCCGACGCGCTGACGACGGTCGGCGGGTATCCGGGCGACGACTACAAGGGCGGCCAGCTGTTCGCCAAGATCGACGCCACCAAGAGGACCGCGGACTTCGTGGCGAGCGCGCAGTGGCTGAAGGCCCATCCGCTCTCGAACGGCCGTGTCGCGGTGACCGGTTTCTGCTTCGGCGGCGGCATGTCCAACAATCTGGCGACGCTGCTGGGTGCCGATCTGGCGGCGGCGGCTCCGTTCTACGGGGGCGCACCGCCCGCGGCGGAGGTCGCGAAAATCAAGGCCGCGATCCTCGTCCACCATGGCGCGCTGGACAAGGCGCTGGTGGACGCGTATCCCGCGTACGAGGCGGCCCTGAAGCAGAACAACGTCACGCACGAAGGCCACATCTATCCGAGCTCCGTTCACGGGTTCTTCAACGACGCCACGCCGGAACGCTACAACAAGGTTGCCGCAGAGGAGGCGTGGGGCCGCACCATCGCGTGGTTCAACAAGTACACGCGTGTAGCGACGTCCTGAAGTCCCCGGCATTCGCGTAAGAACATTCGGCCTTCTCCCGCGTGGGGAAGGCCGATTTCACTTGTTTCGGCGTCTCCTGCTGAGTCGTTTCAACGTTCCGGCATCACCGTCGATCAAGGCGGCCTTCTTTTGGGCGCTCCAACGTTTCAACTGACGCTCGCGCTCGATGGCTTCGGCAATAGAAGTGTGTTCCTCGCTGTAAACGAGATCGATGGGCAGTCGAGCCGCCGTGTGAGCTGCGCCTGCGGCGCTCTGATGGAAATGCACGCGGGCCTCGAGGTTCGCGGTGTGGCCGACATACAGAGTGTTATCGCCGCAGCGGAGGATGTAGACCCACGGCACCCGACGACGATGTCATCGTCGCGCGTCGCGTTCAATCGGGGATGGGGGTTCGAGGCAGATGCAGGTCCCTCGACTCGCCCTTCGGGCTCGCTCGGGACACCACTCGATGCGACGCGCGCTGAGCGCGCGCCGCATCGAGTGGTGCGGAAGGGGGGACTCGAACCCCCACGGTATTGCTACCGCCAGCCCCTCAAGCTGGTGCGTCTGCCAATTCCGCCACTTCCGCTTAGTAAAAACGAGGATATTTGATTTTTACGACTTGACTAGGTGTT
>VFYY01000021.1 GCA_016871375.1 Acidimicrobiia bacterium
GCGCCCGTCCGGGCGTCAGGACGCAGCAGGCGCGCGGTGAACGTCAGGTTGACCGGCCGCGACAGCGCGCCGGGATCCTCGACGGTGGCGTTCAGGCGCAGCGTGCCGTAGTTCACGCGCGTGTAGCGTTCGCTGACGTGGAGCTGGCCGGTGTGCGGGGTGCCGCGGCGGTCGAACCACCACTTGTCGTTGAAGCCGACGGTGTCCACGACGAGCGTGTCGCCCTCGAAGCGGCCGATCGAATGGCCCAGCCAGTTCGGCACCCATTCGTCCTTCGGCGGATGCGTGCGGCCGTCCATGTAGATCACGCGATGGTTGCCGGCGTCGCCGAGCTCGTTGAGCTTGTAGACATGCGACAGCCCCCGGGAGGTGTACGACATCGCGAACGTCCACGGGTAGGGATTGGTCCGCAGCACGCTCATGGGCAGGCAGACGGTGTAGGGATCGTCCTGCGAGCGGCGTTTGTCGCGCAGCTCGCGCGCCCACGGCAGCAGCGGCAGCTCGCCGGGCTTCAGCCCGCCGTTGGCCTCGATGTCCTGGATGGCGCCGCCGCCCACCCAGGGGCCGGTCAGATCGATCGTGCCGTCAGGGAGGCGCGGAACGGGCCGGCTGGCGGCTTCCGATTCCGACACGACGGGGCTGCCGGGATTGATGAACGCGACGCCGCCTTCGCGAGTGAGGGTGACACCGCCTTGCGCTGCCACGCCCGCACTCGCGAGGACGACCGCCGCGAGGACATTACGGAGTCGGGAGAGGAGCCTGCTGCCCATCGGGGCCGCCCTGCGTGAAGAGCGGCTTGTCCGGCGTCTCCGCCTTCGCGATGTACATCAGCGAACCGCGGCTCTCGACGACGAGGCCGCCGAAGCCCTCGAACACGACCTTGTCGCCCTTCTTCAGGTCGTTCGGGCCCCAGCCCTGGCGGCGGATCGAGTTCGGGCTCGTGAGCTCCATGTTCCAGTTCGTCACCTTGCCGTCGGGGCCGGCGACGTCGATGTAGACGCGCATGTGCGGGTTGGTCCACGCGACCTCGGTGACCGTGCCGGCGAGCTTGACGCGCTTCTTCGCGTCGTACTCGGTGTCGAAGCCGTGGTGCGCGACCACGGGCGCGGCCATCCCGATCAGGCCGAGCGCGACTCCCAGAATTCCCAGTCTCATAGCGATCTCCCAGTTACCGTTGATTGCTCGTGCCGGAGCCGATCCCCTGCAGCCCGCCGGCCCGGCCGTACTGATTGTCCTCCAGGCAGATGAACTCCATCAGGTCGCCGATGCCGGTCTCCGGATCGGGCCGCAGCAGACGCGCCGTGAACTTCAGCGTCACCGGCTTCGAGAACGCGCCTGGATCGTCGAGCGTGAACTCGTTGACCATGCGGCCCCAGCTGATGCGCGTCCACCGCTCGATCGTGTGCAACTGCTCGGTGTGCGGCGTGCCGCGGCTGTCGAACCAGAACTTGTCGTTGTAGCCGACGGTGTCGATGACGAGCGTGTCGCCTTCCCAGTGGCCGATGGAGTGGCCCCACCAGTTCGGCACCCATTCGTCCTTCGGCGGGTGCTTGCGGCCGTCCATGTAGACGACGCGGTGCGCGCCGGCGTCGCCGGTCTCGTGCAGCACGTAGATGTGCGAGAGGCCCCTGGACGTGTACGACATCGCGAACTTCCAGGGATACGGGTTCACGCGCGGCACGCTCATCGGCAGGCACGCGGTGTACGGCTCGTCCTTGGCCAGCCGCTTGTCGCGCAGCTCGCGCGCCCACGGCAGCAGCGGCAGCTCGCCCGGCTTGAGGCCGCCGTCGCGCTCGATGTCGCCGTTGGACCCGCCGCCGATCCACGGGCCGGTCAGGTCCACCCTGCCGTCGGGCAGGCGCGGAATCGGGCGGCTCGTCGCCTCGGCGTCGCTCACAGTGGGGCTGCCCGGGTTGATGTAGCGGACGCCGCCATCCGTCTGCACGCCCTGGTTTCCCCCGCCGCGGCCCTGCGCATAGACCACGCCGGCCACTCCGACCACAGTGATCGCGATGATCGACAGTCTTCTCACGTACGTCCTCCGTGTCTTTTCTGCCAGCTGCCTGCTGCCGGCTGCCCGCTTACGGGCGATGCATGCGTCGCCCCTACTTCTTGGTCTCGCCAGTGGCCGGGTTGAACCCCGGGATCGTCTGCTGCCCGTACTGATTGTTCTCCTGGCAGATGTACTCGAGCAGCTCGTCTCCGGGCGGGCTCAGCGTCGCCGTGAAGACGAATTCGAGCGGCCTGGTGAACATCTCCGGATCCGTCATCGTGACTCGGTTCTCCATCGTCCCCAGCGACGTGCGCGTCCACCGCTCGACGATGTGCAGCTGCTCGCTGTGCGGGGTGCCGCGGCGATCGAACCAGAACTTGTCGTTGAAGCCGATGGTGTCGATGACGAGCGTGTCCTTCTCCCACCAGCCGATCGAGTGGCCGTACCACGTCGGGTCCAGCTCCTCGATCGGCGGGTGCTTCCGGCCGTCCATGAAGACCTGCCGGTAGCTGTGGATGTTGCCCTCGTGGAGGATGAACAGGTGCGTCGCCGCCCTGTGCGTCGGCGTCTGCACGAAGCGGTACGGGAACGGCGTCACGCGCGGCACGCCCATCGGCAGGCAGCGGTTGTGCGGCTCCTGCGTGACGTCCCGGGAGGCCAGGATCGCCTTCGCCTTCGGCGTCATCAGCGCATCGAGCGTGCCGGGCTTCATCCCGCCCTCGCGCTCGATGTCGTTGATCGGCCCGCCGCCGACCCAGACGCCCGAGAGATCGACGGTGCCATCGGGCAGCCGCGGCACGGGTCCCTCAGGCGGGCCCTTGCGCCGCTGCGTGCTGATCGACGGACCGCCGCCCTGCGCATCGGCCAGGACGGGGACGATCGACACGACGAGCGCGAGGACAAACAGCTTCTTCATGGCAACCTCGGCATGTGCGATTTGCGATTTGCGATTTGTGATTTCAAATCACAAATCGCAAATCACAAATCACAAATCACAAATCGCAAATCACTGATCGTTATTACCCGAAAAGACTTTCTTGCCGTCGGGCAGCGTGACGACGCGCGCGTTGGCGATGCTCGCGCCCGAGCGCGCCTGGATCCCCTCGATGCTGACGCTGTCGCCGATCTTCACCGCGGTGCGCGTCCAGCCGTTGCGCACGAGCGCGCTGACGGCCAGCAGCTCGAGGTTCCAGTTCACCACCGACCCGTCCGGCTGCTTCACGTCGATGTACATCCGGGCGTGCGGGTTCGTCCACTCGATCTTGGTCACGGTGCCCGCGAGCGCGACCGTCTTGTTCGGGTCGTACTCGCCGGTAATCGAGTGGTGCGCGACCGCAGGAACCGCCGCGCACAGGAACGCGAGTGCGGCGGCAAACGCCAGTTTCGTCTTCATCGCTCCTCCGCAGACGGGCGACGCATGCGCCGCCCCTACCCACCTACGACCTACCACCTACCACCTACCACCTACCACCTAGAACTCGTACTTGACACCGAACTGCATGATACGCGGCGTGCCGGCCTGCGTCTGGATGCGCCCGAACGTGCCGGCAGCCAGGTTCGTGCCCGGGTTGCCCCAGTTGAAGTGGTTCAGCAGGTTGAACGTCTCGACCCGCAGCTCGATGTTCTGCGCCGTGCCGAAGTTGATCAGCTTGGCCAGCGACAGGTCGATCGTCCAGAACGCCGGCCCCTTGATGCTGTTGCGGACCAGGTTGCCGAAGGTCCCGAGCGCCGGCTGCGCGAACGCGGCGCGGTTGAGATACGCGTTCAGCGTCTTGCTGCCATAGACGTCGTCGCTCACCTGGTTGACGCGCTGCTCCTGGAACCGCTGGCCGTTGAGCGCGCGATCGCTGCCCGTGGTCACGCTCAGCCAGCTCCCCGAGCGGGCGTTGAAGATGCCCGACGCGCGCCAGCCGGAGACGATCGCCCGCGCGACCGCGTTGCCGACGTCCGGCGTCTGGTAGCCCACCGTGAAGTTGCTGATGTGCGTGCGGTCCTGATCGCAGTGGCCGCGGTCGGCGTCGGGATTATCGGGGTTGGTCGGCCCCTGCGCGAGCTGCGGGAAGCCGCCGGTCGTGTTGTCGCCCCAGCAGCGGGAGATCGTGTAGTTGCCGCTCAGGCTGATGCCGGCCGTCGAGCGGCGCCGGAACGCCAGGCGCAGCCCGCGGTAGTCCTGCGTGCCGATGCTGGTGTGCAGATCGAGGTTGCCGATGAGCGCCGCCGACGCCGGGTTCTCGCCGGACACGGTCAGGCGCCGACGCTGGTTGACCGACGCGGTCGTGCCGCAGTTGGCCATCGTCACGCCGTTGATCGTGCAGGCGCCCGTGCCGAAGAAGAGGCCGGGATTGAGCTGGATCTGCATCCACAGCCGGTCCGTGTAGCTGCCCAGGTAGGCGGCCGACACGCCCCAGTCGCTGCCGATCTGCCGCTCGAGCGTGACGTTCCACTGCTGCACGCGCGGCGAGTTGATCCCCGGGTCGGTCGCGCCGAAGGCGCCGAACGGAATGAAGTTCACCTCGCGGAACGGCACGATCGGGTGCGGGTCGCCGCCGAGATGGCCATACGGGTTGTCGAAGCCGCCTGGCGGGTTCTCGATGAGCGAGCGGTTGCCCCATGGCGGCGACTGCGTGTTGATGTTGTGCCGCTCGGCGGTCGGGAAGTCATACGAGATGCCGTACGAGGAGCGCAGCGCCATGCGCCCGTCGCCCGTCATGTCCCAGGCGACGCCGACACGCGGCGACACATTGAGCCACTGCTTCTTCAGGCCCGTGTTCCCGTCGGGGAAGCCGGGGTCGCCGGGGTAGATGAACCCGGCCGGCGCGTTGACGAACACCGTGCTCTTCACGTTGCGCCGGAAGTTGTCCATGCTGAAGTTGTAGACCTGCCCGTTCTCGAGCTGCTGCCCGAGGAACGGCTCCCACCGCAGGCCCGCGTTCAGCGTCATGCGCGTGTTCATGCGCCAGGTGTCCTGGCCGTAGAAGCCGACATACCACATGTGCATCGGCATCTGCGCCGGGCCCCCGTGCTCGAGACGCGAGACGCGGCCGAGCACGAAGTCCGAGAGGCCGAGGCCGGTGACGTTGCCGTTGACCTGCCAGTCGCCGCCCGACCGCGCGTGGGTGAGGAAGTCCATCTTCCAGTAGGCGATGTTGCCGCCGACCGACAGCTGATGGTTGCCCTTCACGACGGAGAAGTCGTCGCTGACCTGGTAGGTATTGGTGTTGAACTTGCCCGTCGTCGCCGTGCCCGCCGAGATGCTGAACGCGCCGGACACCGCCATCACCATCTCGCCAGGCTGATAGCTGAAGACGTTCGAGCCGAGGTCCCGCGGCGCGAACCACGGCGGGCTGCTGCGGTCGATGGCCGTGCGGTTGAACGCGAAGCGCAGCGAGTTGACCGTCGTGTTGCTGAGCACCATCGTGCTGCCCGCCGCCGCCGACTGCGCCAGGTTGTCGAGACCCGGGGTGCCGACCGTCAGCACGTTGTCCGGGTTCTCGGCAAACGGCGACGGTTTCAGGTGCTTGGTGCGCATGTAGCGGCCGAAGATCGAGTGGTTCTGGCTCCACTGGAAGTCCACACGGCCGACTTCCTGGTCCTCGTCGCGGTTGTCCGAGGTCGTGTAGGTGATCTCGCCGCACGGGTTCGTCGTGCTCGGCAGCCGCCGGGCCAGGTTGAGCGCCGCGGGGCTGAAGAGCGCGGGGTTGACGCGGTTGCCGACAAACGGCGCGTTGAGCGTCACGTTGCGGCCCTGGCACGCGACGGACGCAAACTGCGTGAAGTCGCCCGCCAGCATCGCGGCGGTCGGCACGTAGGTGATGTTCGCGGACGGCCGCTGGCGCGTGCGCGTGTTCTGATAGCCGCCGAAGAAGAACAGGCGGTCGCGGAGGATCGGACCACCCAGCGTGCCGCCGTACTGGTTGCGGTTCAGGCCGTCGTCCACGCGCTTGCCGTCGGGCCCGATACGGGCGAACGGGTCGGTGGCGTTGAAGCGGCGGTCGCGCAGGAACTCGAAGACGTTGCCGTGATACGCGTTGGTGCCCGAGCGGGTCACCGCGTTCACCGACGCGCCGGAATGGATGCCGTTCTGCGCGGTGAGGCCGCTCGTCGCCACGCTGAACTCCTGCAGCGCGTCGGGGAACGGCAGCGGCAGGTTCGCGTTGTTCTGCGGGTTGTTGTGCATGGCGCCGTCGAGCAGGTAGGCGACGCCGAACGAGAGGCCGCCCGCCACGGAGATGCTGACGCCGCCCGTCATGCTGCGGCTGTCGGCGGTGCCCGTCTGCACGGCGGCGCCGCTGAGCACGATCAGGTCGGTGACCTGGCGGCCCTGCAGCGGCAGCTCGTGGACGTTCTGCACGACGTCGCTGATGCCGGCGCTGCGGACGTCCACGATCGGCGCGGCGGCTTCAACCGACACGGTTTCCTGCAGGCTGCCAAGGCCGAGCTGCGCGTTGATCGTCGGCGTGGCGCCCACCTGGAGCTGGAGGCCGGTCTGCACGTAGGTGCGGAAGCCCTGGAGCGCGACTTCGAGGCGATAGGGGCCGGTCGGCAGGTTCGTCATTACCCACTGGCCGTTGCCGTCGGTGACGACCGTACGCGTGGTGCCGATGTCGGTCTGGGTGGCAGTGACGGTGACACCGGGCAGCACGGCGCCGCTTTCGTCCGTGACCCGGCCGCTCAGTTCGGCGGTCGCCTGCGCGAAGGCGGCCGTGCTGGTCAGAAGCAAGCTCAGAACGCCGATCGAGAAACCTCGAAGCACGCGCGTCATCCCTGAACCTCCTGCCCCCTGGTAGTAGTGCCGCGTTTAGCGATTTGGCTGCGGACTGCCGTCGTCCGCCGAGCCCGAGAAGAGCGACCGCCCGCTCGGCAGCACGATGGACGTCGCGTTCATACGGTAGGTGTTGGCGGCGCGGCCGTCGAACCCCTGCACCTTCACCTTGTCGCCCACTTTGAGCGTGCGGCTCGACCACCCGTTGCGCGCCAGCGCGCTCGGGCTCGCGAGCTCGAGATTCCAGGTGGCCACCTTGCCCGCCGCGTCCGAGACGTCCACATACACGCGGGCATGGGGGTTGGTCCACTCGATTCGCGTCACGACGCCCTCGAAGCTGACCGGCTTGCTGGCGTCATATTCAACGGAAAACGAGTGATGCGCAGCGGCGGGAAAGGCGCCAAGCAGAACGCCGAGACCGGCCGCGGCAACGCAACGGGAGAGCTTCATGCGGACTCTGCTCCTGAGTTGGGCTGAACGATAGAGAACTTTGATATGTCTGTCAACGAGTCGCTGGAGGCCCGATCACCGGGAATTCCCGCGGCGCCCCGAAGCCCCCGGCGCCCCCGTACTGGTTGTTCTCGTTGCAGATGTACTCGATCAGCTCGTCGCCGGGGTTGCTGAGACGGGCGGTGAAGCGGACGGTCCACGGCTTCGAATAGGCGCCCGGATCGTCGATGGTGACCACGCGCTCGAGCGTGCCCATGTTGGTCCGGGTGAAGCGCTCGGTCACGCTCGCGCGCTCGGTCTGCGGGAAGCCCCGCCGATCCATCCAGACCTTGCCGTTGAACCCGATGGTCTCGATGACGAGCGTGTCCCCTTCCCACCGCCCGACCGAGTGGCCGAACCACGTGGGCACCAGCACGGACTCGTCCGGATGCTTGCCGTTCATGAAGATCTGCCGGTAGCTGTGGATGTTGCCTTCCTCGATGACGAAGATCCGCTGCGCGGCCCTGCCCGGCGCGGGGTCCGAGACGAACCGCCACGGGTACGGCGCCTTGCGCGGGATGCCCATCGGCAGGCAGTAGCTCGAGGGATCCGCGGTCGGATCCACCTTCGCCATGTACTCCTTCACCCACGGCAGCACCGGGATCTCGCCGAGCTTGAGGCCGCCGCCGGTCTCGATGTCGCCGTCGGTGCCGCCACCCACCCAGAGACCGCTCAGATCGACGGTGCCGTCCGGAAGACGCGGCGTCGGCGTCGTGGGCGGCGGAGGACGACGAACGGCCTGACCGAGCGCGCCGAGACCGCGTCCGCCTTGCGGCTGCGCGGGCTGCTGCTGCGCGGGCGCCTGCGCGGCAAGCCCATCGACTGCGCTCAGGGCAGGCGGCGCGGCGACTGCGAGAACTGCGACGAGCGAATAGACCTTTCTCATGACACCCTCACCGCGCGGGCGCGCCCGCCGCTGCGGGACGCCCGTCTTCGCCGGCCGATCCCGAGAACAGTTCGCCGCCGGAGGCCGTGCGAATGACCGTGGCGGTCGTGCGATACGTATTCGTGCCCCGGCCCTCGAAGCCTTCCACCGACACCTTCTCGCCCGGCTTCACCGAGTTGCGCGTCCAGCCGTTGCGCACGAGCGCGCTGAGGCTGGCCAGCTCGATGTTCCACGTGACCTTCTTGCCGGACGCGTCGGCCGCGTCCACGTAGACGCGCGCGTGCGGGTTCGTCCATTCGACCTTCGTCACGATGCCCTCGAACTTCACGGGCTTGTTGGCGTCGTACTCGAGCGAGAAGGCATGATGCGCGGCTGCGGGCGCGGCACTGCCGAGCAGCGTCAGCGCGACGGCCGCGGCGCGGAAACTGATATACATGCGGGACTCCTAACTGATTGGTGTCCCGAAAGATATCACGCTCGCCACTCGGCAGGCGCCGCGAATTATTTCCAGGCGTCGAGCGCCTTCCGGTGCAGCGAGTCCGGCGTCAGCTCCGCCAGCTCGATGCGTCCCATGTACGGATCGGTGATGTTCGCCAGCAGCGCCTTCGTGTTCGCGCTGACGTTCGGATCGCTCACCGTGATGCCGCGCTGCTTGAACGTGCCGACGGCGTCCTTGATGTTGTCGACGACGAGGCCGTAGTGCGTGAAGCCGGCGGGCCGCTGCGCGTTCGCCTGCCCGAGCTCGAGGAACGTGTTGCGGCTGATGTGGAGGTACACCAGCGTGGGCTGCCCGTCGGCGCCGGTGGCGCGGAACGCCTCGCGGTAGCCCATCTTCTCCGTGTAGTACTTGATGGCGTCGGGAATGTTCGGCACGTTGATGCCGACGTGATTCATCATCTCGACGCCGCGCATCTGGTTCTGGGCGATCGTCGTCTGGGCGGCGAGGCCCACGAGGATCCCCGCGACAAACAGCACGAGTCCGCGCATCTCACCCTCCTGGCTCATTGCTTCTGGTAGCGAATCAGGCGATCGCCGGTATTGCCGACGCCGGCGATCGTCATGTAGACGGAATCGGTGAAGCCTACACCAACAAGCGGCACCGCGGGCAGCTCGAAGATGCGGTTGTTCGTGAGCAGCACGCCGCCCGGCTTGAGCATCGCCGCGATGTTGGCCGCCGCGAGCGACTGCTCGAAGACGCCGTAATACAGCAGGATGTTCGTCGCGACGACGAGGTCGAACTGCTGGTCGGTCGGCAGCGGGTCGAGCCGCTCGGTGACGACGTTCAGATCCTTCGCGGCGATCGACAGCACCACCGACGGCCGGACCTCGACGCGGCGGATGGCGACGCGTCCCGCGCCGGGCGGTGTGATGGCGGCGCTGTTGGTGCCGACGTGGTTGCCGACGCGCTGCCAGTAGTCCACGAGCGCGGGCGACCACGGCCGATCGGGATTCCGCGGCAGCACGATGCGGTACGGCGTCCCCGCCTTCGCGCGCTGCCGCGCCGCCTCCAGGTGCTGCAGCACGCGCGGGCTCAGGTCGAACGCCGTTACCTCCAGCTCGTCGTCCAGGGAGAGGCCGTAGCGAAGCAGCGAGTCCACGAGCGCGAAGGGCTGAATCGTCTGCTGCGGGTAGAAGTCGTACCCTTCGAGCTTGTCGGTGAAGTCGAGGCCGGGACCGACGATGGCGACGCGGCGGACGGTGCCGGTACGCAGCGGGCCGTCGTTGTCGCGCTCGCTCCGGACGACCTCGAGCGCCTCGTCCACGCCGTGGCCGATGAAGACGGACGTGTCGGACGACAGGCCGCGGTCGCGGAAGAGCGTGAGCTGATCGGCAAGCTCCGCGTCCGGCAGGCCGAGCGCGCGGACGGCGCCGCCGACCGTGACCGTGCGCTCCTCGAGATACCCCAGCAGCGCGGTCCTCCCCGCGTCGGTGGCCGGATCGATCCCGCGCCGCTCGACGACGCCGCGGGCGAACTGCATCCGCTCGTTCGTGCCCGGCGCGGCAATCGCGGCCGCGAAGTCCGCGATGCGCAGGCGCAGCGACGCGAGCGCCTGCGTCGGGTCCTTCACCAGCGCGTTCAGGTCGCCCTGCGACGCGCGAGGGCGTGTGGTGAAGGAGGTGCCGAAGAGAAGCAGGTGAACGATGGAGTCCTCGTCGCCCGCGTCCACGCGCGCGCGGATCGCGGCGTCGCGCGCCTCGATCCAGGCAGGCCAGAGCGCCGAGAGCTGGTCGGGCGTCGTGCCGGCCAGGTCCGCGGGAATCAGATCGTCACGAAGAAGCTGATGGACGGCGGTGGCGTCTGCGCCGGGAACGTACGTCTTGGCGCCCTGCGCCGCGACGGCCGCGCCGCTCAGGAATGCCGCGAGGAGCCATCGGGGCACCGGGACATTGTAGGGGCACGGCACGGGACGGTGGAGGGGCACGGCGGCGCCGTGCCCCTCCCCGGGTCGTTAGAAGCTGATGCGGAACCCGAACTGCGCGGACCGGTACTGGCCCTGCACGCGCTGGCCGTAGTCGCGGCTGCTTTCCTGCGTCTCCAGCGTCCAGTTCGGACGGTTGAACACGTTGAAGGCCTCCGCGATGAGGTCGATCGACATCACGTTCGGCAGCGTGACGCGCTGCTGGAAGCGGATGTCGGTCCGGTTCTGCATCGGCTGGATGAACGCGTTGCGCGGGACGATGGTGCCATCCGCGCGCAGGCGCTGCTCGCCGCCCGCGCCGAGGTTGCGGCGGTCGCCGCCGAAGTTGCTCGACGCGCGGTTGCCCGCCCCGAAGTAGTGCAGGCCGCTCACCTGGAAGCCGCGGCCCACCTGCCAGATGCCGTTGAACACCGCGCGATGGCGCTGGTCGCTCTGCGCGAAGCTCCACTCGGCGCCGAGGTCCGGCGCCACGGCAAACGGCACCGGCACCGGCTCGGATCCGGGCACGCCCATGAACGGCTGCCCTTCCGCGCTCCACAGGCCGCCGAGCGTGTAGGTGGCGCCCGCCTGCCAGCGGTTGCTCATGCGCTTGTTGAAGGCCGTCAGCAGCGCGTGGTACGCCGAGCGCCCCGTGAACGGCGTCATCGCGACGATGCCGAACTGCGGGTACGGGAGCAGCGCGCGGTTGGTGTACGGGTTGTTGATGCCGATGCCGCTCGCGTTGGTCCAGCTCAGGTTGACGTTCTCCTGGATGAACTTCTCGTCGCGGCCGCGCGCGTAGACGTAGTCCGCTTCCACCGCCATCACGCTGCCGATCTGGCGCTGCACGCCGATGGTGCCCTGCCACGTGTGCGGGACGTGCGCGTACTCGGCCGGCGGCGCCATCTCACCCGCGCCGCGCAGCACGCACGGCGCCGCGCCCGCGAAGTTGCGCGCGCGCCACGCCGCGAAGTTGGCCGCCTGCTCCGGGGCCGAGCAGAAGCGCGTCACGGCCTGCTCGAAGGTCGGCGCCGGTCCGTTGAAGGGGTTCGACCCGAAGTCCGGCCGGCCGTCGTTGGCCACCTCGAGCACCGCGATCGTGGCCGGCTCGTAGGCGTAGAGCACGACCGGCGTGATCACCTCGGCATAGTACTTGCCGGCGCCGCCGCGGACGACCGTGCGGTCGTTCCACTGATAGGCGAAGCCGAGGCGCGGCTGGATGTTGTTCGCGTCCTCGGGACGGCCCTTCCGCATGAACGGCTCGAACTCCGCCTGCTGCGCGAACGATCCCTTGGTCAGGTCGTAGCGCACGCCGAGGTTCAGCGTCAGCTTGCCCGTGATCCGCCAGTCGTCCTGCAGCCACGCCGCGTAGTACGGCAGGTCCACGTCGGCCCGGCGGCTCTTGTGGACGCCGAGGCGATAGGTGCGGATGAGCGGCGAGATGGCGTTGAGGTTCCACGTGTCCACGTTGAACGGATCCGGAAAGAACGACTCGAAGTTCGCGGGGATCGCGCCGGCGCGGGCGTCGATGTTGCCCATGCAGTTGGTGCAGTTCGCGCTCATCTCGTGATGGAGCAGGAACTCGCCGCCCGCTTTCAGGTCGTGGCGTCCCTTCGCGTTATAGGACAGCGTGAAGTTGTCCTGGACGCTGTAGAGGTCCTGGCTGCGGTGCCGCGGGTAGCCGCTGTTGCCGGTGATGTTGAAGCCGGTGAACTGGATGCGCGGCGAGCCGCTGGTGACCGGCCCGTACGGCCCGTTCTGGGCCATCCAGTGCCGCGACCACGTCGTCAGGTTCTGGTTGTAGAAGATGTAGCCCGCCCAGGCGACGCGCACCTCGTTCAGCGCGCGGTTGCTCAGCACCTGCGTGAGTTGCGCCTGCAGGGTGTTCTGTGTCTCGCGCGTCTGCTGCGTGGCCGCCGGGTGGTTGTTGTTGCTGCCGGCGCCGAAGGGCTCGAGGGTCTTCGTCAGGTTCCCCTTCAGCATCAGCCGCATCTGCGGCGACATCTGGTAGTCGAGGCGCCCGCCGCCCAGCTTCTTCGACAGCTTGCCGTTCAGCTCGATGTTGAAGCGCGGGAACGGCGTGTTCTAGATGCTGGTCCGCGGCTCGCGCTCGTACTCGAGGAAGCCGAAGTAGTGGAGCCGGTCGCGCACCAGCGGGCCGCCAATCGACCCCGCGAACTGCTGGTTCGAGATCGGCACCTTGCGGCGGAGCGCCGGGTTCTGCGCGTTGAAGCGGTCGTCGCGGAAGTTGGCGCGGAACGATCCGGCCAGGTTGTTGGTGCCCGACTTGGTGACGACGTTCACCTGCACGCCCTGCGAGCGCCCCTGCGTGGCGTCGAAGCGGTTGGAGATGAACTGGAACTCCTGGATCATCTCCTGGCTGAAGGGCGGCTGGCCGCCGCCGCCGAGGCTGTTGGTGACCTGCATGCCGTCCAGGTTCGTCTGGTACTCGCGCACCTCGCCGCCGTTGCGGTCCGGCAGCGGCGACGCGGCGTTGGTCGAGGACGTCCGGCTGCCCGGCGCCAGCAGCGCGAGCGCCATCCAGTTGCGGCCGTCCACCGGCAGCTCCTGCACCTGCTGCGGATCGACGTTGCCGCCCAGCTGCGACGTGGAGACGTTCAGGAGCGGGGTGTCCGCGGTCACCGTCACCGTTTCCTGCACGGTGGACGGCGACATCTGCATGTTCACGGCGCCGGTCTGCCCGACGAGCAGCTGCACGCCGGTCCGCGTCACGGTGGCAAAGCCCTGGAGGGTTGCCGAGAGCGTGTACGCGCCGGTGCGGACGCCGATACGGTAGATGCCCGCCTCATCGGTCACGGCCTCGAAGCGGTTGCCCGTGGCGTCATGCACCGCGGTCACCGTCACGCCGGGCAGCACGCCACCCGTGGAGTCGGTCACGGTGCCCGTGAGCACCGCTTCCTGCGCGTACCCGGCGAGCGGGGACGCGACTATCAGAACGACGACGAACAGCCACTGCCACGAACTCCGTGCTGCCATCACTCCTCCGGTTTGGTTGGGAACGGTGCGTGGAAGCTAGCGCCCGGGAGCGAGGGAGTCAACTGAAATTTCAGACATGCGCCTCAAGGATGGACGCGCGCCGCCGATTGTGAGGAAAGGACCGACTGGCGTGCCAGGAGTCTTTTCTTCCGGTTTCGACCGCCGACGCGCGAAACGCGTCCATCCGGGCCCACTCACGGTCTCGATGTACGGGCAGGACGGTGTGCTCGTGGACGTCAGTGAGACGGGCGCGCTTTTCAGAACCAGCCGCGCGCGCCCGCGTACCGAGTCGCTCGCCTTCACGCTGAAGTGGGGGGACGAACACATCCCCCTTCACGGGCGCGTCGTCAGAGCGGCGATGCAGCGCCTGGAGCACCACGTCGCCGTGGAGTTCCAGCAGCTGGCGCCGCACTCGATAGCCCAGCTGCGGCGACTGCTGCAAACCACGCACTGACGCAATGCAGCACTGACCTCCCGGACCGGTACGTAGTGTCCGGCTTGAGCCGGACCACGCTCCGATTCTCGTGGCGCGGACCTTGTTAGGTCCGCGTGTCGCGCCGCAGCCGCTGCCGTTCGCTCCGCCGCTCCGGTCGGACGCCGTGGACGATTACGTATGAATTCCCAAACAACTGAACACGAGTCTCACCGCGAAGCCCCCCCTACGCAGTTGAGTTGCGGGTACCGAGGGCCTCCTTGATCCGCTCGGGCGTGAACGGCACCTGGCGCAGGCGCACGCCGGTGGCGTCGAAGATGGCGTTGCCGATCGCGGCCGCGGCCACCGTGACCGTGGTCTCGCCGGCGCCGGTCGCCGGCACGTCCGCGCGGTTGATCAGCACGCTCTCGATGACCGGCAGCTGGTCGTGCAGGTAGAACGGCGGGTAGCTGCGCCAGTCCACCGACTGCACGCGTGTGGCATCCCACCGCACTTCTTCGCGCACGGTCCGGCTGATGCCCTGGATGAGCCCGCCTTCCATCTGGTTGCGGACGCCGTCCGGGTTGGAGATCGGACCGCAATCCAGCGCCGAGACGAAGCGGCGCACCTGGACGACGCCGGTGTCCTGATCGACGGTCACCTCCGCGACGGTTGCGCAGTAGCCGTTGTCGCCCTCGTACAGCACGCAGGCGATCCCGCGGCCCGTCGCGACCCCGTTGCGGCGCCCGCCAGGACGCGGCGACGGACGCGTATCCCAGTTGGCGGCTTTCGCCGCCGCGGTGACGACCTCGCGCAGCCGCGGATCGCGCAGGTGCCGCAGCCGGTACTCGACCGGATCCGCCTTCACGGAGGCCGCAATCTCGTCGAGGAACGACTCATGCGCGAACGTGTTCTGCAGCCGGTTCGGCGACCGCAGCGGTCCGGTGAAGAACGGCGACTCGATCACCTTCGACAGGAACCGCTCGCTCTTCACAACGCCGGTGCCGCCGCACATCGAGCCGACGCAGCCGGTCACATACGACGAGGCGACGTTGTTGCCGTTGTCGAAGTCGCCCGACGGCGCGGGCGCCGGCGACCGCGGCGCGAAGCCCTGGATCTGGTAGCCGGCCACGTTGCCGCTGACGACGTTGCCGGGGTTGTTGCCGCCGGGACGCCCGCCCTTGGCCGGCGACCAGCCGATGTAATCCCAGGCGACGATGGTGTTGCCGGCGTCGAGACCGACCTGCTGGTCGATGACGAAGGCGAGACCGTAGTTCTCCCACGCCATCTCGTCCTGCCGCGAGAGCTGCACGCGCACCGGACGGCCGTCGGCCTGCGACAGGATGGCCGCGTCGTAGGAGACCGAGTCCGCCTGGTTCACGCCGTAACAGCCCGGACCAAGCCGGAACTGGATGCGCACCTGATCCGGCTTCATGCCGAGCACCGTGGCCACCGTATTGCGCAGCGGCCACACGGCCTGCGACGAGGACCAGATCGTCGCGCGATCCTGGCGCACGTCGGCGACGGCGGCCGAGGTCCCCAGCGACCCGTGCATCTGATACGGATAAAGATACGTGGAGCGCATGATGCGCGCCGCGCTCTTCAGGTTCGCGTCCACGTCGCCCGAGTTGGTCGTGAACGTCTCGCGCGTCGGCCGGCTGCGCATGTAGTCGTACCAGCTCGCCTGCGCCGGCAGCGCAGGTGCCGGATTCCACTGCACCTTCAGCCGCTGCGCGGCCTGGATGGCCTGGAACGGCTTGTCCGCCACCACGCCCACCCAGTTCTTGCGCGTGACCACGCGCACGTTGCCGGGCAGATCGCGCACCGACGCCTCGTCCACCGACGCGAGCGTCGCGCCGGGAGACGGCGGACGCACCACGCGGCCGTGGCGCATGCCCGGCACGCGCACGTCCTGCGCGTACTCGTAGCGCCCGGTCACCATCGCCGGGATGTCGAGCCGCTGCACCGGCGTGCCGAGCACGGTCCAGGTGGACGGGTGCTTGCGCCGCGCTTGACGACTCAACGGCAGGTTGAACGTGCGGCCGCCGACGAGCTCGCCGTAGCTCACGCGCCGCGTGGCGTCGCCGGTCACCTGCACGGCGCCGTCGCGCGCCACGAGCTGTTCCGCCGGCACACCCAGCCGCGTGGACGCCATCTGCACGAGCGCTTCGCGCGCGGTCGCGCCCGCCAGCGCCAGGTTCGCCTGGTTGAAGTTCGCCGGATGCGACTGCGCGCCGCTGGTCGTTCCCTGATCGGGCGTGCGATCGGTGTCGCACATGATCAGCGTGACGCGATCGATCGGGACGCCGAGCTCCTCCGCCACGAGCTGCGTCTGCGCGGTGAAGAGCCCCTGCCCCAGCTCGCACTTGCCGGTGTACGCGGTCACGCGCCCGTCGGCGCCGATCGCGATCCAGGCGTCGAGCTGCGTGGCCGGGTTGCCGTTGATGCCCTGCGCGGCGGCGGTGCCCGGCGCCAGCCCGAGCCTGCCCGCCGCGGCGGCGGCCCCGAAGGTGACGATGAGCGCGCCCGAGCGCGCGATGAACTCGCGGCGGCTGAGCGCCGCCTCGGGTGTGAGCCTGGTCATGCGCGCACCCCCTGCGTGGCGTAGCGGCGAATCGCCTTCATCATGCGGACGTTCACGCCGCAGCGGCACAGCACGTTCGAGAGCGCCTGCTGCAGCTGCGCGTCGGTGGCGCGCGGGTTCTGATCGAGGAAGGCCTTGGCGGTCAGGATCACGCCGCTCATGCAGTAGCCGCACTGCACGGCCTGCTCGTCGATGAAGGCCTGCTGGATCGGATGCGGCTTCTCGGGTGTGCCGAGCCCCTCGAGCGTGGTGATCTCGGCGCCGCCCACGGTGTTGACCGGCGTCATGCACGAGCGGACGGCGCGGCCCTTGACGATCACCGTGCACGCGCCGCACTGCCCGAGCCCGCAGCCGAACTTCGGCCCGCGCAGCTCGAGGTCGTCGTTGAGCACGTACAGGAGCGGCGTCGCCGGATCGACGTCAACGGTCTGCCGGCGGCCGTTGACGGTCAGATTGAACATGGCCATGAGAAGAAACTCCCAACTCCCAAGACTCCAACTCCCAAGGCGTTTTCCTTGGGCGTTGGGTGTTGGAAGTTGGGAGTTGTTATAGCACTAAGGCGTGGGTCCCGCCATCTTCCGGAGCACGGCGCATACCGCGGCGGTGTCTTCGGCGCGGCGTCCCTGCCTGAGCGCCTCCGCGTAGAGCGGCTTGGTCGCGTTGAAGAGCGGCGTCGGGCACGCGGCCTGCCGCGCGTAGGCGGCAATCAGCGTCATGTCCTTCTGCCAGACGTCGAGCTTCATCATCGCCGGCGTGTATGTCCCCTTGACCATCAGGGGGCCGCGGATCTGCAGCATGCGCGAGCTGCCGCCGCCGTCGGCCACGACCTTCAGGACCATCGCCGGGTCCAGCCCCGACTTCATCGCCAGCACCATTGCCTCCGCCGCCGCGGCGGTGTGAATGGCCACCAGCAGGTTGGCGACGAACTTCACCTGCATGCCGGCGCCGAACGCGCCGACGTAGTAGTGCGCACGCGTCACCGCCTGCAGCACCGGCACGACGCGCCGATGCGCGGCGCGGCTGCCGCTGACGACCACGATGATGTCCCTGTGCTTCGCCTGGATGCCGGTGCCGCTCAGCGGCGCATCGAGCATGGTCGTCCCGCGCGCGGCGAGCAGCGTGCGCGCCCGTTCCTTCACGTCGATGGGCAGCGTGCTGGTTTCGACGACGACCGCCGGCGGCGTATCGGCCGCCGCGAGCTCGCGCGCCACGTCGAGCAGCGCGCCCGACGACGGGAGCGAGGTGATGACGATGGAGGACCGGTTCCCGAGATCGCGGTTGCTGCGCGCGCTGATGCCGCCCATGCGCCGATGGCGGCGCCGTGCGGCCGCTGCGACGTCGAACCCGATGACCGTGTACTTCGCGCGGATCAGGTTCAGCGCCATCGCGGAGCCCATGATGCCGAGCCCCGCGATGCCGACAGCCGGGCGACGCATGCGTCGCCCCTACCGTGAATCAGCCGGCTTCGAGATGCCGCCGGGCAGGCCGTACTGATTGTTCTCGATGCAGATGTATTCGAGGATCTCGCTGCCCGGTTCAGCCAGCCTCGCCGTATAGGTGACCGTGAAGGGCTTCGTGAAGGCGCCCGGATCGTCGATCGTCACGTCGCGCCGCAGCGTGTTGAAATCGGTGCGCGTCCAGCGCTCCACCAGGTGCAGGCGATCGGTATGCGGGATGCCGCTGCCGTCGAGCCAGAACTTGTCGTGCAGGCCGACGGTGTCGATCACCAGCGTGTCGCCGTCCCACCGCCCCGTCGAGTGGCCGTACCAGGACGGGTCCGGATCCGGCGGGTGCTTCGCGTTCATGAAGATCTGGCGGTAGGTGTGCGCGTTCGCTTCCTGCAGCATGAAGATGTGCGTCGAGTTCACGGTCGGATGCTGCACGAAGCGCCACGCAAACCCGCCCGTGAGGCGCAGCGGGCCGCCCGGCATGCAGTAGTTGTACGGATCCTTGTCTTCCGTACGCGTGGCCATCAGCGTCTTCGCCCAGGGCTGCAGGATGGCGTCGAGCTCGCCCGGCTTGAGCAGGCGGGGAATCTCCACTTCGCCGCCGCCGCTCCAGACGCCGGACAGGTCGATCGTCCCGTCCGCCAGCTTCGGCGCGGGCCGGTTCGCGCGCTCGGCCACCTTCGGCCCGTTGGCGCCGCCGAGCCGGAACACCGGGTTCTGATTCTGCCCTTCGACTTCGCTCAGGGCAGGCGCCGGTGGGAGGCTCGCGGCGACGAGCGCGATCGCAAGAGCGGCAATGGTCTTGGGCATGGCACTCACAAATCACAAATCACAAATCGCAAATCACAAATCGCAAATCGCAAATCGCCAATGGTCCTCACTGCCCCGGCGTCCCCTTGAACACCTCACGGCCGTCGGCCGTCACGATCGACGAGGCCACCGCCCGCGTCGTGACGGCGCGGCCGCCGAACCCGCTGATCGTGACTTCGTCGCCGACCTGCAGCGTCTTGCGGGACCAGCCGCTGCGCTGCAGCGCGAGCGTGCTCGCCATCTCGAAGTTCCAGGTCGTCAGCGTGCCGTTGGTGTCCTTGACGTCGAGGTAGAAATGCGTGTGGGGATTGGTCCACTCCACCTTCGACACGACGCCCTTCACGGTGACGGGCTTGTTGGCATCGTAGTCGGCTGTCCAGGAGTGATGCGCGGCGGCAGGGGCGGCGACCAGGAGCAACGCGGCAGCGATGTAGCGCATAGGCCCTCCAGCAGCGGGCCGTAAAGACCCGCCCTACGTACCCGGACGAGCGTAGTAATACCCCTCATTCTGCTCGATGGCAACCGGAGACTCGAACAGCGCGGTCAGGTGGGCGGCGGTCAGCACGTCGGCAGTCGCGCCGGCGGCCGCGATGCGGCCGTGGCGAAGCAGGACGACGCGCTGAATCTCCGGGACGATCTCTTCGATGTGGTGGGTAATCAGGATCAGCGTCGTGCCTTCCCGGGCGATCTGCCGGACCCGCTCCATGAACGCGTGGCGGGCGACCAGATCCAGGCCGGTGGTCGGCTCGTCGAGGATGAGCGCGCGCGGCTGCGTGACGAGCGCGCGGGCCAGCAGCACGCGCCGCGCTTCCCCGCTCGACATCTCGTCGAGCCGGCGCCGCGTCAGGTGCGACACGCCCATCCGCTCCAGCGCGTCGGCCGCACGCGCGCGCATGCCGGCCGTCACGCGGCCGTAGCGAAGAATCCCCTGCGAGGCGAAGAACGCCGAGAGCACTGCCGCCTCCGCGGTGACGCGCCCCTCGTTGTTGCCGAAGACGAACCGCTGGTGCAGGTCGGCGGACACGATGCCGAGCTGGGCGCGGAGCTCGAAGACGTCCCACCGCGTGTCGCCGAAGACGCGCACCGCCGGCGGCCCGTCGCCCTCGGCCAGCGGCCGGTCCTCGTGCGTGAGCAGGCGCACGAGCGCCGATTTCCCGGCGCCGTTGGGGCCGAGAATCGCGGTGTGCTCGCGTTCGTGAATGGTGAGGTTGAGCCGGTCGAGGACGGGACGGTCATCACGGATGACCGTCGCGTCCACGAGCTCGAGCACAGGGGCGCTCAATCAGGCCGGGAGCGGCTTGCCCTTGGTCTCGGGCGCGAACGGCAGCACGATCAGCCCCAGCAGGAACACGAGCGCCGTGATCGCCACCGGCACGCCGAGGCTGCCGTAGCTGGCGATGCCGGCGCCGAGGATGAAGACCATCGCCACGCCCGCGAAGCGCCCGATCGAGCTGACGAACGCAATGGCGCTCGCGCGGCTGGTCGTCGAGAACTGCTCCGGCAGCCACAGCGTGTAGAGCGCGAAGTTCGCGCCGCCGAGGCCGAGCAGGAAGATCAGCACGAAGAACGGCACCAGCGCATTGGGCATGTAGAAGACCATGCCGAAGGCAACCGCCACGGCAATGCCCATGAAGACGAAATAGGACGCCATCGTCGGCCGGCGCCCCCATCGCTCCGCCAGGATCGGCGCCAGCAGGCAGCCGATGATCGTGCCGGTGGAGAGCACCATCGAGCCGTAGGAGGCCAGACGCGCGGCATCCGCGACGTCGAAGCCTTCACGGCGCGCGATCTGCGTCACCGCGGTCGGCACGTAGATCGAGCCGCCCCAGAGGCCGATGATCGACACGGTGAAGAGCAGCGAGCTGACGATGGTATTGCGGCGGAACCGCTCGGTGAAGAGCGCATTGAACGCCGACAGCATCGACGGCCGCTCCACCTGGACGCGGCTCTTCCACGCCTCCGGCTCACGCACGCCGCTCCGGATCCAGAAGACGAGGAGCGCCGGCGCGCCGCCGAGGATGAACATCCAGCGCCACCCGTAGTTCGCGCCGATGAAATAGTTGGCGATCGCCGCCAGGAAGAAGCCGAAGTAGTAGCCGGTGTGCATGTAGCCGGCGCCCATCTTGCGGCGATCCTCGGGCCACTCCTCCGCGACGAAGGTGCCGCCCATCGGCTGCTCACCGCCAAGGCCGAAGCCGCACAGCACGCGCAGCACCGCGAGCTGCCAGATGTTCGTCACCAGGCCGCACGCAAGCGTGAAGACCGAGTAGAAGATGATCGTCGCCGCCAGGGCCTTGACGCGGCCGAAGCGGTCGGCGATCGGGCCCCAGGCCATCGACAGTCCCCATCCGAACAGGAACAGCGCGAACAGGATGCTGCCGTAGTAGCCGATGTTGGCCGGCGTCGGCTCGATGCCGGAGTTCGGCAGCAGCTCCGTCAACGCGGGGACAAGGACGAGCGCATAGATGAAGGCGTCCATGCCGTCGAGGCACCACCCGCCCCAGGCAGCCCAGAATCCCTTGATCTGATTCGAGTTCAGCGGTGTTTTCGTCTGCGCAGGCGTACCGGCCACAACCATGAAGGCCCCCTCAGGAGTTGTCGCAATGAGCGGGCCATTCTACTCGAATCTCAACGCCCACCGTCCAACGCCCAACGTCCAACGCCCAACTTCCAATACGTCTTGGAAGTTGGGAATTGGAGTGTTGGGAGTTGGCTTAGAACGCGACCCTGAACCCGAACTGCATCGTCCGGTTCTGCCCGGTTTCGGGCCGCCGGAAGTCGCGACGGCCCTCTTCGGCAATCAGGACGAAGTTGTTCGCGTTGAAGAGGTTGAACGTCTCCGCGATCAGGTCGACCGACCGGCCGCCGCCGAGCGGCAGCCGCTGCTGCAGCCGGACGTCCACACGATTCTCATCCGGCTGAAGGAACGTGTTGCGAGGCACGAGGCTGCCGTCGGGCCGGAGCCGCATGCTGAAGTCCGTGCCCGTGTTGCGCAGGTCGCCGCCGTAGAAGCTGGCATCGCGGATCCCCGAGCCGTGATACACGAGCCCGCTGACCTGGAAGCCCCGGCCGACCTCCCAGATGGAGTTGAACACGAACCGGTGGCGCTGGTCCGACTCCGACAGCGCCCACTCGCCGCCCATGTCCGCCGCCGTGGTGAACGGCACCGGCACGAATCGGCTGGTGGCCGGATCACCCGTGAAGGGCGCCGACTCGGCATCCCACAGTCCCGACAGCGTGTAGGTCGCCGACGCCTGCCACCGATGGGACATGCGCTTGACGAAGCTGGTCTGCAGGCCGTGATAGGCCGAGCGGCCCGTGCGCACCAGCAGCGAGATGTTGCCCCAGTCCGGGAACGCGCGCCGGTTGATATCGCTGAACGGGTAGTTCGCGCCGGTCGCCGGGTTGTAGGTCAGGTTGACGTTGTCGATGATGTCCTTCTCGTTGCGGCCGCGCGTGTAGACGTAGTCGACCTCGAGCGCCATGGTGTTGCCGAACTGACGCGCGACGCCGATGGAGTTCTGCAGGGTGTAGCCGAGGTCCTGCGAGAAGCCCTCCGCCACGAGCTCCTGCAGCGAGTTGCGCAGGCAGCCGGCCACGCGGTTCACGTGGCAGAACAGCCGCGAGGCCTCCTCGAACGTCGGGAGGGGCCGGCCGTTGAACGGATCGGCCGCGAAGTTCGGCCGCCCGTCGTTGTTGATCTGAATCACGGCCACCTTGCTGTTGCCGACGGTCCAGAGCGTGTCGGAGGTGATCGGCTCGTAGTAATACAGCCCCGTGCCGCCGCGGATGACCGTGCGGTCGTCCAGCGAGTAGGCGAAGCCGACGCGAGGCTGGAAGTTGTCCCTGTCGTTCGGCCGGTCGCCGGCGAGGAACGGCGGCACCGCGATGTCGTTGGCCGAGGCATTGATGCTCAGGTCCCAGCGCAGGCCGAGGTTGAGCGTCAGGCGGTCCCCGATGCGCCAGTCATCCTGGACCCAGGCGCCGAACTTCGGCTGCGTGTAGCTCAGCGAGAAGTCGCCGACGCCGATGCGGTACGACCGCGTAATCGACGACAGCGCCGCCAGGTTCCAGGTATCGACGTTGAACGCGTCGGGCAGCAGCGCCGGCAGGTTCGCCGGCAGCGGACCGCCGCGCGCGTCGATCTCGCCACCCGACAGGCGGCGGTTGAAGCTGTCCTCGCGCCGGTGCAGGTACTCGACGCCGGCGCGCATGTCGTGCCGGCCGTTCGCCTCGTACGAGAGCGCCAGGTCCTCGCGCAGGCTCCAGACGTTCTGCGCGCGGCGCCGCGGAAAGTTCTGGTTCGGCGTGATGTCGAAGCCGGTGAAGCGGATGCGCGGCGAGCCACCGGTGACGCCGTTGCTCGCCTGCCAGTGCCGCGACCAGTTCGTAAGGCCGCCCTGGTCGAAGCCGAACTCCGAGTAGCCGACCTTCACCTCGCTGACGATGGCGTTGCTGAACACCTGCGTGAGCTGGCCGAGCGCCTCGCGGCTGGCCTCGTCCGAGGAGCCCGTCGCCGCGGGATGGTTGCTGCCGCCCGCGCCGAACGGATCGTAGCGGCGCCCCTCGTGCCACTTGCCCATGAGACGGGTGTTCGGCGAGACCTGGTAGTCGAGACGGCCGCCGCCCATCTTGATTGTTTCCTTGCCGCTCAGCTGCACGTTGAACTGCGGGAACGGCGTGCGCCACACGCTCGTCTTCGGCGCGCGCTCGTACTCGAAGTTGCCGAAGTAGTGCAGGCGGTCGCGCACGATCGGTCCGCCGATCGCCGTGCTGTACTGCTGGTTGTTCATCGGCAGCACGCGGTTGACGACGGGGTCCTCGGCGTTGAAGCGGTCGTCGCGGAAGTTGGCGCGGAAGAGGCCCGAGAAGTTGTTCGTCCCCGACCGCGTGATCGCCTTGACCTGTACGCCCGACGACCGGCCCATCGTCGCGTCGAAGCGGTTCGAGATGAACTGGAACTCGGCGATCGAGTCCTGGCTGTAGCGCGGCTGCACGCCGGTGCCGAGATCCTGCGTCACCTGCTGGCCGTCGATGTGGAGCTGGTACTCGCGCACCTCGCCGTCGTTGCGATCCGGCAGCGGATTGTTCTGATTCCCCGGGGTGGTGCGGCTGCCCGGCGCGAGCAGGGCCAGCGCCATCCAGTTGCGGCCCTGGACGGGCAGCTCCTGCACCTGCGTCGGGTCGATGTTCCCGCCGAGCGCCGACGTCGTCACCTCGATCAGGGGCGCCTCGGCCGAGACCGTCACGGTTTCCTGCACCGTCGACGGATTCATCTGCATGTCCACGTCGATCGTCTGGCCGACGAGGAGCTGGACGCCCGTGCGCTGCACGGTGGTGAACCCCTGCAGCTCAGCGCTGATGCGGTACGCGCCGACGCGCACGGGAATGCGGAACGCGCCGGTCCCGTCGGTGACGCCGACGAACGTATTGCCGGTTGCCTCGTTGGTGGCGGTGACGGTCACGCCCGGCAGGACGCCCCCCGTCGCATCGGTCACAGTACCCGTGAGCGCAGCGTCCTGCGCGTAGCCTGCTGCCGGCAGGCCGAACAGCGCACAGACGAGAAGCAGGCGTACCCGCTTCAGGAAACTACCTGTCATAGGCCCCTCCTGAGAATCCACCTGGATTGGAGACGTGAGCGCGACAAACGGGATGAACCAGCAACCCTAGGGCACCGGGAACCATCTCGTCAATACGGTTCGCACCCGAGGGTCGCGCACGCGGGGGTACTGCGAGTCCCCTGCCCGTGCCGGGAGTGTGAAAACGTTGGCAGAAATGGGCGTTTCCGCCGCGCACATCCGGGAAACCGTATGTGGCGCTACGGCAATCCGAATGCGAGCAGCACGTTGCCGGGGGTTCCGTTGCCCAGACCGACGTACCCGGACCCGACAAACAGCATCTCCGCCGCCACGGTGGGACCGGGCGCGCCCATCGAGCCGCCCCTCGCGGGCACCTGGTTGACGGTGTCGAAGTCGCGCCGGGTGTCGACGCTCCAGAGGACCTCGCCGGTGGCGGCGGCATGCGCGCGGACGGTGCCGTCCTGCCCGGCCACGAAGACCGCGCCGGGCACCGCAGTCAAGGCCGCCGTGACGCCTCGCCGCCCCTCGACTTGGCTCGGGGCAGGCGGCGGCCGGAACCATTTCCGCTCGCCCGTCGCGGGATCGATCGCCGCCACGGCGCCGTTGTCGAGCGCGAAGTACGCCCGCTCGCCGTCCGCGGCGCCGCCAAAGAGGATCTCCGACTCGCCGATCTTCTCCACGAGCGTCGCCTTCCACAGCAGCGCGCCCTGGCGATCGGGATCGTGGGCGAACACCTGCCCGCTCTTGTTGCCCGCGAGCAATACCCGGCCTGCCCCGAGCGTAGTCGAGGGGCCTGCCCCGAGCGCAGTCGAGGGGCCTGCCCCGAGCGTAGTCGAGGGGCCTGCCCCGAGCGTAGTCGAGGGGCCTGCACCGAGCGTAGTCGAGGGGCCTGCCCCGAGCGTAGTCGAGGGGCCTGCCCCGAGCTCGGTCGAGGGGCTGGCCCCGAGCGCAGTCGAGGGGCTGGCGAGCGGCTGCAGGATGGGCGAGGTGCCGAAGTCGAAGTCCGGGCCGAGGTTCTTGGGGCAATTCTCCGTCCGGTCCTGGCCGCACGCCACCAGCCACGCGTCATTCTCGTGGTCCTGCACCGACCACAGGATGCGCCCGGTCTTCAGATCGAGCGCCATGACGGCGTCCGTGTTGCGGTGCGCGGGCTCCGTGTAGGCGTCGCCGGTCGCGACATAGATGGCGCCGCTGCGGACGTCGATCGTCGGGGCGTGCCAGATCGCCGCGCCGGCGCCCGTCCAGAGCTGCGTGCCGGCGGAGTTCCGCCGCGAGGGCACCGGCGGGTCCGGGATCGCGTAGGTCTTCCAGATCTGCCGTCCCGTGGCCGCGTCGAGCGCGAGGATGCTGCCGCGGAACGTGCAGCACGGATAGTTCAGGCTGCCGCCGGCCGCCTCCTCGCGCGAGGAGAGGGGCACGTACAGGCGCCCCTCGTGCAGCGTCGGCGAGCCGGTGACGACGGCGAGCGGATGCGCGTCGGCCTGCACCTTCCAGATCGGCGCGCCCGTCTCGGCGTTCACGGCATAGACGTTGGCGCGGATGTCGCCGAAGTACGCCACGTAGCGCGCCGCGCCCGAACCGGGGCCGATCGACACGGCGTTGCGCACGCCGGTCTCCGCGAGGAACGACCAGTGCACGCAGCCGGTGCGCGCGTCGAGCGCGTAGACGTAGCCCGTATCCACGCCGACGAAGACGCGGCCGCCGGCCACCGTCGGCTGTCCGTACACCGACGAGGCGCCCGGGAAGCCGAACGCCCACGTGAGCGCGAGCCGCGGGATCTCGGCGGCCGTGATCCCGCCGTTCGGCTGATAGCGCGCGTTCGTGGGGTCGGGACTCCAGCCGTTCCACGCCGCCGCAGCCGTCGGCGCGTCCATGCGCGCGTTTGCGATGCACCGGTTGGGCATGCGGGCCGCCTCGCCCGCCTCGATCGGGCTCAGCTTCCGGCCGCTGACGAACTCCGCCATCGCCCGCTTCACATCGTCCGGCACGCCCTCGGCGTGGACGCGCATCGGGCCGGTGGTGATCGCGCGCAGGATGGCGTCCGCCGGCATCTGGCGGAGGGTGGCCAAGGTGGGCGCGCCCTCCACCTCGGGCCGGCGGCCGCCGGCGTCGCCGGTCTGGTGGCAGCCGGCGCAGCGCTGATCGATCTGGCGGATCACGCGCGACGCCGTCTGCGCGTCCGCCACGCCGGAGATAGCAAGGAGTATCGCGAGGATCGTCAGGATGCGCATGGCGAGAAGATTACCTCCGGCGTCAAGACGGTCAGCGCTGGATGAGGCGCTCGACGGCGGCGAGATCGTTGCGGACATCGGCGTTGGACGGATCGAGCTGCACGGATCGCTGGAGGTGTGTCAGCGCCTCCGCGTAGACGCCGCGCGACGCGAGCGCGGCGCCGAGATGCCAGTGGGTGCGCGCGCTGTCGGGCTCCAGCTCGAGCGCGCGGCGGAAGCTGGCGATGGCCGCGTCGAGCGCGCCTCTCTCGGCCGCGGTCAGGCCGAGCATCACGTGGACGGCGGCGGTGTCGGGCACGACCGCGCCGAGATAGTCGCTGTCGAGGATCGTGCGGCCTTCCCGCTCCCACAGGGCGCGCGTCTCCGCCACCTGCTGGCGCGAGGCGTCGTAGGCCTGCGTGAGCAGGTCGAGATACAACGGCAGCGCGGCCACGCGCGGGTCTGTCTGCCCGTCGACGACACAGCGCGGACACCACTCGGTGACGCCGGCCAGGTCCACGACCTCGCCGGGCACGCCGTAGCCGCTGCTCAACATCGAGCGGACGGTGTACTCCTGCAGCGGCCGGTCGTCACGCACCGGCTCTGCCGCCCGCGTGGCCTCCGCCAGCGTGCGTGCGGAGCCGAGGAAGCTGCCGACGATCTCGTGCGGCCGTGACAGCCCGATGCGGTCGAGATCGGCGCGGACGGCGGGCGCCTGCAGGAGCGCGGCCACCAGCCGGGCCGGACCCACCTCGACACGCGGCGCGTTCGTCCCGAGCAGTACCAGGTCCGCCTCGGCGCCCGACAGCAGCACCGCCTGCGGGAACACGTCAAGAAACGACCGGATCATCGAGCGCGTCGTCGCCGCCGGCACCTGGTAGGTCGGCAGCCACTGGCTGAGGTAGCCGCCCGGCTTCAGGCGCGACCGCGCGAGGCCGTAGAACTCGCTCGAGTACAGGGCGCTCACGCCCGCGTAGGCAATCGGCGGCGGCTCGAGGACGACGAGGTCGTAGGCGCCGGGCGGCTGCATCTGCAGGTGCTGGCGGCCGTCGTTGATGTAGACGGCGACCTTGGGGTCCGACAGCACGGCGTGGTTGGCGTCCTCGAACTCGCCGGCATGCGCGAGGATGTCGCGCGACAGGTCGGCCAGCTCGACGCGGCGGACCGACGGGTGGAGCGTCGCCGCATGCGTGGTGTTGCCGACGCCGAAGCCGATGACGAGCACGGTCTGCGGACCGTCCATCGCCAGCAGGGGGATGTGTGCGAGCGCGCGCATGTAGCGCTGCGACAGCGGCAGCGTGGACGACATCGCGTGCCCGTTGGTGTAGAGCGTGCGTCCGCGGCCGTCACGCTCGGTGATCGCGATGAGCTCGGTCAGCCCGTCGCTCACGCGCAGGCGGCGTTCCCCTTCCGGTGCCGGCCCGAGCGCGCGCGTCACGACGTGATCCGCGGGCAGCCGCAGCCACAGCCCGAGCGCGACGAGCGCAACAGCGCCTGCGCCGACAGCGTACGTAGGGCGGGTTCCGCTCAGCGAAGCCGGCGGACCCGCCGCAAGATGCAGCGGCACGATTGCCAGCGCGGCGGCCGCCATCAGGATCGTTGCGCCCTGCTGGAGGCCGAAGACCGGCAGCAGCACGAACCCCGTGAGAAGGCTCCCGCACACCGCGCCGATCGTGTTCGCGAAATACAGCACGCCGGCTCGGCGGCCCACCGTCTGCTCCGCTCGCTGCACGATGGCGTTGCCGAGCGGAAAGCTGAATCCCATGAACAGCGCGGGCAGCGCCACCTCGAGCAGCATCGGCCGCGCGTTGAACCACAGCTCGGCCCAGGCGCCGGCGCCCACGGGCGCGGTGTTGATCGGGACGACGTCGGCGCGCGCGAGGCCGAAGAGCGCGGCGGCGACGAAGGCCGCCTGCGTCGCCATGAACCACTCCGCCGGACGTCCGATGCGCGAGACGAGGGCGCCGCCGATGAGCGCGCCGACGCCGATGCCGATCAGGATCAGCGCCAGCAGCAGCGAGAACACGGCGCGGAAGCCGCCGAGCAGGATGCTCATGTGGCGGAACCACAGGATTTCCATGCCGAGCGCCGCGAACCCTGCGAGTGCCAGCGCGAGAGCCGTGAGGATCACTGGACGGAAACTGTCGGGCGGCTGGCCTGGCGCCGTCGTGTGGTCCGGCTGAAGCCGGACACTACGTACACGCTTGCCGTGTTGTGCCGTCGTCGCGCGAGCGATCGTCGCGCGAGCGATCGTAGGGGCCGACTTTAGTCGGCCCAGATAGAGGCGAGCGATCGTAGGGGCCGACTTTAGTCGGCCCAGATAGAGCGCGCCCACGCCGGCGACGACGTTGAGCCCGATGGCGACAAACTGCGTGCCCCGCAGCCCCAGCGCCGGCACCAGTGTGAAATCCGTCAGCAGCGCGCCCAGCGCCGCGCCGAACGTGTTCACCCCGTACAGGACCGCAATGCGCCAGCTGCCCGCCTGCAGGTCGCTGCGGACGAGATACCGGATCAACAAGGTGAGCGTGCCGCCCATCAGCAGCGTGATCGGCGCCAGCACGGCGACCGCGACCGCGGTGCGCAGGACGTACGACGCCGCCGACAACGCGTACCAGCCGTTCGGCTCCTGCACGTAGGACGACACCGCCGCCGACACCTGGCCGAGACGCGGCAGCACCAGCGCGATGCCGAGGCCGAGCGCGGCGATGACGATCTCGACGAGCCCGTACGCGCGCAGCGGCCAGTCAGGGTTGTCCGCGTAGCGGCGGTCGGCCCACGCGCCAAGGACGTAGCTGCCGGCGCCGAGACCGAGCATGAAGACGGCGACGACGATCGACGCGGAATAGATCGTGTTGCCGAAGACGTTGCCGAAGACGCGGACCCAGACGACCTGATACATCAGGCCGCTGAGTCCGCTCAGAAGGAAGAGAAGGTAAAGCAGGCCGGTTCGTGCCCTACCGGGTCGCGTTGGTCGCGGGCGTCGCGTTCCTGCGCAGCCAGTCGCCGACGAACTTGACGATCTCGTCGCTGTTCCGCTCGAGCATCATCACGTGGCTGTTGCCGCGGAGGCCGACGTCCTCGAGGCGGTAGAAGTCCACCTTCACGCCCGCCTGCTTGAGGAACTTCGGCATGCACGGGTCGTAGACGCGGTGGTAGGTCGCGTTGGCGCTGGCCATGAACACCGGGACGTTGCCCCAGTTCTTCAGCTTGCGCGCCGGCTCCACCTGCATCCAGCACGGGATCTCGTCGGGCCGCTCGGACTTCGCCTCGAGCGCGACGTTGAGATCCGCGGGCGTGTTCGCGGGCGGATCGAACTCGTAGCGGTTGTTCGTCAGGCCCCACGAGTTCGGGTTGCGCGGACCGGCGGTGACCTTCGCCGTGTCGGCGCCGCCAAACTGCGGGCCGCCCGGCTCGATGTTGACCATCGCGCGCACGAGCGACGAGCGCGCCTCGGTGACGTCGAACGCCACGCCGCCGCCCTGTGAATGCGCGAAGAGGATCACGGGCGTGTTGAGCGTGTCGAGCAGCGCAATGGTCGCCTCGCGCGCCAGGTTCGTCGCCTGGCCGGCGAACTGCACCTGCGACTTCATGAAGTTGTCGAAGACCGGATCGCCGATCGCGCCCGAGCCCACCCACTGCGTGTGGTTCATCTTCAATGGGAAGTCGCCGCGCTGGCGCGCGTTGGTCCAGATGCGCTCCAGGTCCAGCGCCGTGCGAATGTTCAGGTTGCCGTCGATCGGCTGCTTGTTCGGCCCGGGCAGCGGCACGTACGCCGAGCGGCCGCGCGTCGGGTAATCGACCATGTAGACGACGTAGCCCTGCTCGAGCAGGCGGTAGGCCCAGCCCGGCCGCCCGTCAGGCGTCTGCTGCCACTGCACGCCGGTCTGGCCGTTGGCGTGGAAGAAGATGACGGGATACGGGCTGCGCACGTTGCGCGGCACCCACACGTCCATGTACATCGCGCCGCGCATCACCTGGCGGCCCGGCTCGCCCCAGTAGCCGCCGCCGGCGAAGTAGAAGCCTTTGCGCGCGATGTTCTCGGTGGAGAACGTCGGGATGGCGCGCGGCGGCACCGCGCGGTCGTTGTTCTCGCCGCGGCCCGCGCGCGCGTTGCGCGAGAGCCACGTGCCGATGTACTTCGCGATGTCGGCGCTGTTCTTCTCCAGCATCATCATGTGGCCGTTGCCCGGCAGGCCGACCGTCTCCATCTCGACGTACTCGGTCTTCACGCCCGCCTGGTTCAGCCACTTCGCGAGGCAGTGGTCGTAGATGCGGTGGTAGCTGCCCTCGCCCACCATGAAGAGCACGGGGATGTTCGCGAGGTTCTTCAGCTTGCGCGCCGGCTCCTGCTGCACGTAGCAGGGCACCTTGTCGGCCGACGGCGCCTGCGTCTCCAGCGTCGTCTGCAATTGCTTCGCGTCGCTGATCGCCGGCTCGTAGGTGATCGGGCTGTTGGCCACGCCCCAGCTCAGGCCGCCGCCCTGCTGATACGCGACCTTGGCGTTGTCCACGCCGCGGATCGGCGGCGCCGCCGGCTCGAGCGTCACGATCGCCTTGACGAGGTTCGGCCGCGCATCCGCGACGAGCCAGCCGAACGCGCCGCCCTGCGAGTGCGTCAGCAGGATGACCGGCGTGTTGATCATGTCGAGCAGCGCCACGTTGGCGTCACGGGTGAGCGTCTCCTGCCGGTTGCCCGCCAGGAACTGCACCTGCGTCTTGTTGAAGTAGTCGTTGACCGGGTCGCCCTTCAGGCCCGTTCCGGGCCACTGTGTGTGTTTCTTGGCCTGCGGATAGTTGCCGCGGCGCGACATCGCGGTGAACGTCTCCTCGAGGTTCTCCGCCGTGCGGATGTTCAGGTTCGGCATCGCGGCCGTCCCGTCCACGCCGGGCACGTACTGCGAGCGGCCGCGCGCCGGGAAGTCGGTCAGATAGACGACGTAGCCCATGTCGAGGAAGTTGTAGGCCCAGCCGGGACGGCCGTCCGGCGTCAGCAGCCAGTCGACGCCCGTCTGCCCCGCGCCGTGGAAGAAGACGACGGGGTACGGCGACCGAATCTGCTTCGGCACCATCACTTCGACATACATCGCCCCGCCCATCGTCATTTCCTTCTCGTCGCCGATGGGGCCGACGTACGTCCCGCCGGCGAAAAAGAAGCCGTGGCGGGCGACGTTCTGGAGCGACGCGGTGGGAATGGACGGCGGCGCGGCCTTGGCGGCGTTGGCCGCGGAGCTCTGCGCGAAGGCGCTGCCGGTGACTCCTAGTACTAGGGTGATGAGAATCAGAAGGCGGTGTGTCATAAGAACTGGTTTGTAGAACTCCAGGACTGGAATGTCAATAGAGTGTGCGAAGATCCGCGCATGAGAGTGGATCGGATTGCTCTGTGTCTCTGTGTCTCTGTGGCCTGTCTTGCCGCGACGTCCGCGCAGGCGCCTCAGGGCGTGTGGGCCGAAAAGGCCGCGATGGCGGACCTGCGCAGCGAGGCGGCCAACGTGTTCGCCAACGGCAAGCTGTACGTGATGGGCGGCCTGGCGCGCGGGCTGGAGTCGCACACGCTGGTCACGGAGTGGGATCCCGTGGCGAACACGTGGCGGGAGCGGGCGCCGATGCCGGGACCGCTGAGCCATCCGCAGGGCCTGGAGATGAACGGCAAGATCTACGTCATCGGCGGGTTCCTCGCGCAGGTCCACGTCGGCGCGCAGAATGCCGCGTTCGAGTACGACCCGGCGGCGGACCGGTGGCGCACGCTGGCGCCGCTGAAGGTGGCGCGCGGCTCGATCGCGGTGGCCGCGGTCAACGGGAAGATCCACGCGATCGGCGGCCGGACGCCGGACCGCGTCACCTCTGCGGTGCACGAAATCTATGACCCGGCGACCAACACGTGGACCGACGGCGCGCCCCTGCCGCTCGCGCGCGATCACACCGCGGCGGCCGCGGTCAACGGCCGCATCCACGTCATCGGCGGCCGCACGAACACCCCCGCCGAGGGCGTCAACCGCCACGACATCTACGATCCCGTGAAGAACGCGTGGACGACGGGCCCGCCGCTGCCGACCACGCGCAGCGGAGGCGCGTCCGTGCTCTACAAGGGGATGATCGTCGTCATGGGCGGCGAGTGCAGGAGCGGGGGGCCGTTCGACGAGACCGAAGGGTTCGACGTGAAGACCGGCCAGTGGCGCACGTTCGCGCCGATGCCGGTCGGCAAGCACGGCATCACCGCCTCGACCGACGGGACGACCGTCTACATCGCGGGCGGCAACCCCGAGTGCGGCATGTCGTTCTCGAACCGGCTGGTGACGTTCACGCTGCCGTAAGCACGTGGCGCGGGAGCAGACCTATCGCGCCGGCTCGTCCATCGAGGACTACTGCCGCGCCTGCAAGACCGACCGCGACCACACGGTGATCGCGGTCGACGCCGACGCCTGGCCCGTCCGGGTCAAGTGCGACTGGTGCGGCAGCGATCACAACTACCGTGGCGGGCCGAGAATCGGCGCACCCCAGGCGCCCCAAGCGCCCCGAGCACCCGAAGCACCCCGAGCACCAGAGAGGACGTTCATGCCTCCCCCCTCCGACGATCTCGAATCCGTCCTGCGCCGCATCATCCGCGAGGAATCAGGACTCACGGCCGCCGCGCCCGCGCCGAAGTGGCGCGGCGGCACGCTGGTGCTGCGGCCCGCCGGCGGCCAGGGTCAGGAGAAGAGCTGGCCGATCGAAACGTTCTTCAACAAGATCGTGATGGTGCGGAACCGTCTGCGCACGCTCGAGCAGCAGGTGAACGCCTCCGACCTGCCAGACGATGTGAAGCTGAAGCTGCAAGGCTACGTCACCGGGTGCTACGGATCGCTGACCAGCTTCAACGTGCTGTTCGCCGATGAAGCCGACCAGTTCAAGGGCAGCGGCGGCGATTAGGCCGTGGCCGGTGTAGGGGCCGACCTTGAGGTCGGCCCTCTTCCTGTGCGTGCGCTGCGCTTCGGTGGGGATCGACATGACCCTGGGCGGGTCCTGTCGCCGGGTTTCCCCACCCCGTGCTCGGCGCCACAAGCCTCGTCACGGGAGAGGCGCCTGCGGCGCGGGGCGGGGACGCCCCTCCCGGCGCCACCCGCGCGAGGTCATGTCGCTGAGGCTCGCGTAGCGGACTACCCCTCGGTCGTAGGGGCCGACTGTAGTCGGCCCTGATGCGCGCCGACCGGCGCTCGGCCTGCCCGCCGAGCACCCGCCCTCGCGATACGATTGGCGCCGCGAGGGCATGACAATGCAGATGGGGAACAGACACGGACGCGTCGCGGCGTTGGTCGCGGTCTTCGCCACGATAACGATCGTCGCTGGCGCTCAGACCGCGCCGCCGATTCGTTTGTACGTCTTGGATGGCGGCGTGCTCGAATCGGATCCGGGACGCTATCGTCTCAAGCCGAACGAGGTCGTCACGTCCCAGCTCTCGATCGGGATGTACCTCGTCGTCCATCCGCGCGGCACGCTGATGTGGGACGCCGGCGCGGTGCCGGACAACTGGTGGGTGCCCGACGGCGGCCGTCCCGTCGTGCGGCAGCTCGTGCTCTCGAACGGACAGGATCGCCAGGTGACGCTGCGCAACACGCTGACCGCGCAGCTGGCCGCGGCGGGGCACAAGCCGGAGAACACGACGTATCTGGCGCTGTCGCACTACCACTGGGATCACGTCGCGAACGCGAACTCCTTCGCGCGCGCCACGTGGCTGGTGCGCCAGTCCGAGCGCGACGGCCTCTTCCCCAACCCGCAGCCGCAGCCGCCGTATCCGTCCGGCTACGCGTACCTGCAGAACAGCAAGACGACGCTCATCACCGCCGACGAGCACGACGTCTTCGGCGACGGCACCGTCGTCATCAAGTCCACGCCCGGCCACACGCCCGGGCATCAGGTGTTGTATCTGAAGCTACCGCGCACCGGCGGCGTCGTGCTCTCGGGCGACCTGTATCACTATCCCGAGGAGCGCTCGCTCAATCGTCTGCCGACGACCGAGTTCAACGAGCAGCAGACCGCGCGCTCACGCGCGGACCTCGAGGCGTTCCTGAAGAAGACGGGCGCGCAGCTCTGGATCCAGCACGACCTCACGGCGCACGCAAAGCTGAAGAAGTCGCCGGAGTTCTACGACTGATCCCGTAGTCGGCAGTGGGCGGTAGGCAGTAGGCAGCTGTAGGGGCCGACCTGCCTGCCCCGCGAAGCAACAGCGGAGGCGGGGAAGGTCGGCCCCTGCACGATCCTTGTGTGGTCCGGCTGAAGCCGGACACTACGTACGCAAGCGTGACGGACGGTGCTCGGGAGGTCCGGCCGTTGAGGCACGCCGACCTTCTGTGTGACGCTTGCCCACCGTCGCAAATCGAAGGTGGGAGCCGGCCGGCCGGACGGACGAGCACCGGCCGGCGCGCAAAGTGTGGTCCGGCTAAAGCCGGACACTACGTACAAAGGAAGGGCCGACCTGCCTGCCCCGCGAAGCACAACGGAGGCGGGGGAAGGTCGGCCCCTACATCTGCCTACTGCCTACTGCTTACTGCCTACTGCTTACTGCCTACTGCCTACTTCAACGTGACCTTCTGCACGCGCCAGTTGCCGAGCTCGCCGACGTAGAGCTCGTTCTGCGTGCGGCAGTCGATTGAATTGACGGTGCCGAACTCCTTCAGGAGCTTGCCGGCGCGCCCGAACTTGCCGACGATCTTCCCGTCGAGCGTCATCTTCAGGATCTCGCCGTCGTAGTCGAGGTTGTTCGGCGGGTTGGAGTTCGACACGTACATGAACTGCTGCGCGCCCGGCGTGATGCAGATCGCCCAGGGCGAGCCGACGTTCCGGTACTGCGTCTTGAAGTTCCCCTCGGTGTCGAACACCTGGATGCGCCGGTTGTCGCGGTCCGCCACGTAGACGGTGTTGGCGCTGTCGATGGCGATGCCGTGCAGGACGCGGAACTGGCCGTCGCCGGTGCCGGTCGAGCCCCAGTTCTTGACCCACTTGCCGTTGCGGTCGTACTTCGCCACGCGCGAGTTGCCGTAGCCGTCGGCGACGTAGATGTTGCCCTGCAAGTCCCAGGCGACGTCGGTCGGACGGTTGAAGCTCTCGCCCGCGGCGCCGGC
>VFYY01000022.1 GCA_016871375.1 Acidimicrobiia bacterium
CGCCGTGCCCCTACCGCGGATCCCGGGCGCACCGGAAGCCGACGTTGACGTTCCGGCTGGCGGGCCGGTTCGGGTTGCGGTTCGACACGCGCAGGTTGCTCATGTCGTCGCCGTAGGAGCCGCCGCGGACGACGCGGAACCCGCCGCCGTCTCCACCTTTCGGATCCGTGACCGGCTCGGGACCGAGCACGCTGTACCAGTCGCTCACCCACTCCCAGACGTTGCCCGCCATGTCGTAGAGGCCGAAGCCGTTCGGGCGGAACGTCTTCACCGCGCGCGGGGAGTCGCCCTCGAATGCGGCGCCGCTGGCCGTGGCCGGCCGATCGTCGGGCGGCTGATCGCCCCACGGATACACCGCCCCTTCGCGGCCACCGCGCGCCGCGTACTCCCACTCGGCCTCCGTCGGCAGCCGACCCTCCACCGCCTTGCAGAACTTCACCGCATCGTCCCAGGTCACCACCGCAACCGGCTGGTCCGCGTTCATGCTCCACACCGGCTGCTCTTCCATGAGCGGCGTGAAGGCGCGGAACATGCGCGCGGTCACTTCGGTGCTCATCATGTCGAAGGGCCGCGTGATGGTGACCGCGTGGCGCGGGTATTCGTCGGCATCGCAGCGCCGCGGCATCGCCGGCGAGATGCATCCCATCTGGAACGTGCCGGCGGGAATGCGCACCCACTCGACGCCGGGGATGGCGTCGCCCCCCTGCGCCTGTAGGGGCGACGCATGCGTCGCCCGTAAAGCGACAGCAAGAATGATGACGCCGAGTGTTCGCATGCGTTGAAATGCTAATCCAGATGCGCGCGTTCGGAGTCGCCCATGTCCACCCGGCGCGAGGGAAAGTACTCGTTCCACCGCCGCGTGACGCGGTCGGCAATCTCCGGGCTGCAGGACAACTCCTTCGGGAACGACGGTTTCAAGCGCGCGTCGATGACGATGGGGCCGCGATACGCGATGTGGTTGCGCACGATCCGCCGCTCGGCGGCATGGATGTCCGCCGCCGGCTCGAACCGCGTAAACGTCGTCCACAGGAAGTTCATCGGGCTGGCGGCCGCGCGCGCCGGCTCATCGGAGACGACCACGAGCGGCCACTGCGCGAACGCCGGGTCGGTGGCCAGTCGCCCCGCCGCGCCGGGCTCGGACGCATAGGGCGGCGCGCCAATCACGAGGCAGCCGCCACAGAAGACCCGCGCGTCGGTGACGCCGGCAGGCAGCGTGGCCGCGTTGAACTGCCGCGGCAGCTCGCGGACCGGATCGCCCAGGCCGAGCCACACGCCTTTCGATCCCTCGTTGACCGCCGGTCCCGTGTAGTCCAGGGTGTCCATCGACAGGTTCGACAGCACGTAGAGATCGGTCTCCGGGTTGGTGCGCGCGAGCACGTGCTCGAGGGTCGCCGTGAAGTTGCGAAGGTCGACGTGGCGATCGGTGACCAGCAGGAACTTGGTCAGCGAGAGCTGCCCTTCGCCGAGGATGCGGAAGGCGCTCCCCATCGCCTCGCGCGTGTAGCGCTGCTTCACCACCGCCGCCGCCAGCGAGTGGTAGCCCGTCTCGCCGTACGACCACAGGCGTTCCACCGCCGGCATCACCAGCGGGAAGAGCGGCGACAGCAGGTCCTGCAGCAGGTCGCCGATGTAGAAGTCTTCCTGCCGCGGCTTGCCGACGACGGTGGCCGGATAGATGGCGTCGGCCCGGTGCGCGATCCGGCGCAGCTCGAATACCGGGTAGTCGTGCTGCAGCGAGTAGTAGCCGTAGTGATCGCCGAACGGCCCCTCGGGCCGGCGGACGCCGGGCGGCACCTCGCCCATGAGCGCGAACTCGGCGTTGGCGACGAGCGGATGCGGGCCGTGCCCGCGCACCTGCGGCAGGCGCTCGCCGGCGATGAGCGACGCCAGCATCAGCTCGGGAACGTTCTCCGGCAGCGGCGCGATGGCAGACAGGATCAGCGCCGGCGGTCCGCCGAGGAACACCGTCGCCGGCAAGCTCTGCCCGCGCGCTTCGGCCACGCCGTAATGAAATCCTCCGCCCTTCCCAATCTGCCAGTGCATGCCCGCGGTGCGCGCGTCGTGCACGTGCATGCGGTAGATGCCAAGGTTGCTTGCCCCGCCGTAGCTGGGCGAAGGCGGGTGGCCGCGGCGATCCGGATGCTGGGTGTAGACGAGCGGCAGCGTGATGAACGGTCCGCCGTCTTCCGGCCACGAGGTCAGCGCCGGCAGTCGATCGAGGCCGAGCGTGGACGTCACGCGCTCCGTGACAGGTCCGGCCGGCACCGTGCGCGTGCCGACCTTCAGCAGCTCGAGCCCGACGTCGCGCGCGCCCCAGAGGGCCGGGAGGCTCGGCGGCAGGATCGTTTCCGCCAGCTCCACCAGCCGCCGCACCAGCCGCAGCGGCCGCTCGCCGAACGCGAGCTCGGCGCGCCGCGCCGTGCCGAACAGGTTGGTGACGAGGCGGAAATCGGATCCGGTGACGCTGGTGAAGAGCAGCGCCGGACCGCCGGCCGCGATGACGCGCCGATGGATCTCGGCCGCCTCGAGCCGCGCGTCGACGGGGACGTCCACCGTGACGATGTCATCGTCACGGCGGAGCCGGTCGATGAAGGATCTGAGGTCGGGAAACGACATCGCAATTCCCAACGCCCAAGTCCCAACTCCCAAGACGCTTTGGAAGTTGGGAGTTGGAAGTTGGGAGTTTCTTTACGTGGCGGCCGCCTCTTTGGAATCCGCGCTGGGGCCGTAGATGTCCGGCACCTTGGAGCCCATCGCGCGCAGGTAGGCGGCGAGCTGGCCGCGGTGATGGACGCTGTGGTTGTTGGCGAACCCGACGAAGCGGACGCGCGGCCATTCCATGATGCCGAAAAAGCTGAGCGGCTGGAGGAGGTCCTCGCCCTTCATCGCGCGGATGGCCTCGAGGCGCTCGGACATCGCCTTGGCGTAGAACGCCTGCAGGCTGGCGCCGTCGGTGAACTGCGCCTCCGCTTTCTTCGCCGCCTCGGGGTTGAACTCGAACTTCCCGCCGACGATGCTGTCGAGGAACCAGACGTCGGCGGTGGCGATGTGCACCGCGACCTCCCACGCGCTCCGCGACTTCGGATCGGGCTTGTAGTCGCGATTGCCCTTGTCGACGGCGGCCAGCACCTTCTCGGTGGTGCCCGTCTCGCCTTCCCATACCGTGGCCATCAGATCGGCGGCGGCTCTTGCCTGGTCTGGAGTCATGTCAGTTCTCCGGCGGGCCGCAAGGACCCGCCCTACCGAGTTAGCTTCCTGTACTTGATGCGATGGGGCGTGTCGGCTTCGGCGCCGAGGCGGCGGTGCCGGTCTGCCTCGTAGTCCTGGTAATTCCCCTCGAACCACACCACCTCGCTGTCGCCCTCGAAGGCGAGCATGTGCGTGGCGATGCGGTCCAGGAACCAGCGGTCGTGGCTGATGACGACGGCGCAGCCGGCGTAGTTGAGGAGCGCCTCCTCGAGCGCGCGCAGCGTGTCCACGTCGAGGTCGTTGGTCGGCTCGTCGAGCAGCAGCAGGTTGGACCCGCGCTGCAGGAGCTTGGCGAGGTGGACGCGGTTGCGCTCGCCGCCCGAGAGCGTGCCGACCTTGCGCTGCTGCTGCGCGCCCTTGAAGTTGAACCACGAGACGTAGGCGCGCGACGGCACCGGGCGCTTCCCCACCATCAGCTCGTCGAGCCCGCCGGAGATCTCCTCCCACACGCTCTTGTTCGGGACGAGCGCATCGCGGCTCTGGTCGACGTAGCCGATCTGCACCGTCTCGCCCAGCTTCAGCGTCCCCGCGTCCGGCTTCTCCTGCCCCGTGATCATCCGGAACAGCGTCGTCTTGCCGGCGCCGTTCGGGCCGATGACGCCGACGATGCCGCCGCGCGGCAGCGTGAAGGTGAGATCGTCCATGAGGAGCAGATCGCCGTACGCCTTGCGGACGCCGCGCGCCTCGACGACCACGTCACCGAGACGCGGCCCGGGCGGGATGTAGATCTCGACCTGCTCGATCTTCTGCGCGGCGTCCTCGTTGAGGAGCTGCTCGTAGGCGTTGAGGCGCGCCTTGCCCTTCGACTGGCGGGCGCGCGGCGACATGCGGATCCACTCGAGCTCGCGCTGCAGCGTCTTCTGCCGCTTGGTCTCGCTCTTCTCTTCCTGCGCGAGGCGCTGCTGCTTCTGGTCGAGCCAGGAGGAGTAGTTGCCCTTCCACGGGATGCCGGAGCCGCGATCGAGCTCGAGGATCCACTCGGCGGCGTTGTCGAGGAAGTAGCGGTCGTGGGTCACGGCGACGACCGTCCCCTTGTACTCCTTGAGGAAGCGCTCGAGCCACGCCACCGACTCGGCGTCGAGGTGGTTGGTCGGCTCGTCGAGGAGCAGCAGGTCGGGCGACTTCAGGAGCAGCCGGCACAGCGCGACGCGGCGCCGCTCGCCGCCCGAGAGCGTCGAGACGTCCGCATCCGGCGGCGGGCACCGCAGCGCGTCCATCGCCAGCTCGAGCTGCGAGTCGATGTCCCAGGCGTTGACCGCGTCGATCCGGTCCTGCAGGCGGCCCTGCTCTTCCAGGACCTTGTCCATCTGCTCGGGCGACATCTCCTCGCCGAGCTTCATGTTGACTTCGTCGTAGCGCTCGAGCAGCGCCTTGATCTCGGCGACGCCTTCCTCGACGTTGCCCTTCACGTCCTTCGACGGATCGAGCCGCGGCTCCTGCGGCAGGAAGCCGACCGTGATGCCGTCGGCGGGGAACGCCTCGCCGATGAACTCGGTGTCCTCGCCCGCCATGATCTTCAGCAGCGAGCTCTTGCCCGCGCCGTTCAGCCCGAGCACGCCAATCTTGGCGCCCGGCAGGAACGACAGCCAGATGTCCTTGAGTACGACGGCGTCGGGAGGATGCACCTTCCCGAGCCCTTTCATCGTGTAGATGTATTGCATTCAGCCCCGGTAGACGTGGTGTAGACGACCGCTCAGTATATCTGGCGCGCATCCTTCACTGCCACGGGCCACAGAGACACCGAGCATCGTATGTATCGTACGTAGTGTCCGGCTTTAGCCGGACCACACCCGTCAACGCGTTTCAGATGCTGCGAATCAGCGACGGCGTTTTGAGCCGCATAATGGATGCGGTATCGAGATAGCGGCTACTCGCCGCGCCAGCGAAGGGCGGCGAGCGGAAGCCGATTTCCGGCGCGCCAGCGCCGGCGGCCGCGGCCCGGCATGGCGAGCGGCGGAAAAAAAGGGCGGACCTGACAAGGTCCGCCCCACATGATCAACGTTGACGACGGCGGCGTGTGGTCCGGCTGAAGCCGGACACTACGACTACTGCCCCGCGGCGCGCGGGGGCGCGACCTCGGGCATCAGCGTCACGACGGTGTGGCGGTTCTCGGGGAAGTACTTCCTGAACATCTCGTGGACGTTCGCCCTCGTCAGCGTCTCCGCGCGGGCGATGCGCTGCAGGATGGCGCGCGGGTCGCGCCCGAGCAGATGGGCGGTCTGCAGGGAGTTCAGCCAGTAGTTGTTCGTCTTCAGCGACGTCTCGAGGTCGCGACGCTCGGTTTCGATGACGACCTGCACTTCCGCGTCGGTCGGCCCGTCGCGGCGGAGCCTGTCGAGCTCGGTCATGACCGCGCCGCTCAGCTTCTCCACGTTCTCCGGTGCGCTGCCGAAGCTGACGCTGGTCGTGCCGTAGCCGGGCTGCGGCGTCGTGTCGGAGTAGCCCACGCCGACGGAGTAGGTCCCGCCCAGCTCTTCACGGAGCACGTCACGCAGCCGGTTCTGCAGGATGCTCGTGGCCGCGCGCACGCGATGCACCTCGAACTCCTCGAGTCCCGTGTCGGCGAAGAACGTGATCGACGTCTGGCTGCGCGGCTCCTGCCCCTTGCGCACGGTCTCGCGCTGCACGCCCGCCGGGAACTGCAGCCGCAGGTTCGCGCCGACGGCCGACGTCGGCGTGCCTGCAGACGGCAGCGAGCCGAGGTACTGCGCGACGAGCGGCGTGATCTCGTCCACCGTGAACGCGCCGACGAAGAAGAACGTGAAGTCGGCGGCGTTGCGGAAGCGCGCCTGATAGAACTCGTGCATGCGATCGGCGTCGAGCGCCGGCAGGTCCTCGACCTTCAGGGAGCGCGACGAGTAGTGGTCCAGCGTGTTGAGCCGCCGCACGCGCTCGCCGAACACGGCGCCGGGGTTCTGCGCCTGGTTGGCGAGGTTCGCCTCGAGACGCCGCTTCATGAGGTCGAGCGCCTGCGGATCGCGGTTCGGCGACGTGAACTGCAGGTACACGAGCTGCAGCGCGGTCTCGAGATCGCGCGGCGTGCTGCCGCCGGAGATCCCGTGCGTGTAGCTCGAGACGTAGGTGGACGCGTTGGCGATCTTGCCGGCCAGCAGCTTCCCGAGGTCCACCGGGTTGATGCCGCCCACGCCCGAGAGGCCGACGATGGAGGTGCTCAAGGAGGCGTTGAGGTAGTCGGCTTCCGGGGCGAGCGACACGCCGCCGCGCGCATACGAGGTGAACGAGACCTGGTCGTTGCGGAAGTCCGTCGGCTTCAGCCACACCTCGACGCCGTTGGACAGCGTGAGGACGGTGACCCCGATCTCCGCGATCTCGCGCCGCGCGCGCACCGGCCCGGCCGCCGGCAGGTCGGCCATCAGCGCGCGTCCTTCGAGCGCGTCGCGCCACGGCTCGACCGACGCGGCAAGTCCGACGCGCAGCGCATCGCTCAGCACCGTCTGTGTGACGGGCGCGATGCCCTCCTTCTCGGGCGAGACCGCGAGCACGACGCGGCTGTCGTCGCCGAGCACGTCGCGCGCGAGCGCGCTGGCATCGGCGGCCGTCATCGCCGGCAGGAGCTTCCGCGCGAGGTCGAGCTCCATGGCAATCCCCGGCGCGGGCTCGCCCGTGAGGAAGTGGCGAATCAGCTCGGAGGCGAAGCCGCCGCTCTGCGACTTGTCGCGCTCGTTGTAGGCGCGCTCCAGGCCGGCAATCATCCCCTTCTTCGCGCGGTCGAGCTCCGCATCGCCGAACCCGTGCTGCGTCACGCGCGCGATCTCCTGCGCGATGGCCTCCAGCCCCTCGGCGATGCCGCCGTCCTTGGTCCGCGCCGACACCGTGAAGCCTTCCACGGTCTGCCCGAGCGTCTGCCCGCCCACCGACGCGCCGAGGAACCGCGCGTCGGGCCGGCGCGCGATCTCGGCCAGCCGGCTGTTCAGCATCTGGTCCACCAGCGAGCCGAGCAGCGAGCGGCGATAGTCGCCGACCGTGCGGAACAGCTGCAGCGGCCGCTTGTGCACGATGGAGACCGACGAGGCCTGCGCCTCGCGGTCCGAGGTCGTCACGTAGCGCGTCTCGCGATGCGGCGGCACGGGATACACCGTGCGCGCCGCCGGCGGACGCGTGGCCAGTCCGGAGAAGTGCGTGCGGATCAGGGCTTCCGTCGCGGCCACGTCCACGTCGCCCACGACGATGACCGCCATGCGGTCGGCGCGATAGTGGTCGCGGTAGAAGTCGCGGATCCGCTGCGCCGGGAAGGACTTCAGGATCTCGGGCAGGCCGATCGGCAGGCGCTGCACGTAGCGCGAGTCGCCGAAGAGGCCCTGGAGCTGCGCGTCCTGCATGCGCGACTGCGCGCCCTGCCGCAGCCGCCACTCCTCGATCACGACGCCGCGCTCCTTGTCGATCTCGGCGGCGTCGAGCTGGATGCCGCCGGCGAAGTCGCTGAGCGCCTCGAAGCCGCGCTCGATGATGGCCGGACGGTCCGTCGGCACCTCGAGCATGTAGACGGTCTCGTCGAAGCTCGTATACGCGTTCACGTCCGGGCCGAAGCGCGAGCCGATCGACTCGAGGTACTTCACGAGGTCGCCCGCCTCGAAGTGCTCGGAGCCGTTGAACGCCATGTGCTCGAGCAGGTGCGCGAGCCCGCGCTGGTCGTCGGCTTCGTCGATCGAGCCGGCCTTCACCGCCAGCCGCAGCGCGGCGCGGTTGGCGGGCTCGACGTTGCGGCGGACGAAGAACGTCAGCCCGTTCGGCAGCGCGCCCGTGCGGATCGCCGCATCGAGCGGCAGCGGCGCGCCGAGCTCCTGTGCCGAGAGGCCCTGCGCGAACGCGGGCGTGAACGTCACCGCCAGCAGCAGGTATGCTGCTGCGATGCGGCTGAAGATCAGACGGCTCGACGACACAATTCCCCTCCCGAGCTATGGCACCGATGAATCGGCGGGGTTCGACCTGGCGGCGGCGCACGACTGCGAGGTGGCGCCGGGGCAGATAGTGCTCGTGCGGACCGGCCTCGTCATCGAGGTGCCGACCGGGCACTTCCTGGGCATTTTCGCCCGAAGCAGCGCGCCGCTCAAGCGCGGCCTGATGGTGGCCAACGGCGTCGGCGTCATCGATCCCGACTATTCCGGGCCGTCTGACGAAGTGATGATTCAGGTGCTGAACATCACCACATCGCCCGTCCGCATCACCCGGGGCGACCGGCTCGCCCAGGGAATCGTGCTGCCGGCCCCACGGGTCACCTGGCAGGAGGTCACCGCCATCCGCGAGGCGACCCGCGGCGGATTCGGCGCCACGGGCCAGTGATCCGACGGATTCTGCACATCGACATGGACGCGTTCTACGCGTCGGTCGAGCAGCGGGACAACCCGGCCCTGCGCGGAAAACCTGTCGCCGTCGGCGGCGACCCGGACAAGCGGGGGGTCGTCGCGGCCGCCAGCTACGAGGCGCGGACGTTCGGTGTCCGCTCGGCCGTGTCGATGGCACAGGCGGTCCGGCTCTGCCCGGCGCTCGAGATCGTGCACCCGAACTTCACGAAGTACCGCGACGTCTCGCGCCAGGTCTTCGACATCTTCCGCCGCGTCACCCCGCTCGTCGAGCCGCTGTCGCTCGACGAGGCGTACCTCGACGTCACCGAGAACGCCTGGGGCGAGCCGCTGGGGACGACGGTCGCGAAGCGGATCAAGGAGGAGATCCGCGCCGCCACCGGCCTGACCGCGTCGGCGGGCGTGGCGCCGAACAAGTTCCTCGCGAAGATCGCGTCCGGCTGGCAGAAGCCGGACGGCCTGACCGTGATCCCGCCCGAACGCGTCGAGGTGTTCCTGCAGAACCTGCCGGTGGACGCGCTGTGGGGCGTCGGCCCCGTCACCGCGCGGAAGCTGCGCGCCCGCGGCATCGAGACGCTGACCGACGTGCGCACGGCGAGCCCCGAGCTGCTGCGCGACACGGTCGGCTCGCTGGCGGACTGGCTGCAGCAACTCGCCCGCGGCGAAGACGACCGCGCCGTCGTCTCCGAGCACGAGCCGAAGTCCTCGGGCAGCGAGAACACGTTCGAGCGCGACCTGGAGGACCTGGACGAGATTCGGCGCGAGATTACCGGGATGGCCTGCGACGCGGCGGCGTGGCTCGTGCGCACGGAGCGCTACGCACGCACCGTGACCGTCAAGGTGCGGTACCACGACTTCACGACGATCACGCGCAGCCACTCCGACGCGCCGACACGCGAGGAAGGGGCCATCGTCGCGCGCGCGCTGGCGCTGGTGGACAAGACCGAGGCGGGCCGGCGTCCGATCCGGCTGCTTGGGGTCAGCGTGCACAACCTGTGCACGGAACCGGATCCGCCCGAGCCGCAGCCGCGCCTGCCCTTCGAGATTACGGCTTCACGACCCTGACGTTCGAGACCTCGATCCGCTCGACGGGCGTCTCGCCGTTCACGGCCACCGCTTCAATCCTGTCCACGACGTCCAGTCCTTCGAGCACGCGGCCGAAGACCGTGTACTGCTTGTCCAGGCCCGGCTGCCGCCCGAGCACGATGAAGAACGACGACGTGGCACTGGCCGGATCGTCCCCGCGCGCCATCGAGAGAATGCCCTTCTCGTGCGGCGTCGCGTTGAACTCCGGCTGCAGCATCCGCGCGAAGCTCTGCTGACGCTCGTCGAGCCCCTCGCGCCGCGACGGCAGGTAGCCGCCCTGGATCACGAATCCCTTCGCCACGCGGTGAAACGCGGTCCCCTGATACACACCCGACTCCGCCAGCCGCAGGAACTGGCGCACGTGGTTCGGCGCACGGTCGGGAAAGAGCTCCACCGTGATGTTCCCCATCGAGGTCTCGATGACCGCCCGGTGCCTCGCCAGGTCCTCCACCGACTCGGTGAGGAACGGCTCCGGCAGCGGCGCGGGCTTCTCGCGAATCGTCGCCTTGACGATCTCGATGCGCTCCTTCGGTACCGTGTTGTCGGCCGCCGCGAGCGAGATCTTCTGGGCGATGTTGATCCCTTCGGCCACGCGCGCGAAGACGGTGTACTGCCCGTCGATGGCCGGCTGGTCGGTGATGACGATGAAGAACTGCGCGCCGCCGCTGTCGCGCTGGCCGGGAACGAGCACCGCCGACACCGCCCCGCGCGTGTGCTTCTCGGCGTTCGGCTCGAACCGCAGCACGCCGAGCCCGCCGGTGCCGTACCTGGCGGCCTGCGCCGGGTCCTTCGAGATCGGGTCGCCGCCCTGGACGATCCCCATGGCGATCACGCGGTGGAACGTCGTCCGGTCGTAGGCGCCCTCGCGCACGCGCGTGATGAAGTGCGCCACGTGGTTCGGCGCGGCGTCGGCGAGCAGGTCGAGCACGATCGTGCCGTGGCCCGTCTCGAGCACTGCCTGCTTGTTGCGCAGCTCGTCGGGCGCGAGCGTCGAGGTGAAGAAGGTCTGCGCCTGAAGGAGGCCGAAGAGCGTCAGCAGGACCAACATGGGCAATTACCGGTGAGCTATTCGATCGATGAAGATGGTGGGAACAGAGATGATGTTCGAAGCATCACCATCTGTTCGAACGCTCCAGTATATCTGGTATTCTGTGTCGCAGATTGATCACTCCCGCCCCATTCGCGTCACGGCACGCGGGGATGTACGAGGAGTTTTACCGCTTCGGCCAGCCGCCGTTCACGCTGGCGCCCGACCCCAGGTTCCTCTACCGCAGCGAGTCGCACGACCACGCCATCTCGGTGCTGATGCACGCCATCCGCCGCAAGGAAGGCTTCATCGTCCTCACCGGCGACATCGGGACCGGCAAGACGACGATCTGCCGCGCGCTCCTGCAGCAGCTCGACCAGACGACGTTCACGTCGCTGATCCTGAATCCATTCCTGTCGGTCGAGGAGCTGCTGCGGGAGATCCTGCTGGACTTCGGCGTCGTCTCGCGCGAGGCGGTGCGGAGCGGCCGCATTGCCGGCGCCAGCAAGCACGAGCTGATCAGCACGCTGCACGACTTCCTGCTGTCGCTCATCGCCATCAAGGGCAGCGGTGTCCTCATCATCGACGAGGCGCAGCACCTGTCGCCGCAGGTGCTCGAGCAGATCCGCATCATCTCGAATCTCGAGACCAACGAGTCGAAGCTGCTGCAGATCGTGCTCGTCGGGCAGCTCAACCTGCTGGACGTGCTGGCGGACTCGCAGATGCGGCAGCTCGATCAGCGCGTCTCGCAGCGGGCGATGCTGAAGCCGCTCACGCGCGACGGCGTGGACGCCTACGTCGCGCACCGTCTCACAGTGGCGAGCAGCGGCGGCTCGCCGACGTTTTCGCCGGAGGCGATCGATGGCATCTACGCCTACTCCGGCGGCGTCCCTCGCGTCATCAACCTGTTGTGCGACAGGGCGCTGATGCTGGGGGCGGAGCTGCGCGCCTCGGTCGTCACGCCGGCGATGGTCGATCAGGCCGGCGACCGGCTCGAGCTGAAGAAGCCCGACCTGCCCCAGTCGCGCTTCGGCCGGCTCCTCAAGCGCCTCCGTCTCCGCAAATAAGCGGTGTCCCGGGTGGTGACCCGCTGGTCGTCGGGCGACAGGATCGGCAGCGCGGTCGCCATGTCCTACCCCCGCCGTCTCGATCGCCGTTTCTCGTCGAGCATCGCCTTCTCTTCCTGCTGGCGCGTCAGCTCCGCCAGCTCGTCCTGCAGCTTCAGGTAGCTCTCGAGCCGGTCGGACGCGAGCCGTCCTTCCGCCACGGCCGCCTTCACCGCACACCGCGGCTCGCCGCGGTGGCGGCAGTCGGTGAAGCGGCACTCCGGCGCCAGCGCCTCGATGTCGTCGAAGGTCTCGCGCACGGCCTCGTTCACGTCCCAGAGCTGCAGCTCGCGCATCCCCGGCGTGTCGATGATCAGCCCGCCGTTCGGCAGCGTCACCAGCTCGCGGTTCGTCGTGGTGTGGCGCCCGCGCTGGTCCGCCTCGCGCACCGCGCGCGTCTTGCGGACGTCCTCGCCGATCAGGCGGTTGATGATGGTGCTCTTCCCCACGCCCGACGACCCGAGCAGCGCGCCCGTGCGGCCCGGCGCGAGGTACGCGGCCACCTGCTCGATCCCCTGGTTGAACTTCGGGCTGAGCACGTGAACGGGCAGATCGCCGGCCAGCGCCCTGACGTCCGCGACGCGCGCGGCCACGTCGGCGGCAAGGTCCGGCTTCGTCAACAGGATCACGGGCGCCGAGCCGCTCTCGCGCGCCAGCAGCAGGTAGCGCTCGAGCCGCCGCAGGTTGAAGTCGGCATCCAGGCCCATGACGATGAAGGTGGTGTCGACGTTGGCGGCGACGACCTGCTCGTCGGTGACGTTGCCCGCCATGCGCCGCGAGAACCGGCTCCGCCGCGGCAGGACCGCGACGATGGCGCCGCGGTCCTCCGTCTCGCGCTTGCGGACGACGACCCAGTCGCCGACGGCGGGCAGCTCGCTGCGGCTGGCGGCGCGATGCTTGAGCCGGCCGGTGAGCGTCGCCTCGAGCTCGCCCGCGTCGGTCGCGAGCCTGTAGATGTGGTTGAACTCGATGACGACGCGCGCCGGCTGCACGTCCTCACGCGCGCCCGACTGCGCCGCGAACGCCTGCGCAAACGCGGCGTCCCACCCGAGCTCGGCCAGCGGCATTCCGCCCTTAGTGTACCGGTCTACAATCCGCTTTATGCGGAGGACCGTGCTGCTCGCGTGGATCGTCTCGGGCGTCGCGCTCCTGCTGCTGGCGATGGCCGGTCCGCTGTACCGCGTGGGGCTGCTCTCGCTGCCGAGTGCCTTCACGCTGCTGCGCTGGGGCGCGTATGCCGGCATTGCGGGCGTCGTGCTGTCGCTTGCGGTGGCGCTCTGGGCGTACCGGCGAGGCGCGCGGCGCCAGGTTGCAGCCGCGGCCGGTGCGCTCCTCGCCGCGCTCGTCGCCGTCGGCGTGCCGTTCGCCTGGCAGCGCAGGGCACAGAGCGTTCCCCCGATCCACGACATCAGCACCGACCTCGAGAACCCGCCGGCGTTTGAAGCCGTCGTCCCTCTTCGCGCCGACGCGCCCAACACGCTCGAGCGCCCGCCCATCGTGGGGCAACAGCAGCGCGACGGCTATCCGGACCTGGCCCCGATCACGCTGCGGCAGCCGCTCGCCGAGGTCTTCGATCGCGCGCTCGCGGCCGCGCAGCAGGCCGGCTGGGACATCGTCACCGCGGACAAGAGCACAGGGCGCATCGAAGCCACCGACACCACCCGCTGGTTCGGCTTCAAGGACGACGTGGTCGTGCGGCTGACGCCGTGGGGATCCGGAACGCGGGTGGACGTGCGCTCGGTGTCGCGCGTCGGACGCAGCGACGTGGGGACGAATGCGCGCCGGATCGAGCGGTATCTCGACGCGCTAGGGTCCTGATCGCACGCGCGTGAGCACGGCGGCCGCCGCCTCGCGGAACGCGGCGCTCCACTCGTGGCCGCCGTCGAAACTGCACCCGCTCACCGGCACGCCCATCTGGCGCAGCTGCGACAGGTCCGACATGAACTTCACTTCCGCGTAGGAAGCGTCACTGACGCCGCGGCCGAGCAGCACGGGCGGCAGCCTGGCCGCGGTGCCCGCGGCGACGTCCGGCGGCACGTCGGCGGCAAGCACGATCAGCGCCTGCGCCTCGTAGCGGGCGGCCGCGCGGTAGGCCATGGCGCCGCCCTGCGAGAACCCCGCAAAGACGAGCGGCCCTCCCACCGGATACCGGCGGCGCACGTCGTCCAGCACGCGGCCGGCGTAGTCCACGTTGTCGGCAATCGCGAGCTCGCGGTCCTCGCGCGTCATCCAGCTCGCCACGATGGTGTCCTGGCGCGTATAGAAGCGGTGCAGGCCCTGCACGGATACGATCAGCCAGTCGAGGGCGCCGGGAATCATCGCCAGGTCGTCGAGGTGGCCCGACGCCTCCTGGCCGTAGCCATGGAAGCCGACGAGGAGCGGCCAGGGCGGCGGTACGGCCGGCACGCGCGCGACATACCGCCCGTGGACGCGGGCTTCGACGGTGTGCACCACAGCAGGATCGGGCATCGTGACCAATCTTAGTGTGACCAGTTACCCCGCCGCGCAGCCGCGCGGCGCGCTGTTGGTCTTCGCGCACGGCGCCGGCGCCGGACAGCGGCATCCGTTCATGGTCGCCGTGGCAAGCGGCCTCGCCGGGCGCGGCATCGACGTCGTCACGTTCAACTTCCCGTACATGGCAGAGAAGCGGAAGGTGCCCGACAAGGCGCCGGTATTGGAGGCGGCGTTCCTGGAGGCCATCGCATCATCGACGGGCGACGCATGCGTCGCCCCTACCGCGCAACCGCGACGTCTGTTCATCGGGGGCAAGTCCATGGGCGGCCGCATGGCGACGCACCTCGCCGCGCACGGCCTGGACGGGTTGCACGGTGTGATCGCGCTCGGCTATCCGCTGCACCCGCCGGGACGTCCCGATCAGCCGCGCACCGCGCACCTGCCGTCGATCGCCGTGCCCGTCCTCATCGTCCAGGGCGGACGCGACACCTTCGGCACGCCGTCAGAGCTGAAGCCGGTGATCGAGACCATGCGGGCGCCTGTCACGCTGCACGTCGTCGAAGGCGGCGACCACTCGCTCGCCGTGCGCGGGCGGAAGCCCGACGACACGCGGGCGCCAGTGCTGGATACAATCGCGGAATGGATGCTGGAAATTGGCGATTGACGATTGGAGATTGCAGAGTGTTGTCGATTGGTGATTTCCGATTGTGGTGATTTCACAGTTCGCGGTCACCGACGCGAACGTGAGGCAGTGCGTCTCGAAGCCACGAAGATCGCGACCAGCTGATCGGCCTCGTCCAGCAGGCGAGTCACCTCTGGACCTGACGCCAGCTGTAGTCTGATCAACATTCCAAGCCACATGTGGGACTCGTCGGCTTCCTCGATGACGAGTCCCAGCTTGGCGACGAATTCCGCTCGGGAGCGCGCGCGGCAGGTCGCGCGGTAGTTGGCAGCGACGCCGGTCGCGGCCCGGCCGAGCTGATCGCGAATGTTTCGACCCTCGGGCGTCGGCGGCAGGCCTCGACACACGGTGACCACGTCGACGGCGAAAGTCTCGGCACGCCGTTGAAGCTCGCGCGGCGTCAGCATGCCGCCGAGTACAGCAGGCGGCGTGCCGGACGAGTGGCGCCTGTTTTCCGTAGGAAACGGAGGGTCTCTCCGTCAGACCGCTCGAAACCTGCACACTGTCTTCAATCGAAAGATCGCAAATTCTGCAATCTCAATCGGCAATCTCAATCGGCAATCTCAATCGGCGATCTCAATCGGCAATCTTCAATCTCCAATCGTCATTCCGTATACGGCTGGTGCAGGTGCACCGGGGCGCTCTTCGCGCGGACGCGCAGGTTGATCATCTCGACGAAGATCGAGAAGCCCATCGCGAAGTAGATGTACCCCTTCGGGATGTGCTGGTCGAAGCCTTCGCCGATGAGCGACACGCCGATGAGCAGGAGGAAGGAGAGCGCCAGCATCTTCACCGTCGGGTGCCGTTCGACGAAGTCGCTGATCGTGGCGGCGGATACGAGCATCACACCCACGGCGACGATCACCGCCAGCACCATCACCGACACGTCCTCGGCCATGCCGACCGCCGTGATGACCGAATCCAGCGAGAACACGATGTCCAGCAGCAGGATCTGGATGATCACGCCGGTGAACGACGCGTGGACCTTCGCCGACGCGTGCCCTTCCTCGCCTTCCAGCTTGTCGTGAATCTCGTGCGTGCTCTTGGCGATGAGGAACAGGCCGCCGATGACGAGAATGAGGTCGCGGCCGGAGATCCCCTGCTCCGCCACCTCGAAGATCGGGGTGGTCAGCTGCATCACCCACGTAATCGACAGCAGCAGCAGGATGCGGATGATCATCGCCAGCGACAGGCCGACCTTGCGCGCCCGCTCGCGCATGTCCTGCTTCAGCTTCCCGGCCAGGATCGAGATGAAGACGATGTTGTCGATGCCGAGGACGATCTCGAGCACGGTCAACGTGAGCAGGGCAATCCAGCCCTCCGCTGTCGTCGCCCACTCGAACATCGGCTACTCGATGGCCTCGGCGAGGCCGCCCCAGGTGTCGGGGTCCTGCCACGTCAGCGTGGTGAGATACAGCGTCACGTCGTCGGCCGGATAGGACGCCTGCAGCGTCTTCGCCGCCGCCTTCAGCGCCGCGACGTCCGGCGCCTGCAGCTCTTCATCTTCGATGAGGCCGTCCTCGTGCCTGATGCCGAGCGCGGTCAGGAACGCGCCCATCATCGGCCGCTGGTGCGCAAGGTGGTATGCGACGAGCAGCCGGGCCGCCACCAGCTCCGACACGGCGCCGAGCGACACGAGCTGCCGCACTTTCTTGTCGATCGGCATGGTCAGCACGCTCTTGTGGCGGAACTTGATCCGCTGCGCGATCGTCGCCACCGCTTCGGCCTGCTCGAGGGCGGCGTTCTCGTCGCGCCAGAAGGCGTCGGCCGCCTGCAGTTTGCGTTCGGGAGAGAGCTGCTTCCACAGCTGGGACGGCTTGGGGATCGCCGAGCGCGCGTCGGTCATGAGCGGACTCCTACGTTAACATAGCGGCCATGCCCACACTGACCGTTGAAGGCTTCACCACCGTCGATGCGCCGGACGGCAAGCGCCTCGTGCTGGCCATCGAGCAGGACGCCGGCGTCGACATCCTGCACGCGTGCGGCGGCAACGCGCGCTGCACCACGTGCCGCGTGGAATTCGTGAGCGGCGAGCCGCAGGCGATGACGCAGGCCGAGAAGGGGAAACTGGAGGAGAAAGGGCTGACCGGCAGCCATATCCGGCTGTCGTGCCAGATCGTGTGCGATCGCGACATGACCGTCCGCGCGATCAGCCGCCTGGAGGGCAGCGGCCGGCCCGATCCCGGCAGGACGCCGGAGCCGACGATTCAGCCACCTCCGGTGTGGACCTAGTCGATTTGCGATTTGTGATTTGTGATTTGCGATTGGCGCGGGCCTTTCGGCCCGCGCTTCCTGAGGCGGCGACGGACGGTTTCGCGCGAACTGACGAAGATCCTCGTTAGTTCGTCCGCCTCTTTCCAGAGCGCGCGGCTCGCTGCCGCGGGCTGCACGATCTTGGCGTCGACGAGCAATTCAATCCAATAGGCGGCTTCGTCAGTTTCCTCGATCACCTCCGAGGAACGACTGCCGAATGTACGCAAGAACTGCGTACCCGCCACGGCGTCGAGTACGCAGTTTGTTCAATCGCAAATCACAAATCGCAAATCGCAAATGGGCCGAGTCATGCCCTGCTGAAGAGCAGAATGCGCGCCGCGTGGATTTCTTAGGAATTCCGAGGAACGACTACGGAACGTACGCACAAACTGCGTACCCAGCTCGTGGCCGAGTACGCAGTTTCTGCAATCACAAATCGCAAATCACAAATCACAAATGCGAAGGCCTAGTCGATCGAAAGCTTCCGAAGCAGATTGAAGTCGGAAAGCATCTTGCCCGCCCCGAGGACCACGGACGAGAGCGGGTCCTCGGCGACCTGCACCGGCAGGCCGGTTTCCTGGCGCAGCCGCAGGTCGAGGTTCTGCAGCAGCGCGCCGCCGCCGCTCAGCACGATGCCGTGGTCGCAGATGTCGGCGGAGAGCTCCGGCGGCGTGCGCTCGAGCGCGTCGCGCACGGCCTGCACGATCTGCCTGATCGGATCTTCCAGCGCCTCGCGCACCTGGTGATCGTTGATGGTGACGGTCACGGGCTTGCCCTCGAGCATGTGGCGCCCCTTGACCTCCATCTCCTTGCGCCGCGGCAGCTCGGCCGCCGAGCCCAGCTCCATCTTGATGCGCTCCGCCGTCCGCTCGCCGATGAGCAGGTCGTGCTCGCGCTTCACGTACTGCGCGATCGCCTCGTCCATCGCATTGCCGGCCACGCGCACCGAGCGGCTGTAGACGACGCCCGACAGCGAGATGACCGCGATGTCGGTGGTGCCGCCGCCGATGTCCACGATCATGCTGCCCGAGGCCTCGGTGATCGGCAGGCCCGCGCCGATCGCGGCCGCCATCGCTTCCTCGATGAGGTGCACCTCGCTCGCCTTCGCGCGATAGGCGCTGTCCTTCACGGCGCGGCGCTCGACCTGCGTGATCTCCGACGGCACGCCGATGACCACGCGCGGGCGCATGAAGCGCTTCTTCTTGTCGGCCTTCTTGATGAAGTAGCCGAGCATCTTCTCGGCGGCGTCGAAGTCGGCGATGACGCCGTCGCGCATCGGCCGGATGGCGGTGATGGAGCCGGGCGTCCGGCCGACCATCTCCTTCGCCTCCGTCCCCACCGCCTCGATGCGGTCGGTCACGTTGTTGAACGCGACGATCGACGGCTCGCTCAGCACGATGCCCTGGCCGCGGGCGAACACGCAGGTATTGGCTGTGCCGAGATCGATGGCCAGATCGTTCGACAACATCGCAAAAGCGCCGAGGAACACGGGAGCCTCCTGAAACTCTTGGTTGGGGGCCTGCGAGCCCGTCCTTCGAATCGAAGCCGTTTGCGATGCAGGCGTGTGCCCGGCCGTAGGGCAAGCAATATGCCGGAATCTCGGCTGTTCAACCTACGGAGAAATCCCCGGAACTGCACACGTTTGCACAGGAAAGCGGCCGGATGAGCGCTCCGAAACGGCACACGCGATCCCCGTTTCCCGTCAGGGGTGTCGGTTTCCTGGCACCCCCTTTGAACCCGATCGGATGCAGGACGATACGGACTGAAGGTTCGGGCGACGCATGCGTCGCCCCTACTCTGCTCTTTTCGGTCTCATATTGCCGGGGAGGATGCGCTTCCGAAGCCGCATGTGCCTGGGGGTCACCTCCACCAGCTCGTCGTCGTTGATGAACTCGATCGCCTGCTCGAGGCTGAGCAGCCTGGGCGGGATCAGGCGAATGGCCTCGTCGGCCGTCGAGGCGCGCATGTTCGTCTGCTTCTTCTCTTTCGTGACGTTCACGTCGAGGTCGTTCGGGCGCGAGTTCTCGCCGATGATCATGCCCTCGTACACCTGCACCGCCGGCTCGATGAAGATCTCGCCGCGCTCCTGCAGGTTGAAGATGGCGTAGGAGGTGGCCGGCCCGGGCCGGTCGGCGACGAGCGCGCCGGTGGCGCGCGAGGCGATCGCCCCGTGCCACGGCTCCCAGCCGGCAAAGAGCGTGTTCATGATGCCCATGCCCTTCGTGTCGGTGAGGAACTGCGAGCGGAAGCCGATCAACCCGCGCGACGGGACCCGGAACTCGAGGCGCACGCGGCCGCTGCCGTGGTTCACCATCTTGCTCATCACGCCGCGCCGGGTCCCTGCCTGCGCGATGACCACCCCCTGGAACTCCTCGGGCACGTCGATGATCAGCTCCTCGACCGGCTCCATCCGCACGCCGTCAATCTCCTTCGTGACGATGTCGGGGCGGGAGACCTGCATCTCGTAGCCCTCGCGGCGCATCATCTCGATGAGGATCGAGAGCTGCAGCTCGCCGCGGCCGATTACCTTCATCTGCTCCGGCGACTCCGTCGGCTCGACGCGGATCGACACGTTGCCGAGCAGCTCCTTGTCCAGCCGATCCCGCAGGTTGCGCGAGGTGACGAACTGTCCGTCGCGCCCGGCCATGGGCGACGTGTTCACGCCGAAGATCATCGAGACGGTCGGCTCGTCCACCGCGATCGGCGGGATGGGCACCTGGTGCTCGAGGCTGGCGATCGTCTCGCCGATGGTGATGTCCTCGATGCCCGCCAGGCAGACGATGTCGCCGGCGGCGGCCTGCTGAATCTCGACGCGCGTGAGGCCGTCGAAGGCGAACAGCTTGGTGACGCGGGTCTCCTGCGCCTCGCCGCCCAGCTTCAGCACCACCACCATGTCGTTCAGGCGCACCGTGCCGTTGAAGATGCGGCCGATCGCGATGCGGCCGAGGTAGTCGCTCGAGTCGAGGTTGGCGACCAGCATCTGCAGCGGCGCGTCGGGATTGCCGCGCGGCGGCGGGACGTGGTCCACGATGGCGTCGAAGAGCGCGCGCAGGTCCTCCCCCGGCGCGGCGGGATCGGCGGTCGCGGTACCCTGGCGCGCGTTCGTGTACAGGACCGGGAACTCGATCTGGTCCTCGGTGGCGTCCAGGTCGATGAACAGGTCGTAGACCTCGTTCAGCACTTCCTTCGGCCGCGCGTCGGGCCGGTCGATCTTGTTGAGCACGACGATGGGCGGCAGCCCGCGCTCGAGCGCCTTGCGCAGCACGAACCGCGTCTGCGGCAGCGGGCCTTCCGAGGCGTCCACGAGGAGCATCACGCCGTCAACCATCGACAGCGTCCGCTCCACCTCCCCGCCGAAGTCCGCATGGCCCGGCGTATCGACGATGTTGATGAGGAAGTCCTGGTAGCGGACGGCCGTGTTCTTCGCCAGGATCGTGATGCCGCGCTCGCGCTCGAGATCGGTGTTGTCCATCACCCGCTCGGCCACCTCATGGTGGATGGCGCTGAACGCGCCGCTCTGCTGGAGCAGCGCGTCCACGAGCGTGGTCTTGCCGTGATCGACGTGCGCGATGATGGCGACGTTGCGGCGGAGCGGGTTCGCGACGGGACGCTTCTGGAGGGGCGACGCATGCGTCGCCCGGGCCACTGACATCCTTCCAGTATAGCGGTCACCACTTCACGACCTCGCACACGACCGGCGTCCACCCGGCGCCGGGACCGCGCACGGTGATTACGTCGCCCTGCGTCTTCACAGTCAGTGTGTGTGCCGGCGCCCCTCCAGCAGCATGTGCGCGGTTTGGAACGCCGCGCGGAATTCGCGCCGCGCCTGCACCCGCCGGCCAGCCGCCTGTGCCGCAAGGCCCGCCGCGTAGTGCCGTTCCGCGACGCGGATGCGACGGTGGTCAGTACCGAAGGCCGCAATCGCCTGGTCGATCTCCGCGCGGGTTTCCGCGGCAAGGACGACGATGACCGCCGCCGTCGGCGGCTCGCCGAGGAGCGTGTGGGCGAGCGCCTGCACGGGCCCGGCCGGCTGCTGCAGACAGGCGATGAGCTCGTCCTGCAGGCTGGCGATCTGCTGGAGCAGCGCGTCGTTCTCCGACTCCAGCGTCCCATTCCGCGCGGCGAGCTGCTGATACTGCTGCGTGAGGGCGAGGATCTGGTCCTGCAAGTCCTGTATCAACTGCTGGACCTCCGCCGCCTCGTCCTGGCACGGCATGTCGCAGCCGGCGTTGTGTCTGAAGAACTCCCACTCGGACACCCCGTGCGCGAGGCCGGAGCCCTCCCCCCACAGCACACGTCCGACCGACCCGTGATCGGGGTCGACGTATGTCTCACCCGACAACGCCGGCGCTCCGTCGAACGACACGTTGACCGCGCTGCCGCTCACTTCGATGCGATACGTGTGGAAGCCGTCATCGGTATCGGCGAACGCGGCGACGAGGGATCCGGAGCCGAACGGCGCCTGCGTCAGGAAGATGCGATCCCGATCCACGAAGAATTGCACGCCAGTGTCCGGCGCGGTGGTGATGTGGAAGCGGACCGGCGCGCGCTCCGCGTGGCTCGACGAGCCTGAGACGAACTTCAGGCGCGCTTCGACGATCAGGGGGCCCGCAACAGGGCTCGGCGCCGCCGGGATCGTCTGCCAGTACACGCGATCCTGGCCGTCGGACGTGGTGCTGATGATCAGCTTCCCGTCGACGAGAGCGCCAGTTCCCGAGCCGCTCATCACCCAGTGCGGCTGATCGGGATGGAATCCGGATGCCGCGTCATAGCGTTCGCTGAAGGCCGTCTGCGCCTGCGTCGTGCTGGCCACAGCGACGACGAGGACGGCTGCGGTCGCGAGCATTCTGATCACGTTGTCCTCCCTGCAAGAGAACAACGGACACGAACTTCACTGAACGATCGTGAATCGCTGTGGGTTGGACGAGGCGATGATTTCGCCCGATTCGTCGAGGGCGTCGACCGTCCAGGTGTATGTCCCGGGCACCAGGCGGGACCTGAACAGGTCCGGAATCGTGTAGGTTTCGGCGGCGGTTTCGCCCCCCAGCACGATTTGATTGGCGCTGTCGCGGACCTCGAGCCGGTAGCGGGGGGCGGCGAACGGACTGGTCCAACGGAATTCGGCCGGCGCCGGGGCTTCCCCCACCGGCGCGAGCGGCCGCAGCTCGGCGCTGCGGATGCCGCCGTCATCCAACGGACGATCCAGGGCACGTGGGATGACGACTGCCAGAACGAGCGCGGCGGCGGCCAGGCCGGACGCCGCAATCCACACGCGCGGCTGCTGCCACCAGCTACGCGCCGGGCGATACACGGCGCGGCCGGCGGCAACGAACACTCCAGGATCGAACGCCGGTTCCGCGCCGGCCGGATTCTCTCGCGTCAGCGCCGCAAGCTGGCGCCGGCAGTCGGCGCACGAGGCCAGGTGGTTCATCAGGCGCGGCCGGTCCGCTTCGTCGCTCCGATCGCGCCACCGGATCAACTCGTCGCGAGTGAGATGCATCACGGCCGTTCCGTCAGCGCGGTACGCAGGCGGCCGAGAATGTCCCGCATCCGCGTCGCCGGGATCGGCGGGATGTGAAGCGCCCGCTCGACTTCACGCTTGGGGAGTCCGTCCAGGTAGAGCATGGACACGATCAATGCGTCCTCGTCGGCCAGCGTGGCGAGCGCCGCAGCCAGCGCCTCATCCGCCTGCCGGCGGCGGAGCTGCCGCTCCGGGTCGCCTGTGGTATCAACCGGATCGACCACCGGCCGGCCGTCCTCGTCGTCGAGCGGCTCCTCCCGCGCCGTGCGCGCCACCATGGCGACGAGCTCCGCCCGCTGTCGCGACGAGAGCGCCTGCTCGATCCGCTCGAGCGCGTCGAAGACGTCGGGGAGCGTCACGCCCCCATGTCCCATGCCGCCAAGCAGCTCCACGATGGTGGTTACCGGATGGGCCTGCCAGTACCGCAGCTCGAAGACAGCCCGATCGAAAGGCGTGAGCTCGCGGATCGACTGAAACAGCCGCTTGCGTCCCTTCCGCGACCGGACCCAGTCGACAATGACCCGCCGGACGACGACCGTGAGCCAGGCGGCAAGCGGACCCCTGCCCGGGTCGTGACGCCGCAGCCGCGCGCAATCATCGGCCGCGAGGTGCTCGCAGACGCGCACGTACACCTCCATCGCCTCGTCGTGGCGACGGATGCCGGAGCGCTGGATGACCGCCAGCATTGCGGACGTGTACTGCTCGATGAACATGCGCCAGCCCGCACGCGGATCGTGGTTGAGCCTCTCCTGGAGGGTCCGATCCAGTGTCCCCTCATCCACGATCAACGGACAGCAGCGTGCGGCGGTGTGCCCGGCGCGCCCGCCGCCCGGCGCCGGGCGATCAGCAGGCCGGCGGCCAGGAGCGCGACTACGATCGCAGAGGCGACCAGCTCGACGCGCGGGCCGGGAGGCGTCACGACGCGTACCGGCGCCGAGGCGTTGCCGGTGACGACAAACGCCGCCCAGTAATACGGGTGGCGAAGCCGGGCGTCGCCAGCGAGAAAGGCGAGCTTCGCGTCGCGTGCCGCTTCGTCGATCGGGCCGCCCTCGGCAAGCGCGCCGTAGAAGCGGGCCATGAGCGCGGCGGTCGAGGCGTCGTTGACGTTCCACAGGCTGGCGAGGACCGCGCCGGCGCCGGCGTGAAGAAACGCCCTCGTCAGGCCGACGATGCCCTCGCCCGTGACGTCCTTGCCCAGCGCCGTCTCGCAGGCGGAGAGGCTCACGAGCGCCGCCCGCAGCCGCAGCCCATAGATTTCGCGCATCTGCAGGATCCCGTCGGTCCCCGGCGCCTCGGTGAGCGCCAGCCCCGAGCGCTGCGGCACGTCCTCGTCGATGAGGCCGTGCGTGGCGAAGTGCAGGACCGCCGCGCGCTCGATCCCCGCGCCGTGCAGACGGGACTCGGTCGCGTGCTCCTGCTGGAGGACACGCGCCGCGGCAAACGTCTCCGCGATGGCGTCGAGCTCACGCGCGGTGTGTGGAAGCGATTTCATCAGGCGGAGGTGCGCGATCGGCACGCCGCGGTCCTGCGCGACACCCGTCGCGCTCATCACCGGGTTGCCAATCGCCACGACGTCACCGGCCTCCGGCGCCGGCCTCGAGCGCAGGTAGGCCAGGCTCGCCGCCGACGGCGTGTAGGCAATCGCGCGGGACTCGATCAGATGCCGCCCGTCCCGATCGACGAGCGCCTCGAATGGCAGGTAATGCAGCACTCCGTCCGGCGCGATCGTCACGCGGCGGACGCCGTCGAGGCGGGCCGCCACCGGCTGCCACAACAGGTCGGCGACGCGGCGACCGACCTCGACGTGACGGCCGTCGGGACTCGAGAGCGCGGCGATGTACGGGCGCACGGCGGCGTCGATCTCCCGGCGCGGCGACAGGGTGACCGCCCAGACCCCGTCGCGCCTGATCACCCACGCCGTGGACTCGTCGGCGCCGAGGAAGTACTCGAGCAGCGCCTCGTCGGGACCAACCGTCGATCGCTGCACGTCCTCCGGCGTCGGCAGCCGCGGGAACCGCGCATGCGCCACGGCGGGGATATCGGCGGCGAGCTGGATGCGCATGGCGGCGAGCCGATCCTCGTGCGTCTGGATGGCGGTCTCGACGGCTCGCCGCGCCTGTGGCCGCAGCGTGCGCGCCCGCAGCTTCGCCTGGTCGTCCGACAGGCGCCGGAGGAGGGCGCGCTCCTCGGCGACGAAGGCTTCCGGCACCTGCGCGGCCATCGCATCGCGGGTGCCGGCGAGGACGTCGAGAAACGTGCGGGCGCGGGCCCGCTCGGCAATCGCGAACGCGTCGGCGACGCGGCCTCGCCGCAGGAGCAGCCGCACCAGCAGGTCGTACGGGTTGTCGTACATCGAGAGATTCCCGCCGAGCGACCCGGCCCGGTAATCCTCGAGCAGCACGTTTGCGTGCTGCGCCTCGAGCACGTCGAGGGCGTCGAGGTAGTGCCGTTCGGCCTCGTCCGGTTTCCGGTCCGCCAGGAGCGTGCCGAGCTCCATCCGCGCCTGCCAGCGAATACGGGTGATACCGTCGGCCTCGGCGTTCTGAACCGCCGCACGCAGGGCGCGCTCCGATTCGGTGTGCCGTCCCAGAATCCGAAAGGCGCGACCCGTGTTCTTCAGCAGCAGCGCGTCGACGCGGCCGAGTTGCCGCGCCAGCGCGAGGCCCTCGCCGTAGCGGCGCAGTGCCTCGCCGGCCGTGGCAGGATCGTCGCGGAACTGGTTCCCGTAGTTGTTGAGCACCGCCATGCGCACATCCAGCGCGTCGCGCTCGGTGCGTCCCGAGAGCACCGCCAGCGCCTCGTCGAAGTAACGACGGCTCCTGGCGGGGTCGATTCTCGTGCGCTGGTACAGGATCGCCCAACTGTTGAGAATGCGGGCGGTCAGGACGGCGTCACCAAGGCGCGTCGCCAGCGCGTACGCCTCCTCGTGCGAACGGCCCGCACGGGCGATGTCCTCGAGCTCGTCGTAGACGACGCCGACGCGCAGCAGATACAGCGCGCGGTCGCGATCGTCCGGGTTGTCGATCAGGTCGAACGCGCGCTGTGCGTACTCGAAGAACCGCGCTTGCTGCCCCTGGTTGATCGACAGATCGGCGAGATCATTGTACGCGCGGGCCAGGACCGGGCGAAGCCCTGCCGCAGACGCGATCTGGAGCTCGCGCTCGTGGTGCCCGATCGCCTGTACGAGCAGGCCCCGCCGCTCGGCCGCGACGCCGCGCTCGTGCTCGGCATCCGCCCGCGCCGCCGGGGTCATCTCGGGCGCGGGCGGTCCCTGCGCCCACACACCGGCGCCAAGCGCGAGTGCGTTGATGCACGCGGTCAGGGCGATCCGTCGCATGCGGAGCGGCGTCAGCTTATCAGAGCCACCCCCTGGACCGCGCGATGCGGGCGGCGTCGACACGGTTCTTCGCGCCGACCTTGCCGATCGCCTCCGACAGGTAGTTGCGGACGGTCCCTTCCGACAGCGCCAGCTGCGCCGCAATGTCGTGGCTGCTCAGGCCGTCGCCGGCCAGGCGGAGCACATGGCGCTCGCGGTCGGTCAGCGGGTCGCTCGCCGTCCATGCCTCGGCGGCTAGCTCAGCGTCGATGGCCCGCCCACCGGCATGCACGCGGCGAATCGCATCCGCGAGGCGGTTCGACGGCGCGTCCTTGAGCACGTACCCGGTGACGCCGGCGTCGAGCGCGCGGCGCAGGTAACCTGGGCGCGCGAAGGTCGTGAGGATTACGACCCTGGTCAAGGGCATCGCGCCGCGGACCGCCTGCGCAAGCTCCAGTCCGCTCATGCCGGGCATTTCGATGTCGGTGAGCAGGACGTCCGGCCGGAGGGCGCGGACCAGCGCCAGGGCCTCGTCGCCGTGTCCGGCGCGGCCGACGACTTCGATGTCGCGCTCGATCTCGAGCAGTGCGGCAAGCGCGCCAAGCACCATGTTCTGGTCCTCGGCGATGACCACGCGAATCATGTTTCGGCCGTCGTCATCGGCACGGCCGGCAAGGTCACGACCAGACGGAGGCCGTTGCGGCCGTCGATGTCGACCCGGCCGCCCAACTCCGCGACACGGCCGCGCATCCCGGACAGCCCGATGCCCTCCACGACCGGACCGCCGCGACCGTCGTCTTCCACCGTCAGCACGATCGTTCGGTCATCCGCCGCGAGCCGCACCACGCATCGCGTGGAGGCGGCGTGGCGGACGATGTTCGTCATGGCCTCGCGCAGCGCGAGCGCCAGGACCGTTTCATACCGTGCCGGCAGCGAGACCGGGGCGATATGTGTCTCGAGGCGGACGCCCGCGGCGGTCAGCACGTTCGCGGCACTCTGCAACTGCCCATGCAGCCCATGTTGCTGGTAGCCCTCGACGGCGCGCCGCACCTCCGACAGCGCGTCCCGCGACACCCGCTCGACGTCGCGGATCTCCTGCATCGCCCTGCCTGGATCGCTCTCCGCCAGCTTCGAGGCGAGCTCGGATTTCAGCGTGATGACCGAGAGCGTGTGGCCGAGCAGGTCGTGGAGGTCGCGCGCAATGCGCTCACGCTCGGCGAGCTTGGCCATCTCCTCGACGTCTTCGTGGGCACGCAGGAGCGCCGCGTGCTGGCGGATCCGTTCGGCCTGAAAGACGTTCATCCCGCCCACGCCACCGGCTAGGACGATCGTCGTCATGCCGATCCAGTAACGGCCGCCAGGGGGCAGCCAGATCATCACGAGGCAGACGCCGGCCACGAGCACGGCGAGGTAGACGAGCGCGCCGCGCGGACGCAGCGCGAACGGGATGCCGGCGGCCGAGAAGATGACGTACGTGTTCGCGCCAGGGTTGATCGGCATCAGCGCGAAGCCGAGGACCGCAATCGCGATCGTCGCTGTCAGGCGGAGCGGCCTGGGACCCGCGAACTGCCCGAAATACAGCGGCAGGAACAGCGCGATCGAGACCAGCGTCGCCGTCCACAACAGCCGGCCGCCGCCGTACATCACCGGCACGACGAACAGGTAGCCGAGAAAGATCAGCCACACGTACGGCATCCAGCGTGGCGCGGGATCGGCGTGCGCGGTCATGGCGGCGGCGATTCTATCGCGCCAGCGCGGCGACGATCCGCGGCACGCGGCTGTTGATGATGATTGCGGCGAGCACCATGACCGCGATGGACGCCGCCGTGAGCACCATCGGTCCGATGCCGCCCAGCCGGCCGCCGACCTCGCTGACGGCGGCGCCGACGAGGCCCGCGTACGACCAGCTCATGAACCTCGCGTGCATCTGGAGCCACCGGTGCCGGGGACGCTGGATCCACACAGGCACGACACCGGCAGCGACCGTCGCCAGGCTGACGAGCGCCAGCGTGTGAAACGGTCCCCACCGGTCAAACAGGTCGTAGATGGTCAACGCTGTCGCGTTCATGATGACCATGGTGACGGCATAGACCATCCCGAGGCGGCGATGCGCCGCCGTCCCCTTGCTCGTCACCACGACGACGAAGCCAAGCACCATCGCTGCGAGCGCGCACCCGAGATGAACGGCGCCGAGCGCGTCGAGTCCGCGAATGCCAAACATGCACGCCTCCGTTCGGTAGAGTGAGCCCCTACACGCGGCAACGGCAGTCCCGATCGTCATCCGCCGCGCGTGACACCTGTCATACGGCTGAGCAGCCAACGCGTACGCCTCAACAATACGGGCGCTTTTCGTTGGATCTCGCGATCTCCGTTCGTAGGATGGACCTGCTCACAACACGCATTCGGTGCTGGTGGTCGACAACGATCGCGCGCCGCGGACGACTGTCTCGTCGTGGATCGATCCGTCCGCGTACCGCGTCGTCGAGGCCGAGTCGGCGGACGAGGCGCTGGACGCCATGGACGAGGCGGCGGCGGACATCGCCGTCTGCGACCTCAGCATGGCCGGCCGCGACGGCGTGTGGCTGGCGTGGGAGGTGGTGCGGACGCATCCGCAGCTCGGCTATGATCTACTGAAGAGGTTACCGGGGCTGTCCGCCGCCGCGCCGATCGTGCTTTCGCCCCACGAAGCGTTCGAGGTTGCCTAGAGATGCCACTGTACGAATACGCCTGCAAGGAATGCGCGCACCAGTTCGAGACGCTGGTGCGCGGGTCGGAGACCCCGTCCTGCCCCGCCTGTCACGCCACGGCGCTGGAGCGGAAGCTCTCGGTCTTTGCCGCCCACTCCAACACCGGCAGCTGGCCGCGGCAGATCGAGGCGACGCCCGGCCCGTGCGGCTCGTGCGGCGATCCCCGCGGCCCGGGTTCCTGCTCGATTAATTAGCGTGTGGTCCGCCTGAAGGCGGACACTACTCGATGAACTGAAACGGGCGCGGCGTGCCGCGCCCCTACCGGACGATGCATTCGGCCAGCAGGCCGACGGCCTCGCCGGGCCTGCACCCCGACGGCCGGTAGAACGTGATCATCCGCCCGCAGACGATCACGGTGATCCACAGCGCGATGGAGACGGCGCCGTTGAGGCGCGCGATCCCTTCGCGGCGCGCCAGGTAGAAGCTCGCCGCGTTCACGCCCGCCAGCAGCACGCAGAACATCTTCAGGTGAAACGCGGGGTTGTAGACGTACTGGTCCGGGTACGTCATCAGGAAGAACAGCCCGCTCGTCACGTTGATCGCGAAGCCGAGCATCGCGAACGGAATCAGCCGGTGGAACTCCATCATCGGCACGTGCCTCGCGACGCCGAGCAGACGGAGGTCCCACGCCGCGATCGTGCCGAAGAGAAGCGTCAGGCCGGTGAAGTGGATGCTCTCCACGAGCGGCCACGACCAGGCCAGCTGCATGAATTCCGACACCCGGGGGAAACCCAGGAGCACACGTTCCAGTTCGACTTGAAACGGAATCATGTGCAGATCTCGTCAACCATCAGGCGGCTGCACGTATAGGCGAGCAGCCGTCCCGCCGTAATCGCGGCCGCCCAGCCCGCCAGGGACAGCACGGCCAGCGTCTTCGTCGGCTTCCGCAGTGTGGCGCGCAGCACGAGCAGGCTCATGACGATCAACCCGAGCTTCAGATGGAACACGGGGTTCGTCAGGGCCTTGGTCGGGTACGCGATCACGAGCGCGATGCCCGACACCACGTTCATCCACAGCCCGAGCCACATCAGCGGCAGGTAGCGCCTGAAGGCGTCGGTCGGCACGCCCGGCGCGACGCCGAGCACGCGGAGGTCGAGCGCGCCGTTGAGCCCCGCGAGCAGGCCCAGGCCGACGGTGTGCGCCGCGAGGATGCCCGGGAACGCCCACAACGACGGCGACTCGCGCATCCAGATGCTGAACGCGCTCGCCTCCAGCCACGCGAAGAGCGGGTCTGCGGACATCGGCGCCGGTCAGTCGCCGCCGCGAATCGGCGGCACGATCCGGATCTCGATGGCCAGCGAATCGTCCTCGGTGTCGCCATACGAATCGACGACGAGGCTCTGCCCCGCGCGCAGCGCGGCCGCATCCACCTTCTTCTTGTCGCGCGAAATCGCGGTCTGCTTGTCGAGGCGAATCGAGACCGTCTTGCCCGTGCGGCTCTTGACCTGAATCCGCGAGTCGGCGTGCTTCATCAGCGTGCCGATGATGCGGAACTCCTCGTGCGCCCGCACCACGCCGGCGCCTGCGGCCAGCAGCATGAGGGCGGACACAAGGGCGGCTCGTCTCGTCATGGCGTCTCCTCGCCCCCCGCGGGGCTGATCACGTCGAGCGGCCGCACCGCGCGCTCCCGCCGCGTACGATCAATGTGGAACTCGTGCGCCACCGTGAAGAAACCGGCGGCGGCGACCCTGACCCGGATCGTCTCGCCTCCTGGATTCTCCCAGTACCACCCGTGGATGCCCGCGAATGGCGCCACGAAGTGGCCGTCCGCCTGGCGCCGCGGCTGCTTGTCGAACGACTGCGCGGCGGTGCTGCTCGCCTGCCCCTCGGGGTCGCCGTGAAAGTCGTGGATCACGTCGCCGTCGGCGCGCCACGAGAACAGCATGGTGGCGCCCTGCTCGAGCTGGTACTTGTACTCCACGTACTCGTATGGCCCGAGCACGAATTCCCTCGCATCCACCTTGTATTCGGCGGGATACAGCGCGAACGGCCCCGCCTGCACCGGCGCCACGCGGTCGCCCGTCGGGGGCGGGACCGCTTCCTCCACGCCCGTGCCGGCCAGCGCCGTCAGGCCGAGCGCCCTGCCCGTGCCGAGCGGATCGATGCCGTACTCCGCCGGAAGGACGACGGTCGCCAGCACGGCTGTCGCGACGGCGAGCGCCGCCGCGCTGGCGCGGCCGAGCGCCTGTCGCTCCCGTGTGTCCTGCGCCATGTCGTTACCGGCGCGGCAGCGGCGCCAGCCGCGTCACCGCGGTTGGCCGCGTCCCGTTCGGTCCCCTGGTCCAGTCCGTGACGGTGCCGTCGGCGAACCGCTGCCGGAGGATCCAGACGATCTGCGCGCCTTCGCGCGGGTTGCGCGCGACGAAGCTGACCTCGATGAACTCATACGGCTTCACATCCGCGTGGATCGTCATGGCCACGACGCGATCGTCCTGACGCCTGACGTCGTACTTCCACCCCATCGGCGCCTGGATCGTCTCGACAATGACCCCGGCCGGGAACTCGATCTCCGCACCGGTCGTGGCGACCTTCCCCTCCGTCGGAATCCGAATCGTGTACTTCTCCGTCGCCCCGGCCGTCGACTCTCTGGGCGTGATGCTGACGTGCGCGCCGGCCACCGCCGGAAGCAGGAGCGCGAGCGCCGCGGCGGCGGAAACGAACCGTGTCGTCATGTCCTCTCCTCTCGAATCAGCCTTCGTTGCGAACAGGGAACGGCGGCGGCGCGAACGGCGCGTGCCGCCCCCCGGGATCGCCGGCCGGCGCGGCGGCGCGCGCCGGCTCGGGCACCGGCGACGGCCTGGCGTAGCGCAGGTAGATCGTGGGCACCACGATCATGTTCAGCAGCGTGGAGCTCATCAGCCCGCACAGGATCACGATCGCCATCGGCGTCTGAATCTCGCTGCCCGGCCGTCCGCCGCCCAGCGCGAGCGGAATCAGCGCGAGGCCCGCGGCCATCGCCGTCATGAGAATGGGCACGAGGCGCTCGCGCGCGCCGCGCTCGACCGCCTGGCGGAAGTCCGTCACCCCCTCCTCCTGCATCAGGTGCTGGATGTGCGACACCAGCATGATGCCGTTGCGCGTGGCGATGCCGAAGAGCGTGATGAAGCCGATCATCGACGCCACGCTCAGCACGCCCCCGGCCAGGGAGACGCCGGCGACGCCGCCAATGAGCGCCAGCGGCAGGTTGACCATCACGATCAACGCGTCGCGTGGTCTCCCGAACGCCAGCACCAGGAGCAGGAACACGCCGACGATCACGCCCCCGCCGAGCACGAGCAGCCGCCGCGCCGCGCTCTCCTCGCTCTCGAACTGGCCGCCGTACTCCACCCGGTAGCCGGCCGGCATCGGCACCGCCCGACCCACCGCCGCGCGCATGTCGTCCACCACGCTGCCCAGATCGCGCCCCGCCACGTTGGCGGAGACGACGATCCGGCGCTGCACATTCTCGCGCAGGATCATGTTGGGGCCGACCTCGCGCCGGACGTCGGCAAGCACGCGGATCGGGACGGTGCCGCCGCCCGGCGTGTCGATCGGCAGATCGGCGAGCCGCTCGAAATCGGCCTGCGCACCGGTGTCGAACTTCACGACCAGGTCGAACGCGGCGCCGCGGTCGAAGATGCGCCCGACAACGGCGCCGGCGAGACCCGTCTCCACGGCTTGCGCCACGCCGGCGGGGCGCAGGCCGTAGCGCGCGATCGCCGGGCGGTTGAGGACGAACCGGACCACCGGCACCTCCGTCTGCTGCTCGAGCGACACGTCCACCGCGCCGGGCACGGCCATCATGGCCTCGCGGACCTGCTCGCCCAGCCGCCGCAGCGTCGGCAGGTCTTCCCCGACGATCTTCACGGCGATGTTCGCGCGTGTGCCCGAGAGCATGTGATCGATGCGGTGCGAGATCGGCTGGCCGATCGTCACGTTGACGCCGGGCAGGCCCGCAAAGCCCCGGCGCAGGTCGGCCAGCAGCTCCTCGCGCGGACGGCCGGTCTCCCGCAGTCCCACGTCGATCTCGGCCGCCTCGACACCCTGCACGTGCTCGTCGTACTCCGCGCGGCCGGTGCGCCGCGCGGTCGCCACGACTTCCGGCTGGTCGAGCAGAATCTGCTCCACGCGCTTCCCCAGCTCGTCCGACGTCGCCAGCGACGTGCCGGGCAGCGTGTTGGCCTGGACGGTCAGCGTCCCTTCGTTGAACTCCGGCAGGAACGCGCTCCCGAAACGCGTCATCGCCACCAGCGCCGCCGCCAGCAGCAGCGCCGACGCCGCCATCACCAGCCTCGGATGGTCGAGCGCACGCGGCAGGTCCTTCTCGAAGCGCCCCTTCAGCGTGCGCGCCAGCCAGCCGTCGTGCCCCCGCATGATGGACGCGGCACCGGGCAGGAACGCGTAGGCGAGCGCCGGCGTCACGACGATGGCCACCGCCAGCGACGCCAGCAGCGCGACGATGTAGGCCACGGCGAGCGGCGTGAGCAGCCGCCCTTCCACGCCCGTGAGGCCGAAGACGGGCAGGAACACGAGCACGATGATCACGGTCGCGAACACGATCGACGTCCGGATCTCGAGCGTCGCGTCGCGGACGACGGCCGCCGCGGACGCGCGCTCGGCCTCGGGCCTCGCCGCGTTCTCCCGCAGCCGCCGCACCACGTTCTCCACGTCGACAATCGCATCGTCCACGAGCGCGCCGATGGCGATGGCCATGCCGCCGAGCGTCATGGTGTTGATGGTGGCGTCGAAGGCGCGCAGCACGAGCACGGCCGCGGCGAGCGACAGCGGCATGGCCGTCAGCGTGATGGCGGCGGCGCGCAGGTTGGCGAGGAACAGCACGACGATGACGACGACGAGCAGCCCGCCGTCGCGCAGCGCGTTGACGACGTTCTGCACCGCCACTTCGATGAAGTCGGCCTGGCGGAAGATGCGCCGATCGATCGTCATGCCCCGCGGCAGCTCCTGCTGCAGCGCGTCGAGCTCGGCGTCGAGGCGGGCGGTGAGCTCGACGGTGTTGGCGCCCGGCTGCTTCAGCACGCCGACGATGACCGCCGGCCGGCCGCTGCGCGAGCCCTCCCCCCGCTTGAGCGCGGCGCCTTCGCGGACGTCGGCCACGTCGCGGACGAGGACGCTGCGGCCGCCGCGCAGCGCGACGACCGTGTCGGCGATGTCGGCCGGCGTCCGCGCGCGGCCGATCGTCTGCAGGACGTACTCCTGCGGCCCCTCCATGAAGATGCCGGCCGAGGTGTTCTCGCTGGCGCCGCGGACGGCGTCGAGGAGCTCGGTCACCGTGACGCCGTTGGCGCGGAGCTGGTCGGGGTGCGCGACGACCTGGAACTGCCGCTCGGCGCCGCCGATGGGCGTGACCTGCGAGACACCGGGGACCGCCAGCAGACGGCGCCGCACGACCGTGTCGGCGACCGTGCGCAGCTCGAGCGGATCGTCGATCGCGGACGAGATCGCGAAGAAGAGGATCTCACCCATGATCGACGAGACGGGCGCCAGGACCGGCCGCTCGACCTGCGGGGGCAGGCTGCCGCTCACGAGCGCGAGCTTCTCGGCCACGAGCTGACGCGCCAGGAAGATGTCGGTGCCCCAGTCGAACTCGACCCAGACGACGGCGATGCCGACCGCCGTGGCCGAGCGCACGCGCCGAACGTCCGGTGCGCCGTTGATGGCGGCCTCGATCGGAAACGTGACCAGCGTCTCCATCTCCTCGGGCGCCATGCCGCGCCCTTCGGTCAGGACCGTGACCGTTGGCGCCGTGAGGTCCGGGAACACGTCCACCGGCATGGAGCGCGCCGTCAGGACGCCGGCGACCGCCAGCACCACCGACAGCGCGAGCACCATCCAGTGATGGTCGATCGACCATTGAATCAGGCGTTTCATCGTTCACTCGCAGTGTCCGGCTTCAGCCGGACCGGCTCAGTGGACATGGCCCTCGGCGGGCAATCCGCCGGCCGCCGCCGCAAGCTGCACGTCGTAGGCGCCGCGGGTGACCACGCGCTCACCCGGCCTCACGCCGCTCCTCACGCCCACGACGTCGCCGTCGCGCGCGGCGATCTCGATGAAGCGGCGCGCGAAGCTCTCACCGCCGAGCTGGACGAACACGTACGGCCGGCCCGCCTCCATCAGCACCGCCGCCGGGGGCACCACCGGCACGCGCTGGCGGCGCTGCGAGTACAGCACCGCCGTCGCCGCCTGGCCGACGAGGAGCAGTTCGCCCCGGTTCGCCACCTCCATCTGCAGCGCGAGCGCGCGCGTGGAGGGATCGATCACGCCGGAGTCGTGCACGTGCTCGGGCCGCAGCTCGAGCGGCGCCGGCAGGCCGGGAATCTCGAGCGCGACGCCCTCGGTCGCGCGCGCCGCCACCACGTCGGGCGCGGGCACCTGTACCTCCAGCTCGACGCGGTCGGTCCGCACGATGCGGAAGAGCGGCGCGCCCTCGTCGTACGACGCGCCAAGCGTCGCCATCACCTCGGCGAGCCGTCCGGCAATCGGCGCGCGCAGCGCGAACGCGTTGCCCGACGCCGCGCCGCCGCCCGTGCGAAGCGTTTCGTCACGCTGCGTCAGCCGCGCCTCGGCGGCGCGCAGGCGCGTCTCCGCGACGGTAGTCGCCCGCCGCGCTTCTTCCACGCGGCGGGCCGGCACCGCACGGTCTGTCAGCAGGCGCTCGACGCGCGCCTGTTCGGCACGCGCGGCGTCGAGCGCGACCCGTGCCTCGGC
>VFYY01000023.1 GCA_016871375.1 Acidimicrobiia bacterium
GAGCCGATCGAGCAGCGCTCCCGCGCCGCGGACCTCCACGCACCACAGCGTAAGAAACGTCGATCGGAAAGTACAGTACGAAGTTTTGGATCACGATGTACGAATCAATGAATCTGACAAAGTAGTGCTAAAGCCGGACACTACGTACCGTACGTAGTGTCCGCCTTCAGGCGGACCAGAATGCGCGGCCCGTCGTCCTAACCCGCGGGAGGGAGAGATGAAGCTTCTACTCGCGGTGTGTGCCGTTCTGCTTGCCGGCGCCGGCACAGCCTTTGCCCAGCAGACCTGCCTGCACGATCGGTCCGAGACGCAGGCGGACCGGACGCGGCGCGAGCGGGCGATCACCGTCGCGCGCGCGATCAACACGGCGGAGCACATGGGGCTCTCGCCGCGGCAGCCGGGACAGCGCTACCGCCCGTTCGAGCAGCTCACGATGGTCCCCGCCATCCCGGCGGGCTTCGAGCTGCAGTTTCACACCGACGGCGATACTTACACGTTTTCTCTGAAGGACACGCGGGATCCGTGCAAATACGCGATCTTCTCGGATCAGGAGGGGCTCATCTACGAAGCGGCGCCCATGCGCCCTGAGGCGCGCGTCGTGCCGCTCGGCACGACGTAGGGCGGACCCTTGCGGTCCGCCTCGTTGTGAATGAGAATCGGCGCCATGAAAAGACGCGCCGTACTCGTCACGCTCGTCGGCGTCGGGATGCTCACCGCCGTCCTGGCCCCCATGGTGGGAGCAGTGCAACAGCCCCCCGCGCAGCCGCGGGTCGTCACCGTCGAGAAGCTGAAGGACAACCTGTACGTGATGGGCGGCATGGGCGGCGGCGGCAACACCGCCGTGTTCATCGGCGCCGCCGGCGTCACCGTCGTCGACACCAAGAACCCCGGCTGGGGCCAGCCGCTGCTGGAGGCGATCCGCAAGGTCACCGACAAGCCGGTCGCGACGATCGTCAACACGCACACGCACGGCGACCACGTCAGCGGCAACGTGGACTTCCCGGCGAGCGTCGAGGTCGTCACCCACGCCAACACCGCCGCCAACATGCAGAAGATGGCCGCGCCGTCCGGCTTCCCGCCGGCGACGACCAACATCATCAAGGAACATGGCGGTCACGGGCTGCCCAGGCGCACGTTCACCGACCGCCTGACGCTCGGAGGCGGCGCCGACCAGATCGACCTCTATTACTTCGGCCGCGGCCACACGAATGGCGACGCCTGGGTGGTGTTTCCGGCGCTGCGCGTGATGCACGCCGGCGACATCTTCTCGGGCAAGAACGTGCCGCTCCTGGACGGTGTGAATGGCGGGAGCGGGGTGGCCATCGGCGACACGCTCGCCAAGGCGCATGCCGCCACCGTCAAGAGCGTGGACCAGATCATCACCGGCCACTCGACGGTGATGGCGCCGGCCGACCTGCTGCAGTACGCCGAGTTCAACAAGGAGTTCCTCGCGGCCGTGCAGGCGGGCAAGAAGGCGGGGCAGACGGTCGAGCAGATCGCGGCGAGCTGGAAGATTCCGGCCAGGTACACCGGCTACGCCGAACCGGCCGCGATGCGGCTCCTCAGTAACGTTCGCGTCACCTACGACGAGATCAGATAAGGACGCCGTAGGGGCGACGCATGCGTCGCCCCTACCGAGACATCTGCGCATCTCGCTCAAAGACATCGGCCCGGGACTGATCCTCGCCGCCACGGGCGTCGGCGTCGGCGACATGGTGTCGTCCACGATCGCCGGCGCGGACTACGGCCTGACGCTCCTCTGGGCGCTCGCGGCCGGCGTGCTGGTGAAGTTCGCGGTCACCGAGGGCGGGGCGCGGTGGCAGCTCGCCACCGGCCGCACGCTCGTCCGGGGCTGGCGCGATCACCTGCCCACCTGGGCGATCCTCGCGTTCTTCGTCTACTTCGTCACGTGGACCTACTTCGTCTCCAGCGCGCTGGTGGCGGCGAGCGCGCTCGTGCCGGCGGCGATCATCCCGTCCGTCCCACTGCCCGTGTGGGGCCTCATCCACGCGGTGGCCGCGCTCGCGCTCGTCTGGTTCGGCCGCTACGAGGCGTTTCTCAACCTGATGAAGGTGTTCGTCGGGTTCAAGCTCGCGGCCGTGATCGCCGCCGCGCTGCTGATCGTGCTGTGGTCGGGCGCCGACTGGGCGGCGACGGCGGCGCGCGAACCGCTGACGCCGGCCTACGCGCTGTCGCTGATGGGGGGCGTGGGCGGCACGGTGACGCTGCTGTCCTACGGCTACTGGATGCGGGAGCAGGGCTGGTCCGGCACCGCGCGCGTGCCGTCGGCGCGCGTGGACCTCACCGTCTCGTTCCTCATCGCGTTCGTCTTCTCCGCGGCGATGATGTTCCTGTCGAGCCAGATCGAGTGGTCGGGCGAGATCCTGGATCAGGGGCCGCGGCTCTGCCTGATGCTGGCGGACCGGATCGGCCAGGAAGTCGGGCCGATCGGCCGCGCCATCTTCCTCGCCGGGTTCTGGGGCGCGGCGTTCTCGTCCGTGCTCGGGGTGTGGCACGGCGTGCCGTTCCTGTTCGACGACTTTCTCCACCTGTGGCGCCGGCAGCCGCCCACCGGCCAGCGCGGCGCGGCGTACCGGAGCTGGGCGGGCTACCAGACGGCGGCCGCCATCTCTGCGCTGCTCATCCCGCGGCCCGTCTGGCTGGTCTTTGCCTACACCGTTGTCGGTTCGCTGTTCTTCCCGTTCGTGATTTCGACACTCCTGTGGCTCAACAATTCCCGGTTCATGCCCGCGGAATGGCGGAGCTCAGCCGTCATCAACGTCATTCTGGGCGCCGCGCTCACCCTTTACGGCTATCTGGCGGTTTCGGCGTTGTAGGGGCGACGCACTTGTCGCCCGGCACTACGTTTGCTCAGCCGATCAGCCGACAATAGTTCAGGGACCCCATGGTGAAAGTCGAGCTCCATACGCATACCTCGGACGACCCGGTCGATTACATTCCTACACCGCTTTTGCGCTGATCGATCGCGCCGCCGCGCTCGGCTACGGCGCGCTCGCGGTGACGCTGCACGAGAGCGCGCTGGACGTCGGTCCGCTGGAGTCCTACGCGGCCGCGCGCGGCATCGTGCTCATTTCCGGCGTCGAGCGCAGCATCGAGGGGCGCCACGTCCTGCTGCTGAATTTCCCGCGCGGCACCGAGGACGTCCACACCTTCGACGACCTGCGCCGCCTGAAGGCGCAGGCCCCCGGCGGTCTGGTGGTCGCGCCGCATCCGTTCTTCCCGGGCGGGCAGTCGCTCTTCGGCACGCTCACCGAGCACGCGGATCTCTTCGACGCGGTGGAATACAACGCGATGTACACCGCGTCGCTGAATTTCAACGGCCGCGCCGCGGCGTGGGCGCGCCGCCACGGCAAGCCGATGGTCGGCAACGGCGACGTGCATCGCCTGGTGCAGCTCGGCACGACGTACTCGCTGGTGGACGCCGCGCCGAACGCCGCCGCGATCTGCGCGGCGATCGCCGCCGGCCGCGTCCGCGTCATCACGCAGCCGGTCTCCTGGGCGACGGCCATCACCGTCGTCGGCAGCCTGCTCGCCCTGGACATCCTCGGCGCGAGAAACTGGCTTCGCCCGCAGCCCGCTTCTGTCTAACCCCCAACCTCCAATTCCCAACTCCCAAGGCGTCTTGGGCGTTGGAAGTTGGCAGTTGGGAGTTTGATAGGCTGTTAGCGCCATGGAAGTCGGCTCAACCCGCAGCGCGTCGCTGACGCAGCTCCTGCACGACATCCTCAAGAGCCGTGTGTACGACGTGGCGAAGGAGACGCCGCTCGACCTCGCCCCGCGCCTGTCGCGGCGCCTCGGCAACGAGGTGCTCTTCAAGCGCGAGGACCTGCAGCCGGTCTTCAGCTTCAAGCTGCGCGGCGCCTACAACAAGATCGTGCACCTCGACGAACAGGAACGGGCGCGCGGCATCATCACCGCCAGCGCCGGCAACCACTCGCAGGGCGTCGCCTTCTCCGCGCGCAAGCTCGGACTGCGCGCCACGATCGTGATGCCGCAGACGACCCCGCAGATCAAGGTGGATGCGGTGCGCGCGATGGGCGCCGAGGTGGTGCTGGCGGGCGACAGCTACGGCGACGCGAAGGCGCACTGCGACGGGCTGGTGGCCGAGACGGGGATGACGTTCATCCACCCGTTCGACGATCCGCTCGTCATCGCCGGGCAGGGGACGATCGGCGCCGAGATCCTGCGCCACAGCCAGGACCGGCTGTCGGCCGTGTTCGTGCCCGTCGGCGGCGGCGGGCTCATCGCCGGCATCGCCGGCTATCTCAAGGTGCTGCGGCCCGACGTCCGCATCATCGGCGTCGAGCCGTTCGAGGCCGACGCGATGTACCAGTCACTGGCGGCGGGGCGCCGCGTGCGCCTCGACCACGTCGGCCTCTTTGCCGACGGCGTCGCCGTGCGCGAGGTCGGCGAGCTGACGTTCCCGATCGTGCAGGAGACCGTGGACGAGATCGTGCGCGTCAGCAACGACGAGGTCTGCGCGGCGATCAAGGACGTCTTCGACGACACGCGGACGGTGATGGAGCCGGCCGGCGCGCTCGCGGCGGCGGGGCTCAAGGCCTGGGTCGAGCGCGAAGGCGTGCGCGAGCGGTCGCTGGTGGCGGTGCTGAGCGGCGCCAACATGAACTTCGACCGCCTGCGGTTCGTGGCCGAGCGCGCGGAGGTGGGCGAGGCGCGCGAGGCGCTGCTCGCGGTCACCATCCCCGAGCGGCCGGGCGCCTTCCGCGAGTTCTGCGCCGCCCTCGGCCGCCGCGTCGTCACCGAGTTCAACTACCGGCTGAGCGGGCGCCAGCAGGCGCACATCTTCGTCGGCGTCGCCACGCAGTCGCGGCAGGACGGCAGCGCGCTGGCGCAGAAGCTCTGCGCGATGGGCTACGAGACCGTGGACCTCACCGACAACGAGATGGCCAAGCTGCACGTGCGCCACATGGTCGGCGGCCACGCGCCGGAGGTGCGCCACGAGCGCCTGTGCCGCTTCGAGTTCCCCGAGCGTCCGGGCGCGCTCACCGGGTTCCTCGAGAAGCTGGGCGGCCGCTGGAACATCAGCCTGTTCCACTACCGCAACCACGGCGCCGACTTCGGCCGCGTGCTCGCCGGCTTCGAGGTGAACGACACCGACCTGGGCGACTTCCGCGACTTCCTCGAGGCGCTCGGCTATCCCTACACGCCGGAGTACGAGAACCCCGCCTATCGCTTCTTTCTGAGCTAGTGCACGCTACTTTCATGGCTGCCGCGCTGGACGAGGCGCGCCGAGGTCTCGCCGCCGGCGAGGTCCCGATCGGCGCCGTCCTCGTCATCGGCGGCCGCATCGTGGCACGCGCGTTCAACCAGCCGATTGGCGCCGTGGACCCCACCGCGCACGCCGAGGTGCTGGTGCTGCGTGACGCCGCCCGGCAGGCGGGGAACTACCGCCTGACGGACGCCACCGTGTACGTGACGGTGGAACCGTGCCTGATGTGCGTCGGCGCGCTCGTGCACGCGCGGGTGCATGAAGTCGTCTACGGCGCGGCGGAGCCGAAGACCGGCGCGCTCGTCTCGACCGCGCGCGCGCTCGACACGCCGGGGCTCAACCACCGGTTCGTGGTCACGGGCGGTGTGCTCGAGGAGGAGTGCCGCGACCTCATCCAGGGATTCTTCCGCGAAAAGCGTCAGTTATAATGTTGTGTTCGACGGAGAGGTACCGAAGTGGTCGTAACGGGGGCGCCTCGAAAGCGTCTTGTCGGGTAACCGGCACGTGGGTTCGAATCCCACCCTCTCCGCCACTCTTCGCTCGCTCCGCTCGCTCGAGGGCGGCGAGGGTGGGCTTCTTGGCATCGCGCCAGGCGCATGCGCACCTGGCGACTTGGCGCGAATCCCGTCGCCTTCGCCTTCTTCACTCACTGCGCTCGCTCGAGGGCGGCGAGGGTGGGCTTCTTGGCATCAAGCGCCGCGCCTACGGCGCAGCGCTATTCGGCGCGAATCCCTTTGGCGCGAATCCACTTCACCTGACGTGAGCGAGCCACGCCCGAGCGTCGTTATCCTGGCCGGCCCGAACGGCGCTGGCAAATCAACCGCAGCACCCGAACTGCTGCAGGATGAGCTGTCCGTCAACGAATTCGTGAACGCAGACGTGATCGCCCGCGGGCTCTCGGCTTTCGATCCGGAGGGCGCCGCGATCGCAGCGGGGCGCGTGATGCTGGCAAGGCTCCACGAGCTCGCAGAGCAGCGGGCCAGCTTCGCGTTTGAAACCACGCTGGCGAGTCGCTCGTTTGCGCCGTGGCTGCGGGATCTTCGCGACTCCGGGTACGCGGTTCATCTCTTCTTCCTCTGGCTATCTTCGGCTGACCTGGCCGTTCAACGCGTCGCTCAGCGGGTCACCACGGGCGGACATAACGTTCCCGAGGACACGGTTCGGCGCCGGTACCGGGCCGGCATCCGCAACTTCTTCAGCTTGTATCAGCCGCTCGCGACGAGTTGGGCTGTGTACGACTGTTCCGGGCCGAAGGCAAAGCTGATTGCGGAAGGTGTGGAATCTAGGCCGCCGAAGGTCTACGATGAGGGTGTCTGGGCGTTCGTCCAGCACCAGGGCCAAGATGAAGACTGAAGCGCAAAAGAACGTAGATCGCATCCTCAGGGAGGATCGGCGCGTAGTCGGCGAGGCCATCAACCGCGGCATCCGGAAGGCGATGCTTCGGCACAAGAAGGATGGCGATCAGGTCGTTGTCGAGCGCGACGGCAAGATCGAGTGGGTGAAGCCCGAGGACCTCGGTTTCTAGCTCTCCCGTCCCGCAGTACATCGCTGCCAACTTCCCACGTTCCCTTCGGTTCGACACGTTCGACGTGTTCTCGATTGCACTATCCACTCCTCAGTGAGAAGGTATTGGCGGGAGTGAATGATGAAGTGCTGGACCGTGTCCCTGCTGGCCCTGTTGATGTTCGTGGCCCCAATCCCGAGCGCTGCGCAGACGGACCATCTGGCCGGCAACTGGCGCGCCCTGGCGCGTAATCAGGACGGCAGCGGCATGATCGGCGACCTCGCGGGCGTGCCGCTCAGCAACGAGGGACGATGGCGCGCCGAGGCCTGGCATCCCGACGACTTCGACACCGCCGAGTGGGTGTGCCGGCCGCACGCGTGGGACTACTCGCTGGAAGGGCCGCTCTCCGCGCTGCGGCTGTGGGCCGACGTGGATCAGGCCACGCAGGAGGTCGTCGCCTACCGCGGTCACATCAACATGGGCCAGCAGGAGACGGTCATCTGGATGGACGGGCGCCCGCACCCGCCGGCCACCGCGCCGCATACGTGGAGCGGCTTCTCGACCGGCGAGTGGGACGGCGACACGCTCGTCGTCACCACCACGCACCTGAAGGAGGCCTACCTGCGGCGCTGGGGCATCATGCGCAGCGACCGCGCCGTGGTGCGCAACCGCTGGAAGCGGATGGGCGACTACCTGCAGGCGACCTCGATCCTGTACGACCCGGTGTACATGGCCGAGCCCTACATCCGCACGACGATGATGTGGATCGACGATCCCAACCTGCCGCTCGAGCCGTACCCGTGCGAGGAAGCCACCGAGGTGGCGGTTCCGCGGGGGACCGTGCCGCATTTCCTCCCCGGCCAGAATCCGCTGCCCGCCTGGAACCCGCAGTGGTCCGACGTGTACGGCACGCCCTTCGACGCGCGCCTCGGCGGATCGGAGACGCAGTATCCCGAGTACGTCGCCAGGATGAAGACGATGCCGAAGCCGCCGACCCCGGCGCCCCGGAACAGCGGAGGCGGCCGCTAGAGCGGTTTCTGAAACGTCTACGAAGAAGTCAAAACCGCGCTAGCCGGACCAAGTTGATCGGCACCGCCGTGTGTGGTCCGGCTAGAGCCGGACACTACGAAGAAGTCGAAACCGCGCTAGTCGTCGACGCCGCGGAGGACCTCGTCGATCGCGACTGTCTACAGGCGAAAGAGGTACTGCAGTTTCACGAACACGGCGCGGTTGGTGCGGATCGTCCGTCCCGTCGGATCGAGATGGTAATGCGCGACGCCGCTGTGGTCGTGGAGGTGGCTCTCGCGCTCGGGCCCGTAATGATCGTCGTAGCCCGCGAAGAACACGGTGCCCGCGTTCACCCGGTAGGTGGCGACGAGATTGCCGCCCTTCGCCCGTTCGAACGTGTCGATCTCGACGATGTTGCGAAGCAGCAGCCGATCAGTGAACTGATACGTGGTGCGCGCGCGGTAGAGCCGCACATCGAACAGCTCCCGGTCGCTGCGCACGTCCACGAACTGCCGCGTGCTCATGCCGATCTCGCTCTGCAAGCGTGAGAGCGGGCGCACGTTGACGAGCAGGTTGAGCTGCCGGTCCGAGCCGAGGAACGGATTGTCGATGAAGCGAACCTGGTCGCCCTGCTGATAGGAGAGGTAGAACGACACGCGACGGCTGGTGTTGACGCTGCCGCCGGCATTCCATCGCGCCTTCCGGAACGGGATGTCGCGGAACCGCTCCATGTCGCGGGTGATCTGGCCGTAGGCGCTGATGCTCCTGGCGAACTGGACGCTCACGCGGCCGGCCACCGACTCGTCCTGCAGCACGCCCTGATAGTCGTAATTGCGCAGGTAGCTGACGCGCGGATCCCAGTTGATGATCCAGTGCTCGGGCCACCAGCGGTACGAGACAGTCGCGGTCGTCTGCTGCTGATCCGTGCGCTGCACGAAGCCGAGGTCGGTGCCGAACCCGGGATCGATCCGGTTGTGCCCGACGTCGTAGGCGAGGTGGCGGCCTTCCTTGCGCAGGTTGACGTCGAGCAGCGCGCCGGTGCGGCGCGCGCCGGTCGTCGCCAGGCGGTCCGCCGCCAGCGCGGTCGCGCGGAACCGGTGGTTCGCGCCAATCCGCAGGACCGTGTCGAGACCGCTCAGGCGGCTGTGGCCGTCGAGGAACTCGCGGTCGGTGACGATGACGCCGACGTGCGACTCGGAATACAGGTCGTAGCGCACGCGACCGAGCACCGTCTTCGCCGTCCGGTCGAACGCCGGGTCGCGGCGATCGTCCACCCGGCCCGGCGCCTGATCGTTGGCCACGAGAAAGCCGACCGACGTCTTGCCGACCTTGCCCGTGAGCTTCGCGCCATAGCGTAGATCGACCAGCGTCCGCGTGTGCACGACCGCCAGCGGGCTGGGCGCCGCGATCTGGTAGATCTCCTGCCCCTCGAGGAAGAACGGCCGCAGCTCCGGATAAAACACCGGAAAGCGCTCGTTCACCTCGATCTGCGGCCGGTCGGATTCGATCTGCGAGAAATCCGGGTTGTAGGTGACGTCGAGCGTCAGGTTCGGCGTGATGCCGTACTTGGCGTTGATCGCGGCCTCCGGCTGTCCCGCGGCCACGTAGCCGGAGGTCATCGGGTCGAACGTCCGCGCGCTGATCGCCGTGAAGGTCGGCAGCAGCTCGATGTTGCGGCTCGTCGACAGGCCGGTCATGCCCTCGAGCACGCCCATCTGCCGCAGCAGGCCCATGACGTTGCGCGAGATCGGCGCCCAGACGACGCTCTCGTCCTTGCTGTCGATGGTGCGCTCGATCTGGAGGCCCCAGCGGTGCGCGCCGTCCGCGCCGCGCGACGGATAGCGCAGGCTCTTGAACGGAATCGCCATCTCCGCGATCCACCCGTCCTCGACGAGTCGCCCGGCCGAGTCGAACAGTGCATCCCATGACGCATCGCCCGGCGCGCCGCTGCGGTTGACGGCGCCGGACGTGTGGGTCTCGGGCGCCGCCGGCGGCTTGAGCCGATCGAGCAGCGTGGGCATCCCGCCGGCGGGGCGGCGCGCGGCGGTCACGGCGCCCAGCGCGCCGCCGGTGTTGTCGGTGCCGCGCAGGACGGCATCGCTCTGAATGCCGTAGGCGTTCACCGAGAAGACGTAGGCGCGCTGCTGATCGAGGAACGGATCGATGTAGACGCGCACCGTGTCGTCGCGCCCGGTCTGATCGCGGTCGACGCGGTTCGCGCGGATCAGCCGCAGGTCGGAATAGCGCGCGTGGATGCCGAAATACAGGGCGTCGCTGTCGTAGGCGACATGGATCACCGTGCGCTCCGAGGCCGGCGCTCCCTCGAGCGGTCGCTGCTGGAAGAACTCGGTGACCCGCGCGGCCGTGCGCCAGAGCGCATCGTCGAGGCGGCCGTCGATCCGCGGCGGCTCGCCGGCGCGGACCGCCGCCAGCACGGGTCGCCCGCTGAGCACGGCCGGCACGACAGGGCCGGTCGCGGCGCCTGCCCCGTTGTCCTGCAGCGTGACCACACCCTGGGTCGCGGCCTGCGAGAACGACGGCGGCGGGGACAACCATGAGATCGCGGCAAGAACGACGGCAACGCGAGCGCGCATGGCGACCAATCTTACGCGATAAGCTCTGGCGCTGGGATGACAAGAGCCGGCGTCTGGTCCACGCGTGAGCTTCCGGACGTCTTCAACGCCGCCGCGTACTTCGTCGATCGCCATGTCGCCGGCGGCCGCGGCGCGCATACGGCCATCGAGTGCGGCGACGAGCAGGTCACCTACGCGCAGGTTTGCGAGCGCGTCAACCGGCTCGGCTCCGCGCTGCGGGACTGCCTGGGCGTGCGGCCGGAGGAGCGCGTCGCCCTGCTGCTGCACGACGGCCCGGCGTTCGCCTACAGCTTCTTCGGCGCCATCAAGATCGGCGCGGTGCCGGTGCCGCTCAACACGCTGTGGACGCCCGCGGACTACGAGTTCGTGCTCAACGACGCCCGCGCGGGCGTGTTGATCGTCAGCGAGGCGCTGCTGCCGCAGGTACGCGCCATTCCGCCTCACCGTCTCCGCTCGCTGCGCGAGGTGGTCGTCGCCGCGGATCTGCTCGCACGCGGGTCGGACACGCTCGAGCCCGAGCCGACCAGCAGGGATGCTCCGGCCTTCTGGCTGTACTCGTCGGGGAGCACGGGGCCGCCGAAAGGATGCGTGCACCTGCAGCACGACATGGTCGTGTGCGCGTCGCTGTACGCACAGGGCATCCTCGGCATCACCCCGGAGGACCGGTGCTTCAGCGTCGCCAAGCTGTTCTTCGCGTACGGCCTCGGCAACGCGCTCTACTTTCCGTTTGCCGTGGGGGCGACCGCGGTGCTGTGGCCGGGACCGCCGACGGCGGAACACGTCTACGGCGTCATCGAGAAACACCGGCCCACGCTGTTCTTCTCCGTGCCGACGAGCTACGGGATGCTGCTCGCGCACACGCGCGAGGGGCGCGATGTCGATCTCTCCAGCATCCGCCACGCCGTGTCGGCGGGTGAGGCGCTGCCGCCGGCGCTCTTCGAGCGGTTCAAGGAGCGCTTCGGCATCGAGATCCTCGACGGCATCGGCTCCACCGAGATCCTGCACGTCTTCATCTCCAACCGGCCGGGCGCGATCCGTCCCGGCTCGAGCGGCCTGCTCGTCCCCGGCTACGAGGCGCGCATCGTGGACGAGGAGGGACGCGACGCCGCGGCCGGCGAGATCGGCACCCTGCTGATCAAGGGCGACTCGACGTGCGCGTTCTACTGGAACCGCCACGACACGACGAAGGACACGATCGACGGCCATTGGATCCGCACCGGCGACAAGTACCGGCAGGACGAGGACGGGTTCTTCTGGTACGCGGGCCGATCGGACGACATGCTGAAGGTCGGGGGGATGTGGGTCAGTCCGGTGGAGCTGGAGAACGTCCTGCTGGAGCACGCCGGCGTGCGCGAGTGCGCCGTCGTCGGCCGCGAGGATCGCGACGGCCTGATCAAGCCCGCCGCGTATGTCGTGCTGCGCCCCGGCGCGGAGCCGTCGGCCGAGCGTGCGCAGGAGCTGCAGCAGTTCGTGCGCAGCCGGCTGGCGGACTACAAGCGGCCGCGCTGGGTGGAGTTTCTCGACGAGCTGCCGAAGACCGCGACGGGCAAGATTCAGCGCTTCAAGCTGCGGCAGCCCCGCGCCTGAACGCCCGTCACCGCCACGCGCCGATGATCGAATCCAGCTCCACGACGCCGTTGTTCAGCGCACACCGCGGCGAAAGGGTCCTGCATGATCATCGGGTGGACCGGGTGGATATTCTAAATGGTATGCTTTCGGCCGAATCGTTCAGGAGAACGGCAATGAACTGGCTCGGGCGTATATCAGTTGCGTCGGCGGCGGCCGTCGTTCTGGCCTCCACCGCGCTGCAGGGACAGGGCAGTCGTCCCGCGGCGGCGCTGCCCGACTGGAGCGGCGTGTGGCAGATGCAGGGCGGCACCGTGTTCGACCGCGCCACCATCAAGCCGCCGAACGGCACCGTGAACACGCCCGGCGCGCGCGAGTTCCCGCCCTACAACGCCGAGTGGGAAGCCAGGTACGTCGCCAACCTGAAGCGCGTCGCCGACGGCTCGTTCCCCGACCCGATTTCCACGTGCGGTACGCCGGCCGGTTTCCCGCGCCTGATGAACCTGCCCGATACCTATGAGTTCGCGCTGACGCCGAACGCCGTCTGGATCCTGACGGAGAACGGCCCCAACACGATGCGGATCTACACGGACGGCCGCAAGTTCCCGCCGGCCGACGAGCTGTGGGGCACGTACACGGGCGCGTCGATCGGCCACTGGGAAGGGGACACGCTCGTCTTCACGACCATCGCGCTCAAGGGCTCGAAGGACGGCGACCAGATCCTCGACCGCACGGGCCTCATCCTGAGCGACGCGGCGCGCGTCACGACGCGCATGCGCAAGGCGGACGACATGACGCTCGAGGCGGTGATGACGATTGAGGATGCCACGGCGCTGACGAAGCCCTGGGTGGTGACGAAGCGCTACCGCAAGATGCCGCCGGACACGTGGGTGTGGGACTACGCGTGCGCCGAGAACAACCGGAATCCGATCAGTCCGTCGGGCAGGACGCTGACGACCGGCCCTGACGGCAAGATTCTCGACAAGGACGCGCGATAAGGGAGCGGATCAGTCATGCGAACAGTTGTCATCGCCATCGCAGCGGTCGTGCTGTGTGGGGCGTCGGGCTCGGCGCAGACGCTGCCCGACTGGAGCGGCGTGTGGGCCATGCAGGGCGGCACCATCTTCGACCGGGCCACGGTGAAGCCGCCGAATGCCGGGGCCAACGATCCGGTCACGCCGCGCGAGTATCCCCCGTACAACGCCGAGTGGGAGGCGAAGTACGTCGCCAACAACGAGCGGGCGAAGAAGGGCGTGTTCCCCGATCCGGGCACGACCTGCGGTACGCCGGCCGGCTTCCCGCGCCTGATGAACGTGCCCGACACCTACGAGTTCGCCGTGACCCCGAAGGCCGTCTGGATCCTCACCGAGAACGGGCCGAACACGATGCGGATCTACACCGACGGCCGCAAGTTCCCGCCGGCCGACGAGCTGTGGGGCACGTACACGGGCGCGTCGATCGGCCACTGGGAAGGGGACACGCTCGTCTTCGCGACCCTCGCGCTCAAGGGCTCGAAGGACGGCGACCAGATCCTCGACCGCACGGGCCTCATCCTGAGCGACGCGGCGCGCGTCACGACGCGCATGCGCAAGGTGGACGACATGACGCTCGAGGCGGTGATGACGATTGAGGATGCCACGGCGCTGACCAAGCCCTGGGTGGTGACGAAGCGGTACCGCAAGCAGCCGCCGAACACCTGGGTGTGGGATTACGCCTGCGCCGAGAACAACCGCAACCCGGTCAGCCCGTCCGGCAGGACGCTGACGATCGGGCCCGACGGGAAGATAATCGATAAAGTAGTGGACTAGGAGAATGGCGATGCGACTGATGGCTGCGGCGTTGATGGCGGCGGGTGTGATGATCGCGGCGCAGGCGGTGAGCGCCCATCACTCGGCGGCGATGTTCGACGACGAGAAGGTGGTGGAGTTCACGGGCGTGGTCAAGGAGCTGCAGTGGACCAACCCGCACATCTGGATTCAGGTCATCCGCGACGAGCAGGGCACCAAGACGGAGTGGAGCCTCGAAGGGGGCAGCCCGAACTCGCTCTCGCGGCGCGGCTGGAAGAGCACCACGTTCAAGCCCGGCGAGGTCGTCACGGTGCGGTTCAACCCGATGAAGGACGGCACGCCCGCCGGCGGCTTCATTGGCGCGAAGTGGGCCGACGGGCGCACGATCGGGCGGTGGGAGTGAGCAGGCAGCTGGCAGCAGGCAGCCGGCAGTAGCTGGCAGTGACTGCCGGCACTGCCAGCCGCCCGCTGCCGGCAGCCGGCTACAACGAGTTATAGGCCATCTGGACGAACTGGTCGGGCATGAGGAAGCCCTTGCCCCACACCGCGTCCAGATCCGCGAGCGGCTTCGCGGCGACGACCTCCTGCGCGCTGCGGCCCGCCGTCTTCAGCTTCTGAAGCCGCTCGCGCACCGTCACCAGCATCTCCCGGTACCTCATCAGCGCCGCGCGATCGGCCACGGGCCCGTGCCCGGGCACGATCTTCGTCGCCGGCGTCGCCATCCTGATGGCGCGGTCCGCCGACGCAATCATCCCGTTCAGGTTCCCGCCGGTGCCTGGATCGATCACCGGGTACATGCCGTTGAAGAACGTGTCGCCCAGGTGCAGCACGTTGCCGCGCGTGAAGTGCACGGAGATGTCGGTGTCGGTGTGCGCGGGCGGGATGTAGGCGAGCTCCACCTTCTCGCCGTTGGCCTGCAGCGAGTGCGTCATCGCGAACGTCTGCGTCGGCATCGCGCCCGCCGGCGACGCGGGGAACTTCATCCCGAGCAGCTCGTGCGGCTGTGACATCCGCTTCGGCGTGTTCGCGTGCGCGAGGATCCCGGCGCCCGCCTTCCGGAAGCTCTCGTTGTTGTCCACGTGATCGAAGTGCCAGTGCGTGTCGATGGCGAGCTTGATGGCGGCGTTGCCCATCGCGTCGAGCCGCTGCTTCAGCGCGGGGAAGACGCCCTGGATGAACGTGTCCACGACGATCTTGCCCTCGGACCCGTTGAGGACGACCACGTTGCCGCCCGGTCCGGAGAGCAGCGTCAGGGTGTCGGTGAGCTTGAGCACCTCGATGGGCGTCTTCGCCATGCCGGCGCGGGCCGCGGCCACCGGATCGACGGCGGTCTGCGCCTGCGCCCACGCGCGCCCCATCGCATCGGGGAAGAGATGGGCGACGACCGCGCCGCCTGCGATCGCGGACGTCCGTTGCAGCCACTCGCGGCGGGAGAGCAATGCGTGTGTCATGACGCGCGAGTGTACCACCGTGCGCGTTTGTCCTACAGCGTTCGCCGCCCCTGGTGTTCACGTTGATCCACGGGACAGAAGGTTCTATGGATCTTCGGCGTGCCGCCGGAGCAGTACTGGAAGTACTGGATCGCCGGCTTCGATAGGGTCGATGTTCGGCTTCACCGTCTACAGCTCTATCAACCAGGCGGCGACGACCGGCGCGATTCCGTTCCCGACGAGCGGCGAGTCGATTGTCGGCGGCCACGCGGTGGTGGCGGCCGGCTTCGACGACAACAAGGTGATCAGGAACGCCAACGCCGCCGCGCCGACCAGGGGTGCGCTCCTCGTCCGCAACTCGTGGGGCACCGGCTGGGGCCGCGCCCGTTTTCTGCGTCAACGCGTGAAATCTGCGGCGCGCGTCCGTCTACCATTCTGTCCTGTCCAAGGAGAGGAGACGTGATTCGATCCACATTGATGGCGTTCGGGCTGTGCGTGCTCGCGTCCGGAGCGTCCGCACAAGTGCCCTCGCTGCCGGAGCCCGTCACAGGCAACATTGAGGTGAGCTGCGGCCAGTTCACGCCGCCCGCCGCGAAGCTGTCCGAGCTTCGCGCGGAGTACTTGAACGGCCGATGGGATCGGCTGCAGGCGCTCAGCCGCTCCTTGCTCAACGAGTGCACATTCAAGTCGCCGGACGATCTGCCCGACCTGTTTCCAGGCGGCAAGCTTGCGTGGTCTCGTGATTACGTCCTCGTAATCTTCGGCACGACGGCCGCCAACGACGAGCCCACGCTGCTCCGCTACCTGGTGCACGACCCCGCGCCGCAGCGCTACGCGACGACCTTGCCGGGCGTTCCCGAAACGCTGATCGACGTGGCGCCCCTGAAGCCGGCCGCCGGGGCGGCCCGGCGGGAACCGCCGCCGCGGCTCCTCCAGGTGTACCTGTCGCATACGAAAGGTATGAAACTCCTGACGAGCGTCGCCGCCAAGCGGACGGCCGATCCGGTCGTCGAACAGACGCCCGACTTCCTGAAGGCGGCCATCGATCCGGCAATCATCGCGCCGCTGCTGAAGGGGACGCTGCCGGCCCTGCTGTCCAAGGCGCCAGGTGAAAAGGAGCCGCCGCGCCCCGTCCTCGCCACGGTCAGCATCGTCCCGGTGCACTTCCGGCGCGGCGACCTCACGTTCAGCGACGTGCTCAAGGCGCCGGCATTCATCGACGAGAAGCGCCAGGCAGCGCTGCGCGCGAGCCTGAATGGTGTAGACCTGGCTGTGCGCACCGACGGATTCGGCCCGACCTCACAGAGGCTGTCGAAGGGGCTCCTGACCACCGCCACGGCATACATCACCCCAAAGGTGCCGGCCGCCTGCGGGCCGTTGACCTATGAGGCGACGTGCTGGGAGAAGCTCGACGAGGAGCTGCGGTCGGAGGCCGAGGCGTTCTGCGCGGAACAGGCGATGCTGGGAAAGACCGACGAGGAACGGAAGGCCCTGGTAGAGGCGTGTGTCACCGGCGAGCCGTCCATCGTGCTCGCGCGCTACCGCGCCGCGGTGGCCGAACCGACAGTGGCCGCGATCGCCGGTACGTCCACGTTCCAGAACATTCCGCGGCAAGTGGTGACGTTCGGCCTGATCAGTGCCTACGTGCTGGGTGCTTCCTCCGGGAAGGACCGCGTCAAGGTGGACGGCGGCAAGATCGTCGCGGATCCGCTCAGCCGATCCCTCAGCATGGTGACGATCAATTTTCATCCGCCGTTCGATTCCACGTGGCCGGATCTGACGAAGGAAGAACGTGCCCGTGTCTTCATCGGGACCGTCGTCTCGCCCAACATCGGGGTGACGGTCGGCGCCGGCGCCGGGATGTGGAGGAACGTGTCGATCAACCTCGGGTATGCGCTGCTGGCCATCCCCACGCTGCGTCCAGACGACGAGCTCGACGAGGCGCCGGGGAGCGCGAAGAAGCCGTTCCAATCGGGGGCCGCGCACGTCGCGTATATTGGCCTCGGCTACAAATTGAAGTGAGAGGGCTGCGGCCGTTTCTCGCCGCGACGGCGGTCGCTGCCGCGTGGCTGGTGCCGGGGTGCGCCGGCGAGTCGGCGCGTGTGCCCCTGATGCGCGCCTCGGTGTCTGCCGCGGCGTTGGCCGCTCCGGCCAGCGTCGAGATCCCGGTCGCCTGCGGCGCCCAGACGCCGGTGCCGCTGACCAATCAGCGGCTGATAGAGACGGAGCGCCCGCCGCGCGGGTTCCTCGGCATGTTCCCGCTGTTTCAGCCGCAGATCGTCCTCCCGACGAGGACGCTCTGGCCCGTCGACAGGCCGTTGCGCGTGCGCTTTCTCGACGCGACGCCCGCGCGCCGGCAGCGTGTACAGACGATCGCGCAGGAATGGATGCTTCCCGGTCTTGCGCTGACGCTCCAGTTCGTCGATGCGGGGCCCGCGGAGATCCGCGTGAGCCTCCCACCGGCGGGCGGTGCAGAGTCCGCGGTTGGCATCCGCGCTCTCGTGATCCTCGAGCCAGCGCCGACGATGACGATCGGGTTCGCTGACACGATGCCGGAAGATCGGCTTCGGGCGCTGGTGCTGCACGAGTTCGGCCACGCGATCGGCGCGCTGCACGAGCATCAGCGCCCCGACGCAGGCATCACGTGGAACAAACCGAATGTCTACTCGTACTACAAACAGCAGTACGGCTGGGACGCGCCGCTCGTGGACGCCCAAATCTTCACCCCGCACGCAGCGGGCCTGAAGTCGTCCGCCGAGTTCGATCCCGCGTCGGTGATGATGTACGCGATCCTTCCGGGCTTCACCACCGACAACTTCGTGCAGGGGTGGAACACACAGCTGTCTCGGGCCGACGCGGCGCTGGTCAAGGAGCTCTACGGAAAGTAAGGGGCGCCGGACGCCTGCGCCTATAATGAGCGCCACGTATGCGAGTGGTGGCGCTCCTTCTGCTGTTGCTTGCCGCGCCGCAGCTTGCCCCGACCGGCACGCTGCGCGCGGCGTTTCTCGCGACCAATCCCGTCCAGGCACGCATCGACCCGCAGACGGGCGCCATCAGCGGCCCGGCCGCCGACATGGCGCGCGAGCTCGCGCGGCGTCTCGGCGTGCAGGTCTCGCTGATGCCCGAGCCCGACGCCGCCGCCGTCATCGCGCGCGTGCTCGCGAAACAGGCGGACATCGGGTTCCTGGCGGTTGAGGCCGAGCGGGCCACGCAAGTGGACTTCTCGGAGCCGTACCTGATCATGGGCAACGGCTACCTGGTGCGCGCCGACTCCGATATTCAGCGCTCCGCCGACGTCGATCGCGCCGGCATCACGGTCGGCGCGGTCAAGGGACAGACGCAGCAGATCCACGTCAGCGCGAATCTCGAGAACGCCCGGGTCCGCGTGTTCGACGCGACGCCGTCACACGAGGCGCTGGTGAAGATGCTCGTCAGCGGCGAGCTGCAGGCGTTCGCGGCCAACCGCCAGCGCATGGGCGACACGGCGGCGACCTCGCCGCGCGTGCGAATCCTTGCCGACGACTTCCTCAAGATCGGCCAGGCGATCGTCGTCCCCAGAGGCGACACGGCGCGCCTGAAGGAGATCAACACGTTCGTGCTCGACGCACGCAAATCAGGCTTCGTGCAGCAGGCCATCACGCGCGCGAAGCTGACAGGGATGGAGGTTGCACGATGAACCAGACGATGAAGATTGGCCTGGCGGTCGTAGTCAGCGTGATCGTCGGCGTGCTGATCGGCCGGAACGCGCCGCGGCCGCCGGTGGCCGAAGCGCAGGGCGAGGACGCGCCCGCGTTTGCCGCGGTGCCTGGCGAGGTCGGCGAACAGGACGTCTCCGGTCCGTACCGGGTGCAAGAAGGGTGGCCGAAAGACATCAGCACCGTGCCCGGCAACGAGAAATGGACGTGGGGCGCCGGGCAAGGGATTTTCGCCGAGAGCCCGAACCGCGTGTACCTGCTCTTTCGCGGCGGGCTGCCGAACCTGAAAGAGCCGCCGGTCACCCGGTTGCCCCAGCTCGGCCCGAGCCTGCAGTTCCCGGTCGGCGGGCTGCCGTGGCGCAGCGCGACGGCCACGGCGCTTCCCGGCTCCGGCGGCACCGGACAGGATCCCGCGCGCGGCATGGAGAACTGGCGCGGCAGCGCCCCGCCGTACCGCCAGGTCGGCGTGGACGCCAACTGGGCGTACTGCCTCACCGTCGTCGACGCGCAGGGCAACATCCTCGAGACGTGGACGCAGTGGGACAAGATCTTCCGTCGTCCGCACTCGGTGTACGTGAATCCGTACGACCCGGAGAAGCACGTGTGGGTCGTGGACGATCACATGCACGCGATCTACAAGTTCAGCAACGACGGCAAGCAGCTCCTGCAGACGATCGGCACGCCCGAGATGCCGGGTGCCGACGCGACCCACTTCAACCGGCCGACATTCATGGCGTGGGACCCCGACAGCAATTTCTACGTCGCCGACGGGTACAACGGCACGCGCGTGGCGAAGTTCGACAAGGACGGCACGTTCCTGCTCGGCTGGGGCGAGCGCGGCGAGGCGGGCAAGGAGACGCGGCCGAACTACATGAACAACGTGCACGGCATCGCGGTCGATCCCGAGACGCGGCGCGTCTACGTGAACGATCGCGCGAACCACCGCATCCAGATCTTCGACGACCGGGGCACGTACATCTCCGAGTGGAGCATCAAGGTGCGCCCCTCGAGCCTGCACCTGCTCTACATGGGCGACGACCGGATGATCTGGACGTTCGACCGCAACACGCAGAAGATGCTCAAGTACGACCTCGAGGGGCATCTCCAGTACGCGTGGGGCGCAATTGGCGATTTCCCGGGTACGCTCTGGGGCGTGCACGGCATCAGCGTGGATCAGGAAGGGAATCTCTACGTGGCGGAAGTGGACGCCGGCCGCGTGCAGAAGTTCGTCCCGCGCCCGGGTGCGAACCCGGACTATCTCGTCGCGAAGCCCGTCTACGCGGCATGGAAATAAAGGCTCCCACAAGCCACAGAGTCACCGAGACACAGAGACGAGAGTTTCTTTCTCTCTGTGCCTCTGTGGCTCTGTGGCCCCTAGCAGCGCTTTCGGCGCAAGCGAAGTACCCGAAGAGCGTCGTCATGCTGGCGACGCACTCGAGCCCGGGGGGCGGCAGCGACGTGTTCCTGCGCGAGATGGCGCCGTATCTGACGAAGATCATGGGCGTCACCGTCGTCGTGGACAACATCGCGGGCGGGAGCGGCGCGAAGGCGATGGCGACCGTCGCGCGGTCGAAGCCTGACGGCGGGCTGCTCTATGCCACGACGCCGACGTTCGTCTACACGTCGCTCCTCAGCCGGCCGCCTGCGACCTACCGCGATCTCGAGCCGCTGGTGAACGTGTTCTTCGATCCGGAGGTGCTCTACACGGCGGCCGATTCGCGGTTCAGGACGCTGCGCGACGTGCTCGACCACGCGCGCAAGGCGCGCGGCCGCTGGGGCGCCGCCAATCCCGCCTCGCTCGAACGGCAGACGCTCGAGCGCCTGAAACAGAAGGCCGGCGTGAACGCCGCGGTGGTCACCTTCGAGGGCGGCGGCGACATGCTGATCAACGTCCTCAACCACACGCTCGACGTCGGCATCGGCGAGCTGCAGGAGATCAGGACGCAGATCGGCGCGAAGAAGGTGCGGCTGCTCGGCGTGGTCGGGGACCGGCGGCTCGCGCAGTTTCCCGATGTGCCCACGGTGAAGGAGCAGGGCATCGACCTCGCGGTGCGCAAGTTCCGCGGCCTGGCGGGTCCGAAAGGCACGCCGCCGGCCGTGATCGGCGCGTGGGAGGCGGCGGTCCCGAAGCTGCTGGCGGATCCCGCGTACAGGAAGATCTACGCGGGCAACGGCCTCGAGCCCGGCTTCCTCGCGCACCGCGAGTACGTCGGCTTCATGAACGACTTCGGCCGGGAGACGGAAGCCTTCCTCAAAGAGTCCGGCGCGATTAAGTGAGCGGCGCCGGCGGTTCCACGTTCCTGGAACTACAGAGCTGATTCATGAATAGAGATCTCTGGCTGGGTGTGATTGGCCTGGTGCTGGCGGGCGCGTACTACCTCATGGCGGCCGACGTGCCGGAGAGCCTGCTGTCGGATGCTGTCGGCCCCGCCGGCCTGCCGAAGATCTACGCGTACGTCCTCGCCGGCCTGTCTCTTGTGCTCGCAGGGCGGGGCTTTGCGCCCCGCCTGGCGGACCGCCCGCCCCGAGCGGAGTCGAGGGGTAAAGGTCCGCCCTACGTACGCCGCGAGATCGCGCGGGCTGCGGGTCTGCTGGCGCTCGGCGCCGTCTATCTCGCCGTCGTCGAGTTCGTCGGCTATGTCGTCGCGGTCGCGCTCCTGATCGCAGCCACCGTCTGGTACCAGGGCGGCGTGTTCAGGCCGCGCATCCTGCTCGTCGCCGCCTGCGGCGCCGCGCTGTTCTGGCTGATGTTCGTGCGCCTGCTCGGCGTGCAGCACCCGCCCGGCATCTGGGAGTCGCTCCTCTAGCCGGTGGCCGACCTTCCGCTCGCATCGATCGTGGCCGCCGCGTTCGGCGGCGTCGCGTGGGGCATCTTCGGCGGCGCGCTCCCCGGCATCTCGCCGTCGATCACGATGGCGCTGCTGCTGCCGCTGACCTTCGGTCTCGAGGCGACGACGGCGATCGTGATGCTGGCGTCCACCTATGTGGGCGCGGAGTACGGCGGATCGATCCCGGGGATTCTGATCCGCACGCCAGGCACCAACGCGGCGGCCGCCACGGTGGTGGACGGCTACGCGCTGAAGGAGCAGGGAAAGGCGGGCGAGGCGCTCGGCATCTCGCTGTATTCCGGCTTCGTCGGCGGGCTCTTCGGCCTGACCGTGCTCTACCTGCTGACCGAGCCGCTGTCCACGGTCGCGCTGGCGTTCACGCCTGCCGCGTACTTCGCGCTCGGGATGCTCGGGCTCAGCGTCATCGCGTCGCTGTCGCGCGAGTCGCTCGTGCGCGGGCTGCTGGCGGGCGTGATCGGCCTGATGATCTCCACCATCGGCACGGACCCGGTGACGGGGCTGAACCGCTTCACGTTCGACAGCCCGGAGCTCCTCTCCGGCATCCCGCCGATCCTGGTCATGGTGGGCGTCTACGCCATCGCGGAGCTGATGGCGCAGGCGGGCGAGACCGGGTGGCAGCACGCGCCGCGTGAACGCGCGCGCATCCGGTTCCCGCGTCCGGCGGTGTGGAAGCGCATCGCGCGTCCGCAGGCGATCGGGTCGGTCATCGGCACGTTCGAGGGGATGATGCCGGGCGGCGGCGGGGCCATCTCGTCGTTCATCGCCTACGACCAGGCGCGCCGGTTTTCGCGCCACAAGGAAGAGTTCGGCAAGGGGTCGGTGGAAGGGATCGCGGCGCCCGAGGCCGCGAACAACACCGTGGCGTGCACGGCGCTGGTGCCGCTGCTCAGCCTCGGCATCCCGAGCTCGAATTCGGCGGCCGTCCTGCTGGGCGGCTTCCTGATGCACGGGCTCGTTCCCGGGCCGATGCTGCTCGTCGAGAACGGCGAGGTGGTCAACGGCCTCTACCTCGGGCTGCTGGCCGCCAACATCGCGATGGTGGTCGTCGGCTACCTCGTGATGACGCCGTGCCTCTGGCTCGTCGGCCAGCCGCGCCCCTACCTGACGGCGTTCATCTTCGCGCTGGTCGTCTCGGGCGTCTACGCCGTCGAGACGAGCCTCTTTCACGTCGGCGTCGCGCTCGTCTTCGGCGCCGTCGGCTACGCGATGCGCTACTTCAAGGTGCCGGTGCTGCCGATGGTGCTGGGCGTCGTGCTCGGGTTCATGGTGGAATCCAACTATCGCCGCGCGCTGGTGCTCTCCGACGGCGACCACATGACGTTCATCCAGGACCGCGTCTCGGCCGGGCTGCTGCTCGTCGCCGTGCTATTTGTGATCGGTTCGCTCCTCCGCCATGTCAGAGACCGCAGGACCAGGCACGCCGGTCGCTGAGACGCTGGCCGCGTGGCTGGCGGCCGTCCGCGCCGACGAGCTGCCGGCGGCGACGGTGGACGCCGCGCGCAAGCTGTTCATCGACGTCGCCGGGCTCTGCCTGGCCGCGCGGCATGAGGAGTACATCGCCGCGACGCTCGCCGCCGTGGACGGGAGGGGCGGCTGCACCGTCATCGGGCATGACGCGGCGTCCGACGCGTTTGGCGCCGCGCTCGTCAACGGCACCGCCGCGCACGGCGAGGACTTCGACGACACGTTCGAAGGCGGGCCGGTCCATTCCGGCGCGGTGATTGTCCCCGCTGTGCTGGCCGCCTGCGAGCGCGAGGGGCTCGGCGGCGATCGACTGCTCGTCGGCACCGTCACCGGCGTCGAGCTGCTGTGCCGGCTCAGCCTCGTCGCGCCGATGGGCGCGCACAAGGCCGGCTTTCATCCGACGGCGGTCTACGGCGCGCTCGCGGCCGCCGCCGCAGTGGCCGCGGCGATTCGTTGCTCGACCGCGGCCACCGCGTCGGCCATCGGCATCGCGGGCAGCATGGCGTCGGGCATCATCGAGTACCTCGCCGAGGGCACCTGGACCAAGCGCATGCACGCGGGCTGGGCCGCGCAGTCGGGCATCCGCGCGGCGCTCATGGCGCGCGGCGGCTTCCTGGGTCCGCGGACCGTCCTCGAAGGGGTGAACGGCGCCTACAAGGCATTCGCGCATCCGGTGGCGCCCAACTTCGAGCCGCTGCTCAGTGGTCTCGGCACGACGTGGGTCACCGACGATGTGGCGTTCAAGCCGTATGCGTGCGGGACGATGACGCAGCCGTTCATCGACTGCGCGATCAAGCTCGCCGAAGACGGCATCAAGGCGAACGACATCGTGGACATCACGTGCGAGGTGGGCGAAGGCACCGTGCACCGGCTGTGGGAGCCGCTGGCCGGCAAGCACAATCCGCCCACGGCGTACGCCGCGAAGTTCAGCACGCCGTTCTGCATGGCGGTCGGGTTCTTCGACAGGAAGGCGGGGTTGTCGCAGTTCACCCCCGCGCGCATCCACGACCCGGCGGTGCTGGCGCTGGCGTCGAAGATCCGCTACGCGATCAACCCGGCCGACGAGTACCCGCGCAATTTCACCGGCCACCTGCGGGCGACGCTGAAGGACGGCAGCCGGCGCGAGTTCCGCCAGCCGCACATGCGCGGCGGCGCGCACGCGCCGCTCTCGACCGCTGACGTCGAGGCCAAGTTCCTGGACAATGCGGCGCACGGCCGGCTGCGGCGGCCGTCGGCCGAGCGGCTGCTGGCGGTGGCGCGCGGGATCTTCGAGGCGCCGCGGCTCGACGCGATGACGGAGTTCCGTGGATGAGTGATTCGTACGTGGGAGCCGGCTTCAGCCGGCCCGACAGTGACGGACGTAGTGTCCGGCTTCAGCCGGACCAGGAGCTGCACGGCCAGGTGGCCGTCGTCACCGGCAGCGCGCGCAACATCGGCCGCGCCATCGCGCTGACGCTGGCGGAGGCGGGCGCGGCGGTGGTCGTCAACGCGCGGACGTCTGCGGCGGCGGCCGAGGAGGTGGCGCAACAGATACGCGCTGCCGGCGGCCGCGCGGCCGTGAAGGTCGGAGACGTTGCCGATCCCGATCAGGCGGCCGCGCTCATCGCCGCCGCCGTCGCCGAGTTCGGCCGGCTCGACATCCTGGTCAACAACGCATCCCTCCGCCGCGAAGTCGCATTCGCCGATCTCGACTACCGCGAGTGGCGCGAGGTGCTGGCGACGACGCTGGACGGCGCGTATCTGTGCAGCCACGCGGCCTGCCCGCATCTGGTGAACGCGGGCGGCGGCAGCATCATCAACATCGGCGGGCTGTCGGCGTTCACGGGCGCCACGCGCCGCGCGCACGTGATCGCGGCAAAGACCGGTCTCGTCGGCCTGACGCGCGCGCTCGCGCACGACCTCGCGCCGTTCAAGGTGACCGTCAACTGCGTGGCGCCGGGGCTGATCGACACCTCGCGCGCCGGCCCCGAACCGGCGCATCATGCGCTGCATGCGCCGCCGGTGGGACGCAAGGGCAAGCCGGAGGAGGTCGCCGCGCTCGTGCGCTTCCTCTGCGGCCCCGGCGCCCGCTACATCACCGGGCAGACGATTCATGCGAATGGCGGAGCATTCATCTAACGCCCAACGATCCAACTCCCAATTCCCAAAGCATGTGTCTTGGGCGTTGGGAGTTGTGTTGTTGGGAGTTGCCGCAGTGCCTCCAGCCAGTGCGCAGGAACGGCTGGAGGGACTGCGCATCATCGCTCCGGCCGCCCCGGGCGGCGGCTGGGATCAGACCGCGCGCGTGATGCAGCAGGTGCTGCAGGAAGCGGGCCTCGCGAGCGGCGTCTCCGTCGAGAACATTCCGGGCGCGGCCGGCACCATCGGTCTCGCCCGCTTCATCGGCGCGGAGCGCGGAAACGGCGACGCGGTGATGGTGTCGGGCCTCATCATGCTCGGCGCGATCGTCACCAACCGGTCACCGGTCACGCTGGATGACGTGGTCCCGATCGCGCGGCTGACCGGCGAATACGAGGTGCTGGCGGTGCCGGCGGGCTCGCCGTTCAGGACGCTCGCGGATTTCCTCGAGGCGTTCAAGGCGCGGCCCGAGTCGATCTCGTGGGGCGGCGGGTCCGCCGGTGGCAGCGATCAGATTCTCGCGGGGCTGATCGCGCAGGCCGTGCGCGTCGCGCCGAGCCGCGTCAATTACATCGCGTTCTCGGGCGGCGGCGAGTCGCTCTCCGCGATTCTCGGCGGGCAGGTGTCGGTCGGCGTGAACGGACTGGCCGAGCTCGCGCCGCACATCAGCGGCGGCACGCTGCGCGCGCTGGCGATCTCGAGCGGCGGCCGGCTCGCGGGCCTCGACATCCCGACGCTGCGGGAGCAGGGCGTGGACGTCGAGTTCGAGAACTGGCGCTCCGTCGTGGCGCCGCCGGGGATCAGCGACGAAGACCGCCGCCGCCTCGCGGAGACGATCGACGCCATGGTGCATTCCGAGCCGTGGCGCCGCGCGCTCGAGCAGTACCGCTGGATCGACCGCTACCTCGCCGGCGACGACTATGCGCGGTTCGCGGACGCCGAGGAGGCGCGCGTGCAGGCCATTCTGCGCGAGCTCGGCACCGGGCGCGGCGAGCGGTCATTCGCCGACGCCGGGCCGTACCCGCTGTTCGTGCTCGCGGGGCTGGTCGTGTTTGGCATCGCGTCCGTTCTTTCGTTTCGCCGTCATGGCGGGCCGGATGGCGGGGTCCTCATCGCGCCTGCGCGATGGGGTGCCGTGGCCCGCCCTACGGGACGCGTCTGGCAGCCCATCGCCGTGCTCGCCGTCGGCATCCTCATTCATCTCACGCTCGCCGAGCGCGCCGGCTTCATCGTCGCCGCCGCCGCGCTCTTCTGGTTCACCGCGCGCGCCTTCGACGCGCGTCACCCGCTGCGCGATGCAGTGTTCGCGGTGGCCGTCTCGGCCGGCGCGTGGCTGCTCTTCGCCCGCGTCCTCCAACTCCCGCTGCCGTAGCCGTCTTGAAGGGCAAAGAACTGCGTCATGTCGCGGATCTCCGACGGGTCCTTCAAGACCCGCCCGCACGGAGTGCGGGCAAAGGGATACTGCCACTAGCGAGGCGAAGCGGCCTCCATCTGGCGGAGCCTCGCTAGTTGGACGCGTTCGAGGCGCTTCGCTCCGGGTTTGCCGCGGCGCTGACGCTGACCAACCTGCTGTGGGCGCTGGCCGGCGTCACGCTCGGCACCGCGGTCGGCGTCCTGCCCGGCATCGGCCCGGCGCTCACCGTCGCGGTCCTGCTGCCGGTCACGTTCACCCTCGATCCGATCAGCGCCTTCATCATGTTCGGCGGCATCTACTACGGCGCGATGTACGGCGGCTCGACGACGAGCATCCTGCTCAATACGCCGGGCGAGACGGGATCGATCGCCACCGCCATCGACGGCCACGTGATGGCGCTGAAGGGCCGCGGCGCCGCGGCGCTGACGACGGCGGCGATCGGGTCGTTCGTGGCCGGCACGCTGGCCACGCTGGCCCTGACGCTGTTCGCGCCGCCGCTGGCGGACATGGCGCTGCGTTTCGGCCCGGCCGAGTACTTCGCGCTGACCGTGCTCGCGTTCACGACGGTCGCCGTCCTGCTCGGCGACTCCGTCGTGCGCGGCCTCTTCAGCCTCTTTCTCGGCCTGGCGCTCGGCCTGGTCGGCATCGACCAGCTCACCGGCGAAGCGCGTTTCTCCTTCGGCATTCCCCAGCTCCTCGACGGCATCGACGTCGTCATCCTCGTCATCGGATTGTTCGCGGTCGGCGAGACGATGTTCCAGGCATGGTCTCGCCGAAGCCCGGAGGGCGAAGGCGGACGGGTGACGCTGCACCAGTTCACCGGCATGAGCCGCGACGACTGGCGCCGCTCGTGGAAACCGTGGCTCCGCGGCACGGCCATCGGTTTTCCACTGGGCGTGCTGCCGGTGGGCGGCACGGTGATCCCGACGTTTCTCTCGTACATGACGGAGAAGCGTCTCAGCGATCACCCCGAGGAATTCGGCCAGGGCGCCATCGAGGCCGTGGCGGGACCCGAGGCGGCGAACAACGCGGCCGCCGCCGGCGTGCTGGCGCCGCTGCTCACGCTCGGGCTGCCGTCGTCGGCCACGGCGGCGATCATGCTGGCGGCGTTCCAGCAGTACGGCCTGCAGCCGGGGCCGCTGCTGTTCGCGTCGCGGCCGGATCTCGTCTGGACGCTCATCGCCAGCCTCTACATCGGCAACGTGATGCTGCTGGTGCTCAACCTGCCGCTGGTGGGCGTATGGGCGCGCGTGATGCTCGTGCCGCGGCCGCTGCTCTTCGGCGGCATTCTGGTGCTCGCCTCGCTCGGCGCCTACAGCCTGAACCGGTCGATGCTCGACCTCGTGCTGCTGTTCGCCGTCGGCGCGATCGGGTGTGCGATGCGCCTCTACGGCTTTCCGCTGGTGCCCGCGGTGCTCGGGCTGATCCTCGGCCCGCTGTCGGAGCAGCAGTTCCGCCGCGCGATGGCGATCAGCGAAGGCGACGCGTCGGTCTTCCTCGAGCGGCCGATCAGCGCGGTGCTGCTGGCGACGGCGATCGTCGTGCTCGGCGGGCCGCGCATCTGGAGACGATGGACCGGTACGACGTTGCAGTAATCGGCGGCGGGAACGCGGGGCTGTCGGCCGCCTTGACCGCGCGGGAGGCGGGCGCGCGCGTGATCGTGCTCGAGGGCGCGCCTCGCGACTTCCGCGGCGGCAACAGCCGGCACACGCGCAACCTGCGCTGTGCGCACGCGCAGCCCGACGCGTTCCTGACCGGCGCCTATCCGGAAGACGAGTTCTTCGCGGATCTGCTGCGCGTGAGCGGCGGCACCGACGAGCCGCTGGCGCGCCTGGTCATCGGTCGATCCGCCGGGTGCCCCGCGTGGATGCGGCGCTACGGCGTGCGGTTCCAGTCGTCGCTGCGCGGCACGCTGCACCTCGGCCGCACCAACGCGTTCTTCCTCGGCGGCGGCAAGGCCCTGATGAACAGCTACTACGCGGCCGCCACGCGCGCGGGGATCGACGTCCGCTACGACGCGGAGGTCGTCGGCCTCGACATCTCGGGCGGCACGTTCAGCGCGGCCACTGTGCGCACCGGCGATCGTACCGAAACGATTCGCGCGAAGGCCGTCGTCCTGGCCGCCGGCGGCTTCGAGTCGAACATCGACTGGCTGCGCGAGGCCTGGGGGCCGGCGGCCGACAACTTCATCATCCGCGGCACGCCGTACAACCGTGGCACGCTGCTGCGGCTGATGCTCGACGCCGGCGCGCAGGCGATCGGCGACCCGAAGGCCTGCCATGCGATTGCCGTGGACGCGCGCGCGCCGCGCTTCGACGGCGGCATCGTCACGCGTCTCGACTCGATTCCGTTCGGCATCATCGTCAACAACGACGGCGAGCGGTTCTACGACGAGGGCGAGGACGCCTGGCCGAAGCGGTACGCGACGTGGGGAAGCCTCATCGCCGCGCAGCCGGAGCAGATCGCGTTCTCGATCGTCGACGCGAAGGCGATCGGGCGCTTCATGCCGTCCGTGTTTCCGCCGGTGGTGGCGAATTCGATTCGCGAGCTTGCCGCCGCGCTCGCGCTGCCGGCGCAGAAGGTCGAATCGACGGTGGCGACGTTCAACCGCGCCGTTCGTCCAGGGACGTTCAACCCCGACACGCTGGATGACTGCCGAACAGAAGGGCTGCTGCCGCCGAAGTCGCATTGGGCGCAGCGCATCGACGCGCCGCCGTTCTGGGGCTACCCGCTGCGGCCGGGGATTACGTTCACGTATCTCGGGCTGAAGGTGGATGCCGGCGCGCGCGTGCAGATGGCGAGCGGCGACGCGGCGGCCAACATCTACGCCGCGGGCGAGATCATGGCGGGCAACGTGCTGCGCAAGGGCTACGTCGCCGGCATCGGCATGACCATCGGGACGGTGTTCGGACGGATCGCGGGCGAGGAGGCCGCGCGTCATGCAGGCTGAGACGCTCCGCCTGGGCCAGCACGTCATGACCGTGTGCAATGCCTGCCGCTACTGCGAGCAGTACTGCCCGGTGTTTCCGGCGATGGAGAGGCGGCTCACCTTCACGGAGACCGACCTCAACTATCTGGCGAACCTCTGTCACAACTGCGGCGAGTGCCTGTATGCGTGCCAGTACGCGCCGCCGCACGAGTTCGGGATCAACGTGCCGCGGACGCTCGCGCGGATCCGTCTGCAGTCGTACGAGGAGTACTGCTGGCCCCGCGTCGTCGCCGGCGCCTTCCGGCATCACGGCATCGTCACGGCGTGTGCGCTCGTGGCGGCGTTGGTCGTCATGATGCTGCTCGCCGGCGGCGTGACCGCGCCCGTGGACGGCTCCGGGAACTTCTACGCCGTCATCCCGCATCACGTGATGGTGACGCTCTTTGGCGGCGTGTCGATCTTCGTGCTCGCCGCGTTCGGCGTCGGCATGCGGCGCTTCTGGCGCAACCTTGATACGAGTCGTATACGGGGTCTGACCCCTGATACGGGTCGCATATGGGGTCTGACCCCGGTACGGGACGTGTTAACCCTGCGGCACCTACACGCCACCGGTGTCGATTGCACAACCGCCGAGGAGACGCGCAGTCCGTGGCGGCGGTGGTTCCACCACTGCACGTTCTACGGCTTCCTGCTGTGCTTCGCCTCGACGACGGTCGCCGCGCTGTACCACATGACCGGCTCGGTCGCGCCGTATGCCTACACGAGCCTGCCGGTGATCCTCGGCACCTCCGGCGGCATCGGGCTGCTCGTCGGGCCGGCCGGCCTGTTCCTGCTGCGCGCGCGGCGCGACCCGGCCCTGGGCGACCCCGCGCAGGACGGCCTGGACGAGGCCTTCATCCTCCTGCTGCTGCTCACCAGCCTCACGGGCCTGGCGCTGCTCGTCCTGCGGCATCAGCCGGTGATGGGGCTGCTGCTCGTCGTCCACCTCAGCACCGTGCTCGCGCTCTTCGTCACGCTCCCGTACGGCAAATTCGTGCACGGGCTCTACCGCGCCGCCGCGCTCGCGAAATTCGCCGCCGAAGAGCAAAACGATCGATAATCCCGCGCATGATCAGAACCATTGCTGCGTCCGCCGCGCTCGTGCTGGTGGGTGGGGTCGTTCACGCGCAAACGCCCGCGGTGACCAACGCCGCGTGCGAGCAGCTGGCGGCGTCGCTGAAGCTGCCGCACACGACGGTGACCTCCGCGCAGGCGGTGCCGGCCGGGCACTACACGCCGCCGGGCGCGCGCCAGGCGATCGCCGGGCTGCCCGCGTTCTGCCGCGTGGCGCTGACGCTGAAGCCGTCGAGCGACTCCGACATCAAGTCCGAGATCTGGATGCCGCTGTCAGGCTGGAACGGCAAGTTCCAGCAGGTCGGCAACGGGGCGTGGGGCGGCTCGATTCAGTACGCGGCCCTCGCCGACGGGCTCAGGCGCGGCTTCGCGATGGCGTCCACCGACACCGGCCACGCCGGACCGGATGCGAGCTTCGCGGTCGGCCATCCCGAGAAGCTGGTCGACTTCGGCTGGCGCGCGGTGCACGAGACCGCGGTGCAGGGGAAGGCGACGGCGAAGGCGCTGTACGGATCGGCGCCGCGGCTGTCGTATTTCAACGGCTGCTCCGGCGGCGGGCGCCAGGCGTTCATGGCGGCGCAGCGTTTCCCCGAGGACTACGACGCGATCATCGCGGGCGCGCCCGGCTACAACCGCATCGACGTCGGCTTCCAGACGATCGGCATGATCCAGGCGACGCACAAGGAACCGGGCAGCCTCATTCCCGTCGCCAAGCAGCAGATGCTGCACCGCGCGGCCGTCAACGCGTGCGACGCACACGACGGGCTGACGGACGGGCTCATCGACGACCCGCGGAGCTGCAGGTTCGATCCCGGCACGGTCGCGTGCAAGGCCGGCGACGCGGCGAGCTGCCTGACGGCGCCGCAGGTCGAGGCCGCGCGCCGGATCTACGCGCCGGTCGTGGACCCGCGGAGCGGCAACCGGATCGCGGACGGCCTCGAGCCGGGCAGCGAGCTGCACTGGGAGTCGGTGGCGGGCGCGAATGCGCACGCGATGTACAACGACATGTTCCGCTTCGTCGTGTTCCAGGACCCGAACTGGGACTTCCGCACGCTCGACGTCGCGACGCACCTCGACCGCGCGCGCAAGGCCGACGCCGGCGTGCTCGTTGCCTCGTCCACGGATCTGAGGCCGTTCACCAGCCGCGGCGGCAAGCTGCTCATCTACCACGGGTGGGAGGACCAGAACATCCCGCCGCGCGGCTCGATCAGCTACTACGAGGGTGTCGTGAAGACGATGGGCCGCGACGCGACCAACGCCGCGGTGCGCCTCTACATGGTGCCGGGGATGGGGCACTGCGGCGGCGGCGACGGGCCGAACACCTTCGACATGGTCGGCGCGCTCGACGAGTGGCGCGACCAGGGGCGCGCGCCGGCGGCCATCGTCGCGTCCAAGTCGGAGAACGGCAAGGTCGTGAGGACGCGGCCGCTCTGCCCGTACCCGCAGGTCGCCCGCTACAAGGGGACCGGCAGCATCGACAGCGCCGAGAACTTCAGCTGCGTGGCGCCATAGGCGGGTCCGCTCGCGCTCGATTCAGACGCTTCGCGGGACCCGCCCCACGTACGTGGGCCGGGTTCCGCCACGCGTGAGTGTTCATCGCGTGGCGGACCCGGCGTTATTTCCGGGAGAGCGCGCGGTAGAACCCGGTGACGTTCTGCTGCCGCTGCTGCTCGAAGAACTCCCACTCCTTGTAGCCGTCCATCGTCACGCTCTTCTGCGCCTGCTCGAGCGTCTGCCCGTCGGCGATGGCCTTGCTGACCGCCGCGCGCAGGTCCTCGCGGTACTTGATGTTCGCCATCACGTCCGCCTTCTTCCCGAGCCTGCCGTGGCTGCAGACGAAGTGCTCGAAGTCCATCTTCGCCACGTCCTGCACCATCGCGGTCTCCTCGGGCGTGATGGCGCCGAAGGGCAGGCGGTTCACCGTGATCCAGTCCGAGGCGAAGAGCACGTTGGTGCCGTCCACGAACCGGACCAGCGTGTTGTCGTCGTCGTGCGGGATGGGGCGTGAGATGACTTCCACCACCTTGCCGCCCAGCTTCAGCTCGAGGCGATCCTTGTAGGTCGTGTCGGGCGTGCGAACCATGGCGATCGGCCCGCGCGTCACCTCGGCGCCGGTGAGCTCGCCGTTTCTGTCGGCGTCGTAGAGGTCGAACTGGCGCTGGATGTTGCCCATCGCCTCGGCGCGCTCGATGCGGCCGTTCTGGTTGGCGTCCTGCTTGACGGCGTTGCCCGGGAGCGGGGTTGACGCCGGCGGCATCGCGATGTTCTTCAGCATGTTCTCGTGGCCGACGAACTTCGCGGTGTCCGCGTAGACGTCGCCGCCGGAGGCGTGATCCCAGTGGTGATGGCTGTAGATGACGTAGCGGACCGGCACCTTGAAGCGCCGCGCCATCTCGGCCTTCAGCCACGTCGCCATCTCGGACCCGATCGGCTCGACGAGGATGATGCCGTCGGAGGTGACCATGAACACCGACAGGTAGTCGTCCATCCTGGCGTAGTACACGTTCGCCGTCAGGTTGCCGATCTCCTGCCCCTTGTACTGGGTCTGCTGATACATCGCCCGCGGCTGCGCCTCGGCAACGCCCGCCAGCGCCACCAGCAGCACACACGCCGCGACTACACGCCCTGCCATCATGAGCTCCCCGGCGGGCCGTGAAGGCCCGCCCTACGGGCGCCAGTAGGGCGCCCCTTTACGGGGCGCCATGTTAGCGCGAACCGTGGCGGGCGATGAAGCGGGAGAGGTCCTGGTTGTCGGGGAAGTCGCGCGCCAGCGCGCGGGCGGTGGAGAGCGCCTCGGTGAAGCTACGCTCGCGGACCTGCATGTCCCACAGCGCAAACTGCGCTTCGGTCTGCGCGAAGCAGTCGGCCTCGGCGCCGGCAGCTTCGGGCCTTCGCCTGGCCGTGCGCGATCTCCGCGAGGAACCCGGTCGTCAGCGCCGCACAGGTGATGCACCGCTGCCACGCTTTGCCCCGGTCAGTGTCCCGCGCTCAGCGCCACCGCGACGACGACCCGAAGAGTGGTCTTCACGCTCGCGCTCGGCGACGTCGAACTTACAAGACGAGTGCCGGATTATGGCTGAGCTGTCGAGGTCAAACCGACGCTGATGCGGGTGCCGTCGGCGAGCCCGCCCTGCCCCTGGACGATCAGCAATTCGCCCGCTTTCAGGCCGGATACGATCTCGACTCGTTCGTCATCGACCAGGCCCGTGGTCACCGGACGACGTTCGGCGCGGTCGCCGACCGCGACGAAGACCGCGGGACCGACACCCTCGCGGATGACGGATTCGGCCGGAATCAGGACGACGTTCGCGCGTTCCTCCGCGTCCACATCGAGCTCAACCGTAGTGTCCACCGGCAGCGTGGCCGGCTCCACGAACGTCAGCCGGAAGACACCGTCGCCGGCGCCTGTTGCCGATGGCGACGGCCGCGACGCGACCACGAGCCGCACCGCGGGGGCGTCGGCAGTGGCGGCCAGGCGGGCAGTGGCGCCCTGGAGGACGCGCGAGGCG
>VFYY01000024.1 GCA_016871375.1 Acidimicrobiia bacterium
CCCGTCGGCGCAAGCGCGCGCTGGGCCGGCTTCATGCCGCGGGCGGCCAGCGCGGCGGCGATCGCCTCGGCCGCCTCTTCGAGCGACCTGCGTTTGGGTGCCTCGGGTGCCTCGAGTGCGTCTGGTGCCTTGGGTGCCTGGAGTGCCTTGGGTGCCGGGGGTGCCTGGGGTGCCTGGGGTGCCTGGGGTGACTTGGGTGCCTGGGGTGACTTGGGTGCCTGGGGTGACTTGGGTGCTGGGGCGGCGGGTGCGTCAGCAGGCGTGACGGGCTGGTGGACCTCCGGCTTCGCCGGCGCAACGGTCGGCTTCGCCGGAGCGACCGGCTGTGCCGCCCCGCGCGGGCCGGCCTGTCCCTCGAGGGACACGCCCGCCAGCGCAAGCGCGATCACCAGGCAGACCAGGAAGCGCACGTCGATCTCCTAGTTCCCCGCCGGCGCCGGCGCCGGTTCCCTCGCGGCCACCGGTCCACGGACGGGAGCGGGCGGCTTCGGCGCGGGGGCGGTCTTCGGCGCGGGCCCGGACGAGGCCGGCTCCGAGAACATGACGCGGCCGCTCGCCAGCTCGTAGTAACCGCCGACCACCAGCAGCTTCTGCGTGTCCACCAGCCGGCGCAGGACCGTGCTGCCCGTCAGCGCGTCGTTGATCACCTGCTCGACGTTGGCGAGGATCGCCGTCCGCAGTTCGGTGCGCTCGGCCGGCGTGCGGCTCGTGCCGACCTTGATGGCCTTCACCACGTAGTCGAGATTCGGCCCGAGCGGCTCGCCCTTGTGCGTCGTCGCCGCGTGCACCGCGTCGCACGACTCGTGCCCCATCACCACCATGAGCGGGATGTGCAGGTGCTCGGCGCCGGACTCCAGGCTCGCGAGGATCGACTTGTCCATCACCTGGCCGGCGGTGCGGATGACGAACAGCTCGCCGAGGCCGACGTTGAAGATGTGCTCAGGCGGCACGCGCGAGTCGGCGCACGAGAGCACCATCGCCCACGGACGCTGCCCCTTGGCCAGCTCCTCGCGGGTGCCCGCGCTCAGCGACACCGGCGCGGAGGCGTTCCGGATGAAGCGGTCGTTGCCGACCTTGAGCAGTCCCAGCGCCTCTCTCGGCGTGCGGACGGGCGCGGGCGTCTCCGCCAGCCCGACCGACCAGGCGGTGCAGCAGAGGACGGCGACCATGAACAGGCGGACTCGGAGCGTCATTGGAGTTCCTCGGATGAGGAATCGGCAGGCGCGCCGACAGCTTGAATCGGCGACGAATGTCGCTGTTCACGGGCCACGGAGGCACAGAGGGCGGCGGCGTTGTGCCGTCAGCGCCATGTGGGCGACGGGACCCGCCCCATACACATGCCTCTCCGTGTCTCGGTGTCTCCGTGGCCCGTGGGAGAGCAGTCAGCGAACAGCGACGGGCGCAGCGAGGAGCTCCCGAATCAGCTTCGAAGTGCTCTCGCGGTTGATGCCCGAGCGGCCGTCGAAGCCGAAGCCGCCGGCGAGGCCCATCGCGGTGTCGAGCGGCGTGAAGCCGCGCTTGTCCTTGACGTCCAGCGTCGCGCCGCGCTCCGCCAGGAACGCCACCACCTGATCGAAGCCCTGCATCGCGGCGCCGTGCAGCGCGGTCTGGCCGAGCGTGTTGGTGGCGTTGATGTCGAGGCCCGCCTCGAGCGCCACGGTGATGGCCTGGATGGCCTCCGCCTCGGTCTTGCGGCGGCCGGTGGTGTCCTCTTCCTTGCTGCCGAGGCCGGCGGCCAGCATCAGCGCGTTGAGGCCCGTCCGGGTCGCGGCCTTCGCGTTGGCGCCGCGCTCGATGAGCAGCCGCATCACCGCGACGTCGCCCGCCTTGGCCGCGCGCAGCAGCGGCGTCGAGCCCGCGCCGAGAAACGTGTCGCCGCCGCGATCGAGCTTCGTGCGATAGGGGATGATGCGCGTCAGCTCGGCGTCGGGCTTCGCGCCCTTGTCGAGGATCAGCCGGATCAGATCGAGCGGCGTCTGCTCGCGCGGCGCCGGGCGGCTCGACGAGGGCATGGTGTGCATGTCCACGGCCGCGTAGAGCGCCGCGCGGCCGGTCTTGTCCGCCAGGTTCGGGTCGGCCCCGCGCGCAAGCAGCAGCGACGCCATGTCGTACTCGCCGTTGATGATCGCGATGACCAGCAGGCTCGTGCCTTCCTGATCGACGAAGTTCACCTCCGCGCCGGCGTCGATGAGCACAGTCGCGCACGCCGCGCAGCCCTGCCGGACGGCGAAATAGAGCGGCGTCAGCATCCCCTGCGGCAGCCACTTCTCGCGCGGCTCCAGCGTGTTCTGGCGTTCCCACTTCTGGAAGGCGGACCTCGCGTTGACGTCCGCGCCGGCGGAGATGAGATACCGGACCATGTCCGCGTGCCCCTGCCCGGCGGCCCACATCAGCGCCGTCTGGCCGCGCCACGCTTCGCGCGCGTCCACCCTCGCGCCGCGCCCGACGAGCAGCGCCGCCGCGTCCACGTGACCCGTTCGCGCCACGGTCATCAGCGCGGTCTCGCCTTCGGGCCCGGCGGCGTTCGGATCCGCGCCGGCGTCGAGCAGGATCTGCAGCATCGGCGCGCTGCCGTTCAGGGCGGCCAGGTAGAGCGGCGTGATGCCGTAGCGGTTGGCCGCCTTCACGTCCGCGCCCGCGCGCAGGAGCCTCTGCGCCTCCGCGACGTTGTTGTCGCGGACGGCGAGATGGAAGGCACTGGTTCCGTCCTGAGCCGCCAGAGACAAGCCACAGAGACACAGAGTCACAGAGACACAGAGTCTCACTCTGTGTCTCTGTGCCTCTGTGGCCCGTCTCATCGAGAAGCTCCGCATCACAGGTCCGCGAGCGCCCCGGTGCTGTCGCCGAGCTGGTGCTCGCGCACGCCCGCCTTGTCCAGCACGCTCAAGAGGAGGTTCGTCATCGGCGTGCGATCCGCGTACTTCAGGTGGCGTCCGCCCTTCAGCCGTCCCGACGCGCCGCCGATGACGAGGTTGGGCAGCGGGAAGTGATCGTGCGCGTTGCTGTTGCTCATGTTGCTGCCGTAGAGCAGCACCGAGTGATCCAGCAGCGTGCCGTCGCCGTCCGGCGTCGCCTCGAGCGTGTCGAGGAAGTGCCTGAACAGGCTCATGTGGTACGCCTGGATGCGGACGTTCTTCTCCATCTTCTCGGCGCGGTTCTGGTGATGCGAGATCGCGTGGTGGCCGTCGGGCACGCCCACCTGCGGATACGTACGGTTGCTCACCTCGCGCGCCACCATGAAGGTGGCGACGCGGGTCACGTTGGCCTGATAGGCCAGCGCGAGCAGGTCGTACATCAGCCTGATGTGCTCCTCGAAATCGAACGGGATGCCGGCCGGCACCGGCGGCAGCGCCACGTCGGTCGCGCTCGCCCGCTCGGCACGCTGGATCCGCCGCTCGATCTCGCGCACGTTCTCGAGGTAATCGGTGAGCGTGGTGCGGTCCTGCGGGCCCACACGGCGCTGCAGCAGCGTCGCATCCTGCGCGATCGCGTCGAGGATGCTGCGATCCTCGGCAATCCGCCGCTGGCGATCGGCCGCGGTGCCGCCGCCGCCGAACAGCCGCTCGAACACCTTGCGCGGGTTGATCTCCATGGGCAGCGGCGTCGTCTCCGTGCGCCAGGACAGCGTGTTCATGTAGATGCAGCCGTAGTCGCGGTCGCACGCGCCGATGAGGCCCGAGTGGTCCTCGGTGGCCAGCTCCAGCGACGGCAGGATCGTGTCCTGGCCGATGGCACGCGCGGCAATCTGGTCCGCCGTCACGCCCGCGAACGCGTCCACCCCCTGGGTGGCCTTCGGCCGCACGCCGCTCAGCCACGTCGTCGGGCTCAGCGAGTGGACGGCCGTCGTGTCGGCCGCCGCGTGGCCGAGGCCGCTGACGACGGTGAGCGTGGCGCGGTACGGCTCGAGCGGCTTGAGGATGTCGGTGAACTCCCAGCCGGTGCCGACGGCGGCCGGCGTCCAGCGCGCCATCACCGCGCCGTGCGGGATGTAGACAAAGCCGAGGCGCGTCGCCGGCGCGGCCGCCGTCTGCGCCAGCATCGTGCGCGCGGGCACCATGGCGTCGAGCAGTGGCAGCGCGAGCGTCACGCCCGCGCCGCGCAGGAACGTCCGACGGTCAAGGTGGCGTTTCGTGATGAACATCGTCGTCTCCGGGCCGACTAAAGTCGGCCCCTACAGCTGCTGAAGTCGGCCCCTACATCTGCCTCATGAGAAACGGCGTACTGCGGACGATACCCAGGACGATCGACGAGAACGTGTAGTCGCTGCGCGCGGCGCCGCGCGCGACGGCCCGCACCGTGGGCATGTCGCGCGCCTCGAGCCCGCGGCCGAGCGCATACGTGAGCATCTTCTCCGTCATCGTGCGCACGAACTGCTCGGGGTGCCTCATCAGCGCGTTGCGCAGCGTCACCGGCCCGGTGACCGGCGTGCCGTCGGCGAGCTGACCTGACGCATCGATCGCCGCGCCCGCGTCCTTCGTCCGCCACTCTCCGGTGGCGTCGAAGTTCTCGAGCGCGAAGCCGAGCGGGTCCATCACGCGGTGGCAGGTGGCGCATGTGGGGTTGCGGCGATGCGCCTCGAGCAGCGCGCGGCCGGTCAGCGCCTCGGTCCCGGCGCTCTCCTCGAGCGACGGCACGTTCGGCGGCGGCGGCGGGGGAGGCGTGCCGAGCACGTTCTCCAAAATCCACTTGCCGCGCAGCACGGGCGACGTGCGATTCGGGTACGACGTGACGGTCAGGATGCTGCCGTGGCCCAGGATCCCGCGGCGCTCCTCGCCCGGCATGGTGACGCGCCGGAAGTGCGTGCCGTAGACGCCGGGGATGCCGTAGTGACGCGCCAGCCGCTCGTTGACGAACGTCTCGCGCGACGTCAGCAGCTCCAGCACGCTGCGGTCCTCGCGCATCACGCGTTCGAAGAGCAGCTCCGTCTCGCGCCGGAACGCCTGGCGCAGGTTGTCGTCGAAGTCCGGGAACTCCTGGCCGTTCGGCTGGAAGCTCTTCAGGTTGCGCAGCATCAGCCACTGCCCGGCGAAGTTGGAGACGAGCGCGTCCGCGCGCGGGTCGGCGAGCATCCGGCGGACCTGCCGATCGAGCACGGCCGGCTGCGAGAGCGTTCCCTCGCCGGCAACCTTCAGCAGCTCCTCGTCGGGAATCGTGCTCCACAGGAAGAAGGAGAGCCGCGACGCCAGGTCGTAATCGGTCGCCGGCGCCGACGCGCTGCGATACAGGAACTTCGGATTGGCGAGGATGGCCCGCAGCGCGTGCTCGATGCCGTGCTCGAAGCCGCCGTTGGCACGCGCCCCGCTGTAGAGCGCGACAAGCGGCTGGACGTCCGCATCCGTTACCGGACGGCGGTACGCGCGCCGCGCCAGTCCCGTCAGGATCTGCCGCGCACACCCGCCTTCGCTGAAGCCACGGCGAGGCAGGGCCTGCTCAGGATGACAGGGAAAGACCCGGCGCCGGCTCGGCGTGTCGCCAGGCCCGCTCGCGTTGATCGGCCCCGTGATGTCCACGTAGTCGATGAGCGGGATCCCGTTCATGTTCTGCAGGTCGTGATCCCGGCTGTGCGGCTGCAGCGGCTCGTCGGACTCCGCCGCGTTCTTGCGCAGGAAGGCGATCGTGATCGCCCGCGGGCCCGCCTTGATCGGCACGCGCGTCTGCAGCCGCTTGTCGATGATGTCGGCCGCCGCCGACATGTTCTCGTCCGACAGGCGGTTGTCTTCCTCGCCGCCCACCTGCACGAGGAACACGCGCTCGCCGTCCACGGCGATCTCGAGCTGGTGCGCGAACTCCAGCCCCGTCATGTAGCCGACGATGTTGCGGCGGAGGAAGACGCTGACGTCGTACTCGGCGTCGACGGGGAAGTGGCGGCGGATGAGGATGCCGCCGCGCGTGCCGAGCGGCAGCCCTTCGACGTGGTCGTCCTGCGCCAGGTCGGGCGGGATGCGGAACGCCTCGCTCACCGGCCCCGCGCTGTGGCCGACGGCCATCGCCGCAATCGTGCGCGACGCGGAGACGTACTGCTCGAGCAGCGACGGCGAGATCTTCAGCACGCCCGCGATGTTGTCGAACCCCTCGCTCTCGTCGTCGGGCGGCAGCAGCGCGGAGGCGTCGATCTCGATGTCGAGCAGGTCGCGGACCGCGTTGCCGTACTCAGTGCGATTCAGACGATGCAGAGTCGGGCGAACAGCGCGTCCTGCCCTGAGCGCAGTCGAAGGGCCTGTGGCGGCGCGATCGAGCGAGGTCTCCAGGTGCGCGACGAAGCCGTCGAGCGTCGCGGCATCGGGCCGCGGCATGCCCTGCGGCGGCATCATGCCGCCGCGGACCTTGCGAATGACCTTTTCCCAGATCTCGGCGTTCGCCGCGGGGCGCTCGACGTCCACGTCTTCGAGGACGAGCCCTCCTGTCTTCAGGCGCTCGTTATGACAGGCGACGCAATATTTCTGGACGAGGTCGCGATGTGCCTGGTGTGCCTGGGGTGCTTGGGGTGCCTGGGGTGCCTGGGGTGCCTGGGGTGCGGAAGGAACGGCGCTCGCGCGCAGGCCGATGGCCGCCACCAGTCCGGCACAGAGAAAGAACCAGATGCGCCTCAAGGGGGTCGAATATAGCATGTCGCCGCAGCGCGTATCTTGCTGAAGATATTAGCGATAGGGTGTTGGCAGCAGCGCCTGTGCAGGCGCGGAATCTCCACGGTCCATTCCGTGGGCGTACCTAAACAGCAGGGTACAACCGTGGAAATAGCTCTTCAAGCGTGTGAGACGGAAACCGCAAAGAGACAGCACCCTTCGGCGTCGATGACGCCAGCAGACCTTCGGAAACCAGTTCGTTGAGCAGACGCTGAGCGGTACGCACGGGCAGTCCCGTGATGCGGGACGCTTCCCCTCGTTCGATCTCGCCACGCACTAACGTCTGTTCGAGAAGCGCGGCGGCCGCGGGCTTGAATCTGTCGTCGCGAGCGATGAAAGTACGAATTCGCCTCGCGAGGTTATCGAGATCGAACAGCTCGGACATGAAGGTCACTTGGTCGATTCGAACTCACCGGCAAGCGCCCGCTCAATATCGCGCGGACGCGTATCGTGGCCTTCGATCAGATTGCTGTAGCAGGTATTCGTGATGCGAACGAGGTCGGCGAGATTCCCAGCGGTCCGCGAATGGAGCTGTCGGCCCAACGTCGCCGATGCCGCCGACAGCTCAGCAGCTAGATCGGCGATCTGCTCCGGCGCGTAATCGAAACGGGCTGGCTCGATGCGCTGAACGCTTTCGGCAGCGCTTGTTGGCTGATGTCCTGACATGCCTGATGGCTATTTCGTGGCTCCATTATGGCCTCGTCCACCCATATGTGGCCGATCTTGTGGCCGATGTTGTGACCGATATCGTTTAGTCCCATAACGCGATAAATACCTTGCCGACAGCAACGTTCAAAGCCGATTTCCGATCGGCCCTACGAATCAACGGAAGGAGCGGGTCGTACAAGATGGCAGTCCAGACCTGAGTCTGGAAGAACACGCGGAGGAAATCACGATCGCCGCCGCGCTTCATTGGGTTATGGATTTCATTCAGGAGGTTCCCACGAACATCGCTCGATTTCGTTAACATGTCGCCTGTGCCGCGTATCTTGCTGTTCGCGCTGGCGATAGGGGCACTGGCGGTGAGCGCGTTGATCCAGGCCCAGGGACGCTTCGTCGAGTTCCCGATGCCGCAGGCCGACAGCGCCCCAACGACCATCGCGCTCGCGCCCGACGGCACCGTCTGGTGGACCGAGCAGGCGGGCAACCGGATTGGCCGGATGGCCCCCGACGGGAGCGGCGTCCGCGAGTTCGAGCTGCCCAACCCGAACAGCGGCCCGCGCATCATCGCGCTCGGCGCGGACGGCCACATGTGGTTCAGCGAGCACACCGGCAACCGCATCGGCCGCATCACCGCCGACGGCACGATCAGCGAGTTCGCGATCCCGACGCCCGACAGTCAGCCGCGCGCGATCGCGCTCGGGGCCGACGGCAACATGTGGTTCGGCGAGTTCCGCGGCGGCAAGATCGGCCGCATCACGCCGCAGGGCGTCATCAGCGAGTTTCCCATCCCGACGCCGAACAGCGGTCCGCGCGCGATTGCCGCGGGGCCCGACGGCAACCTGTGGTTCTCCGAATTCAACACGGGCAAGATCGGCCGCATGACGCCGCAGGGCCGTGTGACGGAATTCGATCTGCCGCGACCGGACACGGGACCGGGCGACATCACCGCCGGCGCCGACGGCAATCTCTGGTTCGTCGAGCTCAATGGCCGCATGGACGGCCGGCAGGTGGACGGCAACCGCGTCGGCCGCATCACGCCGAACGGCGTCATTACCGAATTCGTGATGCCCGCGGGCACGGGATCGCCCATCAACATCGCGGTCGGCCCCGATCGGAACATCTGGTACACGCGAGGCGGTGTGCTCGGCCGGGTCACGCCCGACGGCACGATTACCGAGCTGGCCATCCCGACGCCGAACGCCGGCGCGACGGGTCTGACGGCGGGCAGCGACCGCCGCCCGCCCGACCGCTTGACGAACAGGCTGTGGTTCGCGGAGAGTGGCGCAAACAAACTGGGGTATCTGAGCTTCCCATGAACAGAATCCTTTCGACGCTCGTGTGGATCGGCGTCGCCGTCCTCGGCGCGGCCGGCTTCGGCGTGATGGCGCTCTCGCGCGGGGAGACGATCAGCGCCGGCTGGCTGGTGGTCGCCGGCGTGTGCACGTACCTGGTCGCCTACCGCTTCTACTCGCGGTACCTGGCGTTTACCGTCTTCGGGCTGAACGACCGGCGTGCCACGCCGGCCGAGCGGCTGAACAACGGCCGCGACTTCGTGCCCACCGGCAAGTGGGTGCTCTTCGGCCACCACTTTTCCGCGATCTCCGGGGCCGGCCCCCTCGTCGGGCCCACGCTGGCCGCGCAGTTCGGGTTCCTCCCGGGCACGCTGTGGCTGATTGTCGGCGTCGTGCTCGGCGGCGCGGTGCAGGACTTCATCATCCTCTTCGCCTCGATGCGCCGCGACGGCAAGTCGCTCGGCCAGATGGCGAAAGAGGAGGTGAACAAGGTGGCCGGCATCGCGGCGATGATTGCGATTTTCGCGATCATGATCATCCTGCTCGCGGTGCTCGCGCTCGTCGTCACCAACGCGCTGCGCGACAGCCCGTGGGGCCTCTTCACGATTGCGCTCACGATCCCGATCGCGATCCTCATGGGGCTGTGGATGAACAACATCCGCCCCGGCAAGGTCGCGGAAGCGACGGTGATCGGCGTCGTGCTGCTGATGGCGGCGCTCGTCGCCGGGCAGTGGGTGAGCCAGAGCCCGACGTGGGGCCCGGCGTTCACCTGGTCGGGCACGCAGATCGCGTGGGCGGTCATCATCTACGGCTTCTTCGCGTCGGTGCTGCCCGTCTGGCTGCTGCTGACGCCGCGTGACTACTTGTCCGCCTTCCTGAAGATCGGCACGATCTTCATCCTCGGCACCGCGATCATCCTGTTCATGCCGCCGCTGAAGATGCCGGCGGTGACGCAGTTCATCGACGGGACGGGGCCGGTCTTCGCCGGGAAGCTGTTCCCGTTCGCGTTCATCACCATCGCCTGCGGCGCGATCTCGGGCTTCCATGCGCTCATCTCGAGCGGCACGACGCCGAAGATGGTCTGCCGCGAGAGCGACGCGCGCATCATCGGCTACGGCTCGATGCTGACCGAGTCGCTGGTCGGCCTGATGGCGATGGTCGCCGCCGCGACGCTCGACCCGGGCGTGTACTTCGCGATGAACGTCGGCGCCGCCACGCTCGGTCCCGACGCCGCCAGCGCCGCCGCCCGCATCGCGCAGTGGGGGTTCGTCGTCACGCCCGAACAGCTCAACACGCTGGCCACGCAGATGGGCGAGGCGAGCCTGCTGTCACGCACCGGCGGCGCGCCCAGCCTCGCGGTCGGCATGGCGTCGATTCTCGGCGGCGCGTTCACCGGCCCCGGCCTCGCGCTCTGGTACCACTTCGCGATCCTGTTCGAGGCGGTGTTCATCCTCACCACCATCGACGCCGGCACGCGCGTCGGCCGCTTCATGCTGCAGGAGCTGCTCGGCCACGTCTACGCGCCGCTCGGCCGCACGTCGTGGTATCCGAGCATCGTGATTTCGTCCGGCATCGTGGTGGCCGGGTGGGGCTGGTTCCTCTACCAGGGGGTGATCGATCCGCTCGGCGGCATCAACTCGCTCTGGCCGCTCTTCGGGATTGCCAACCAGCTGCTCGCCGCGGTCGCGCTCTGCGTGGGGACGACGGTGCTGGTGAAGATGGGGAAGCTGCGCTACGCGTGGGTGACGCTGGTGCCGCTGGCGTGGCTGGCCGCGGCGACGCTGACCGCCGGCTACCAGAAGGTCTTCTCGCCCGACCCGGCGCTCGGCTTCCTCTCGCACGCGCGCTCGCTGACCGATTCAGCGGACCCGAACGCGGCGCGGATGATCTTCAACGACCGCATCGACGCGGGGCTGGCGCTCTTCTTCATGGGGATCGTGATCGTGGTGATCCTCGCCTGCGCGCGCGAGTGGATCATGATCGCGTCAAAGAAGAAGGCGCCCCAGGTCAACGAGGCGCCGTTCGTGGAGTCGCAGCTGAACGCGGCCGAACCGGCGCGCGCCTAGCTCCTGTACTTCGGGAAGAGCCGCAGCGCGTTTTCCGATTCCACGGCGCGCAGCTCCGCGCCACTGAACACGCCGGCAAGCCCCAGCGCGTGATCGGCGATCGGCGTGGCGCGACCGCCTGAATCGGACGCGGGGTAGTCGGTACCGAAGACAATCTGCGAGATCCGCACGACGCGGCGCAGCGCGCCGAGCGCCACGACGTTCGTCTGCTGGGCGCATTCGTAGTAGAACCGGCGAATCGTATCGAGACGCTCCTGGCCGCTGTTCCGCGACCGGTCAGTCGGGTCCAGCATGATCAGGCCGTCAGGGCCGGGCGGCAGCTTGCGGCCGACGATGCGGGAGACGAGGAACGGCATCGTGCCGCCGGCATGCGCGAAGACCCACCGGATGTTCGGGTAGCGCACGGCCATGCGGCTCTCGAGCAGGCTCATGATCGTCCGCGTCGTGTGCGTGCCGTATTCGATCGTGGACTGGAGACCCGGCGAAGATGTTCCGGCAGCAGCGCCTGATGCCGAAGAGGACGGAGTAACCATGGCAACGGGCATCCGCATCCTGGCGGTGGCGATCGCGCTGGCGGCGACGACGGGCGCCGGCGCGCAGAGCCAGCCGGATTTCTCGGGCACGTGGAAGATGGTGAAGCAGGACCCGCCCACCCCGTCGGGGCGCGGCGGCGGCGTGCGCGGCGGCAGCAAGGCGCTCGAATCCTCGCCCGCGACCATCGTGATCGCGCACAAGGGCAACGACATGACGTTCGAGAGCGTGTTCCCCGACGGGTGGAACCGCAAGCTCGACTTCAAGCTCGATTTCAACCAGACGGTCAACCCGCTGCCTGAAGGCGGCGACGGCGGCGAGCCGCGCCTCAACGGCCCGACGAAGACGCGCGGCCGCTGGATGGGCGACCAGCTCTATCTGCACCTGACGCAGGGGCTCGGTCAGCGCCGCGACATCCTGAGCCTCAAGGGGCCGATGCTGTCGATTCGGCGCGACTACGAAACGCCGGGTGGATCGGGCACCATTTACCTGACGTTCGAGAAAATCTCGTAAGAGAGAGAGAGAGGATTTGTGATGGGCTCCACACACTCACGGCTCCTCGTCGCTGCGCTCATCCTGGCGGCCAGCACCATGGGCATGTCGGCACAGCGACCGGAATCCACCAGGCTCGAGATCGGCGAGGTCCCGGACTTCAGCGGGTTCTGGCAGATCATCAAGGGCGAGTACGAGCTCGGGCACGGATTCGACGCGCGCGAGGCGTGCGCCTCATTGAAGGATCCGTCCGGCGGTCCGATGGTTCGATGCTCGCTGCCATGGGAGGCGAAGGGCGGCGCGACGTTCGGCCTCAAGGACAAGTTGAACAAGCGCGGCCTTGCCTGGATGGAGTTCCGCGACGAGCAGATGTCCGAGAAACACGGGTGCATTCCGAACACGCTGCCGGCGATTCAGGACAAGTGGCTTGGCGCGGTGTTCCAGATCGGCGCCGGCGAAATTCACATTGAGTCGCCGACCGATGCCTTCACGGAAGGCGTGCGCCGCATCGTGTGGACGGACGGCCGGAAGCACCCGGGTCCGCATGCCCTGTACTTCCAGGGTCACTCAATCGGCTGGTACCAGGGCGAGGACCTGGTCATCGAGACGACGAACTTCACGTTCAATCCCGACGGCCTCGAGGACCACACGCACGTGCCCAGCTCCGCCTATAAGGTCGTGACCGAGCGCTGGCACAAGCTCAGTCCGACGCGGATGGACATCACCTACACCGTCGAGGACAAGCTGTTTCTGAAGGAGCCGGTCACCTTCACGTGGCACTACGAGAAGACGCCGCCGCCGGCGGGACGGAATCAGGTCAACTTCGTCTGCGATCCTGACGTGGCGTGGTCCGAGGCACTGATCGCGATGCCGTCGAGGTATACGGTCGATTAGGCTGAGTGCACCACCTGCGGGCGGTGCAGAACCACCTTGTTCTCCCGCTCGCGGCGCTCCTGCTCCCGGATGAAGTCCACCGTGTTGTGCAGCGTGGAGATGCACGCCTCGAGGTTGGTCTCCACCTCGCGCCGCTTCAGCCGCAGCCCGTCGATCTCGCGCTCGATGTCCTCGAGCCGCGACTGCGCCTTCTGCACCAGCAGCTCCGCGCGCCCCTCGGCCTCGCGCAGGATGCGCTGGGAGTCCTTCTGCGCGTTCTCGCGCATGTCGTCGGCCACCTTCTGCGCGCTCATCAGCGTCGTCTTCAGGCTGCCCTCGAGCTCGCGGAACTGGTTGAGCGACGCCTCGAGCCGGACGATCTCCTGCCGCAGCCGCTCGTTCTCGCGGAGCGACTGCTCGTAGCCTTCGGCAGCCTCCTCGAGGAACGCGGTCACTTCCTCGCGGGCGAAGCCGCGGATCCCGGTCCCGAACTTCGCCTGCCGCATGTCGATGGGCGATACCGTCAGCGTCCTATCCATTTCGGCTCCCGAATATTGCCGTCCCCACCCGTACCATCGTCGCCCCCTCCTGGACGGCCACCTCGAAGTCGCCGCTCATGCCCATCGACAGCTCGCGGAGCATGGCTGCGGGAACCCCTGAGGAAAGCCACCCGTCACGCAGGCCGCGGAGCTGGCGGAACCAGCGGCGCGAGTCCTCGGGCGTGTCCGGCACCGGCGGCAGCGTCATCAGCCCGACGACCCGGGCGGCGCGGCATGCGGCCGCGGCCTGGAAGAGCCGCGGCACCTCGGCCGGCGGCGCACCGTGCTTGGTCGCTTCGCCGGCCAGGTCCACCTGGATCAGCAGCTCCGGTGATCGCCCGGCTTCGGCGGCGGCGGCCTCGAGCTTCTCGATCAACTCGACGCTGTCCACCGACTGAATCACGGCGAAGGCCGGCCCTGCCTTCCGGGCCTTGTTCGTCTGCAGGTGGCCGAGGAGGTGCCACCTGATCTCAAGGTCGGTCGATGCGCTGATCTTCTGTAGGGCTTCCTGGACGCGGTTTTCGCCGAAATCGCGCTGTCCGGCCGCGTAAGCCTCTGCGATGGCGCGAGTTGGGAAGGTCTTGGAAACGGCGACGAGACGGACCGAGGAGGGGTCCCGGCCGGCCGACCGGGCCGCGGCGGCTATCCGCCCGCGGACCTCGGTCAACCGGACGGCAATCGACAATTACTTGGGAAGCTGCGAAACGAAGACCTTTACTTCAGCCGCCTTCGGGCCGCTCGGGTCCACCTTCAGGTACTCCTCGAACGCGGCGCGCGCTTCGGGAATCTGGCCCAGGTTCAGGTTGGCCATCCCGAGCTGGTAGTGCGCCATGGCCATGGTCGGGTCGGCCTTGGCGGCCGCCTCGAACTGCACCTTGGCCTCGGCGAACTTGCCCGCGTTCCACAGGATGACGCCCTGGTTGAACTGCGCCTCGGCGCTCGCGCCGCCGCCCGCCGCGCTCGTCAGCTGCGCGGCCTTCGAGCTGGCTTCCTGCGCGAGGTCGAACTTCTTCTGCGCGTTGTAGAGGTTCGCCAGGCCGGTGTAGGCGTCGCCCGAGTTCGGGTTGATCTCGAGCACCCTCTTGAACGCCGCCTCCGCCTCGTTGTACTGCGTCTTCTTCGAGTAGGCCACGCCCAGGTTGTAGAAGCAGTCGCTGCAGCTCGGGACCTTGACGACGATCTCGTTGAACTTCTGGATCGCCTCGTCGTCGCGCCCGGCGCGCATCGCGTCGATGGCTTCCTTCGCGAGCACCTGCATCGCCGCCTGCGCCTTGGCTTCCTCGGGCGTGAGGCCGCTCGTCGGCGTGAGCTGGAACGTGAGCTCGGTGGGACGGCCCTGCGAGACGTTCGCCGGCAGCACCTGCTTCAGGTTGCCGCTGGTGACGGTCACGTTGTAGCGGCCCGAGGGGAGGCCGACCTGCAGGAACTCGCCGTTGCGGTTCGTCTTGGTCTCGGCCTTCCGGTTGGCCTCGGTCGCTTCGATGCTGACCGTGGCGCCCTCGATCGGCTTGCCGTCGGGGCCGGACACCTTGCCTCTGACAATGCTCTGCGCCGCCGCGGGCGCGGAACACGCCAGCGCAACCACGAGCGCGAGAACTCCGCGGATCAGATAGGTCCGCATCTATGCCTCCACCGAAAGATGTTCCGGAGCGGGGCTCCGAAAAATGTGACGGATCAGTAGTTTACACAAAGAACTGCTCGACCGCATCGAGCTCATGGGTGACCGGCGCGGGCGGCAGCGACGCCAGGAACCGGCTGCCGTACCCCATGGTCCGCAGCCTCGGTCGAGGATCGCCAGCACCCCGCGGTCGCTCCGGTGCCGGATCAGCCGGCCGAGCCCCTGCTGCAGCGCGAGGATGGCCAGCGGCACCTGGTATTCGGCAAAGGCGTCGCCGCCGCGGGCGTTGATGGCGTCGATCCGCGCGGCGGTGACGGGATCGCCGGGTGACGCAAACGGCAGGCGGTCGATGATGACGCAGCTCAGCGCGTCGCCGACGACGTCCACGCCCTGCCAGAAGCTGGAGGTGGCCAGCAGCACCGCGTTGGGCGTGGAGCGGAAGCGCTCGATGAGGGCCGTGCGCGGCAGCGTGCCCTGCACCAGCACCGGGAACGGCAGCGACATCTCCACGATCTGTTGGACGGTGCGCAGCACGGAATAGCTGGTGAAGAGGACGAACGCCCGGCCGCGCGAGCACGCGAGGATGCGCGCGATCTCGCGCGCCGCGGCCTCGGCAAATGCCGGCGCCTTCGGCGACGGCATCCGCTTCGGCAGGTAGAGCAGCGCCTGCGCCCCGAAGTCGAACTCCGACGGCACGCGCAGCGCGTCCGCCTCGCGGATCCCGAGACGCCCCTTGATGTATTCGAAGGAGCCGTCCACGGCGAGGGTGGCCGACGTGAGCACGGTGGTGTGGATGCGGTCGAACAGGCTGTCGCGAATGATGCGCGAGACGTCCACCGGCGAGGCGCGGAGCACGAGGCTGCGCGCGCGGACCTCGAGGTAGTAGACGAAGTCCGGATCGCTGGCGCGCAACAGGAAGCGCAGGTCGTCGCGCAGCGCGCCGGCGCGGCGTTCCAGAGCGGCGATCGCCTCATCGTCGTCTACGGGCGGGGCATGCCCCGCCCCTACCGCGTCGGTTTCCTGTTCGTGTACCGCGTCGGTTTCTCCGCGTTGTAGGGGCGACGCATGCGTCGCCCGCAAAGCCGCCTCCAGGCCTTCAAGGGCGCCGGCCAGCGCCATCCCGTCTTCGAAATGCTCGGACAGGCTGTCCGCCGTGTAGCGCGCGCGCGAATCGAAGCTCCCGCCGGTCTTCGCGGCGCGCGCGCGCGACAGTCCGCTGAAGAAGACGCGGTTGCGCTCGTGGACGCGCGTCAGCGCGCGGTCGATCTCGTCGTCGTGGCGGGCCGTGAAGGCCCGCCCGACGTCGCGGACGAGATCCTCCACCCGGACGTTGCTGAACGCGTAGCCGAAGTACTGCGTCGCGACGTCTTCGAGTTGATGCGCCTCGTCCACGACGAGCGTCGGGCAGCCCGGGATCACCTCGCCATACGCGCTCTGCCGCACCGACGCGTCGGCGCACAACAGATGATGGTTGACGATGACGACGTCGGACTCGGCGGCGCGCTGGCGCATGCGCGTGACGAAGCAGTCGTTGTGGCGCGGGCACTCGGTGCCGAGGCAGGTCTCGGCATCGGCGGCGACCTCCTTCCACAGCGCCACGTCTTCAGGGAGATCGCGCAGCTCCGCGCGGTCGCCGGTGTCGGTCTTCGCCGCCCACGCGCTCAGCATCGGCAGCAGGACGTGTCGTTCGGCGCGTTCGAGTCGTTCGGCTCGTTCGGTGCGTTCAAACGATCCGAACGCATCGAACGTGTCGAACGATCCGAACGACTGCTCGAACTGATCGAAGCGCTGCAGGCACAGGTAGTTGGACCGTCCCTTCATGAGCGTCGCGGTGAACGGCACGCCCAGCGCCTGCTGCAGCGCCGGCAGGTCCTTGAAGAAGATCTGTTCCTGCAGGTTCTTCGTGCCCGTCGAGACGAGCACGCGGTGGCGGCTGAGGATCGCGGGGACGAGATAGGCGAGCGTCTTGCCCGTGCCGGTGCCGGCTTCCGCGAGCAGGGTCCCGCCGGTCTCCAACGCGGTGGCGACGGCCTCCGCCATGCGCCGCTGCCCCTCGCGCGGCTCGTAGCCAGGAACAGAGCGCGCCAGTGGTCCGCCGTCAGAAAAAATGTGGCGGACCACGCTTGCGAGATCGTTCGGAACGTTCGAACGATCCGAACGTTCCGAACGTTCCGAACGTTCCGAACGATCCGAACGATCTACCGCCGTTCCGGGTACAGCGGGAACTTCCGGCACAGGCGCTCGACCTCACTCTTCACCATGCCGAGCGTGCGTTCGTCCTCGGGAGACGCCAGCACGCGGGCGATCAGCGCGCCGATCTGGTCCATCTCCGCCTCGCGCATGCCGCGCGTGGTCACGGCCGGCGTGCCGACGCGGATGCCGCTCGCCACCATCGGCGGGTTCTGATCGAAGGGGATCGCGTTCTTGTTGACGGTGATGCCGGCCTTGCCGAGCGCGGCCTCCGCCGCCTTGCCGGTGATGCCCTTCGAGAATACGTCCACGAGCATCAGGTGGTTGTCGGTGCCGCCGCTGACGAGGCGGAAGCCGTGGCTGCCGATCGAGGCGGCCAGCCGCTGCGCGTTGGCGGCGATCTGCCGCTGGTAGGCCGCGAACGCGGGCGCCATCGCTTCCTTGAAGCACACCGCCTTGGCCGCGATGATGTGCATGAGCGGGCCGCCCTGGACGCCGGGGAAGACCGCGCGGTCGAGATCTCTCGCGTACTTCTCCCGGCAGAGAATCAGGCCCGCGCGCGGCCCGCGCAGCGTCTTGTGCGTCGTCGAGGTGACGAAGTCGGCGTGCGGCACCGGGTTCGGGTGCACGCCGGCGGCGACGAGCCCGGCAATGTGCGCCATGTCCACCAACATCGGCGCACCGACCGCCTGCGCCACCCTGCTGATCCGGGGGAAGTCGATGATCCGCGGGTAGGCGCTGGCGCCGACGATGATCATCTTCGGCCTGTGCTCGTGCGCGAGGCGTTCGAGCTCGTCATAGTCGATCCGCTCGTCGTCTTTTTTCACGCCGTAGGGAACGATTGTGTAGAGCTTGCCGGAGAAGTTGAGCGGGTGGCCGTGCGTGAGGTGGCCGCCGTGCGCGAGGTTCATGCCGAGCACGGTGTCGCCCGGCTTGAGCAGCGTGAGGTACACCGCCATGTTGGCCTGCGCGCCCGAGTGCGGCTGCACGTTGGCGTGCTCGGCGCCGAACAGCTGCTTCACGCGCGAGATGGCGAGCGATTCGGCGACGTCCACGAACTCGCAGCCGCCGTAGTAGCGCCTGCCCGGGTAGCCCTCGGCGTACTTGTTCGTCATCACCGAGCCGGCGGCCTCGAGGACGGCCGTGCTGACGAAATTCTCCGAGGCGATCAGCTCGAGCCCCTCCGCCTGCCGTCGTGTTTCGTTCGCGATCGCGTCCGCGATCTCCGGATCCGTCTCAGCGAGCGTGCGCTGCATCGAAGAAAGTGCGACGTCAGCCATGGCGCCGAAATTGTACTATCAGGATCGATGTCGAGCGTCGTCATTTCGCCGCGCGGCGAGCAGCGTGTACGCGGCGGGCATCCGTGGATCTATCGCGCGGATGTCGTGGACGTGGACGCGGCGCCCGGCGACATCGTGCAGGTGATCGGTCCGCGGCGAAAGACGATCGGCTACGCGCTCTTCAGCGATCGATCGCAGATCCCGATCCGCATGCTGACGCACGGCGACGTCCCCGCGGACGAGGCGCTGGTGCGCACGCGCCTCGAGCACGCCATCACGTACCGCGAATCGCTCGCGCTCGATGCCACCGCCTACCGCCTGGTGCACGGCGAAGGGGATCTGCTGCCGTCGCTCGTCGTGGACCGCTACGGCGACCACCTCGTGGTGCAGGCGCTCTCGCAGGGCATGGATCGCCTGCTGCCGTCGCTGACGCGGATGCTGGTGGAGCTGGTGCGGCCGGCGGGGATCCTCGCGCGGAACGACCCGAAGGTCCGCACGCTCGAAGGGCTGGAGCAGACGGTCGACGTGCTGCACGGCACCATCCCGGAGTCGGTCACCGTGCGTGAGGGGCCCGTCGAGTACGACGTCGATCTGCGCAGGGGACAGAAGACCGGCCTGTTCCTGGATCAGCGGGAGAACCGCGCGGCGGCGGCCCAGTACGCGCGCGGGTCGCTGCTCGACTGCTTCAGCTACAACGGCGGCTTCGCGCTCAGGCTGGCGAAGCAGTGCCCGCAGGCCGAGGCGATCGACATCTCCGTGGACGCCGTCGCGCGTATCCGCGCCAACGCGCTCCGTAACGGTGTCCCGCACGTGCAGGCGCGCGAGGCCAACGTCTTCGACGAGCTGCGCCGGCTCGAGAAGGCCGGCGTGCGCTACGACACGATCGTCCTCGACCCGCCCGCGTTCGCGAAGAACAAGGCGTCGGTGCCGAACGCGCTCGCCGGCTACAAGGAGATCAACCTGCGCGCCATGCGGCTGCTCAACCGGGGTGGCTACCTGATCACCTGCAGCTGCTCGTACAACGTCAACGAGGAGATGTTCGCCGGGATGCTGGAGGAGGCGTCCGCCGACAGCCACACGCCGGTGATGGTGGTCGAGAAGCGGATGCAGGGGCGGGATCACCCGGTGCTCGTCGGCGTCCCGGAGACGTATTACCTGAAGTGCTTCATACTGCGGCGAGCTGAGTGAAACAGGTCCGCCGGACAGCCCTCATCACTGGCGCCTCGAGTGGGATTGGGGAGGCGTTCGCGAACCTCTTCGCCGCGGAGGGGTTCGACCTGGTCCTCACCGCACGGCGCGCCGACCGGCTCAACGCGATCGCCGGGCGTCTGCGCGGGCAGCACGGCTGCCGCGTCGAGGTGATCGTCGAAGACCTCTCGGATCCGTTCGCGCCGGTGCGGCTCTGCGCGTCGCTCGAGGCGCGGCTCGTGCTCGTGGACGTGCTGGTCAACAATGCCGGGTACGGCATTCCGGGCGCCTACATGGCCTCGCCCTGGGAGCGCCATGGCTCGCTGATCCAGGTGATGATCGTCGCCCTCGCCGAGCTGACGCACCGGCTCCTGCCCGGCATGATCGCGCGTGGCTACGGACGCATCATCAACATCGCCTCGCTGGCGGCGCTCGTGCCCGCGCCGGCGGGGCATACCGTCTACGCCGCCAGCAAGGCGTTCGTCGTGAAGTTCTCCGAGTCGCTGGCGGGCGAGGTGGCCAGGCACGGCGTCCACGTGACGGCGTTGTGCCCGGGGTTCACGCGCAGCGAGTTCCATGACGTCACGGGCACCCGCCACACGGTGAAGCAGCTGCCGTCGTGGATGTGGATGGACGCGTCCAGCGTTGCGCGCGAGGGATACACCGCGGTCATGTCCGGATCGCCCGTGCATGTGACGGGACGGATCAACCGGCTGATCGCCGCCTGTGGACGTGTGTTGCCTCAGCCACTTCTGGTGTGGATTGGCCGCCGCACCGCGTGGCGGTATCGAAAGGCGTGAAGACTGGCCCCCGTGGCATGGCACTTGCTGCGCCATATCCTGTGAAGGGCGTCTGACCTCGGGAGGAAACCCATGGTCCAGCGGTTGTGCACGAACGGCGAGCACGAGATCCTGAAGTGCGGCGTCCACGGAGCGGCCGGCGTGATTGCCGGGTTAATGGCGGCGTACAACATCGCGGCGTGCCGTTTCCGGCGTGACAACCATCTGCGGGTCAACGCGTTGGTCTACACCCTGCTGACCGCCTATGAGGTGAAGCACACCATCCACCACCTGAACGCGGCGCGGGCAGCCACCGCAGCCGCCTCAGCCAGTACGATCGCGACGCCGGCCGCCGCCTGACCCGCCGTCGGTTGGGGTCAGACCCCATTCACGAGTCGACTCAAGGGCTTGATACGACCCGTGTCATGGGGTCTGACCCCCGCGGGCCTCCGACCGGCCGTGACGAGCAGATCGCGATGAACCCCGGGCGCTGGCGCTGGGCGCCGCGCGACCGCCTCTTCTTCCGCTCTGGGTCGAACCTGACGGCAGCGTGCGTCATACCGATGGTCCATACGGTATTGATGCCGCGCACGCATCATTGCAATGAAATAAACCGCCGGACCCCCATTCGGGCGTATCCTTCCCACTTCTTACCGGTCTCCCGCGGCGTTATTCCGATCGAGCGGCACACGAAAGGAGCTGCGTCATGAACGGGTTCAGCCGAGTCCTAGGGGCGTGCATTCTGCTGCTGGCGACCGCGTCGGTCGCGTCCGCACAGGCGACGATCACCGGCGTAGTCAGGGATTCCTCCGGCGCCGTTCTGCCAGGCGTCACCGTTGAAGCGTCGAGCGCGGCGCTCATCGAAAAAGTCCGTTCCGTCGTGACCGACGGCACGGGCCAGTACCGCATTGTCGACCTGCGCCCGGGGCAGTACACGGTGACGTTCACGCTCACCGGCTTCAACACGTTCAAGCGGGACGGGATCGCGCTCGAGGGGGTGATCGTCGCGACGATCAACGCCGATCTTCGCGTCGGCGCGCTCGAGGAGACGATTACCGTCAGCGGGGAGTCGCCGATCGTGGACGTGCAGAGCTCGCGGACCGCGCAGACGGTGGACAACGAGCTGATCAGCTCGATTCCGATCAGCCGGCAGTACTCCGGCATCACGGCGCTCGTGCCGGCGCTCAACATCCAGGGACAGGACGTCGGCGGCACCAACCTCGCCAGCTTCAGCGTGTTCCAGGCGCACGGCGGCCGGCGCAACGAAGGCCAGGTCCAGGTGGACGGCCTGAGCATTGGCTGGGTGGGCATGGGCGTGTCGAGCTACGTGCCAGAGATCAGCGTCGCGCAGGAAGTGACGTTCACGCTCACCGGCGGCATGGGCGAAGCGCCGACCGGCGGGCCGCAGATGAACATCGTCCCGAAGCAGGGCGGCAACCGGTTCTCGGGCAGCCTGTTCACGTCCTACGCCGGTGAGGGCTGGCAGGGGACGAACCTCACCGCGGCGCACCAGGCCGCGGGCCTCCGCGTGGCCGCGGAGACGCTGAGGCTCTGGGACGTCAACGGTTCGTTCGGCGGGCCGATCGTCCGGGATCGCCTGTGGTTCTACTGGACCGGCCGGCATCAGGGCACGCGGCAGCGCGTCGCCGGCATCTGGGCCAACCGGAACGCGGGTGACGCCACGAAGTGGACCTACGACCCCGACTTCAGCCGCCAGGCGAAAGACGATGGGACGTGGAAGAACTCGAGCATCCGCCTCACCTACCAGGCGACGCCGCGGAACAAGTTCGGCGTGTGGTGGGACGAGCAGGTGAACTGCCAGTCGTGCATCGGCAGCGGCGCGTCCGGCGGCGCCTCGGCCACGTTCGCCGCCGCATCGCTCTCGCCGGAAGCGGACGGCCGCTTCTACAACCCGATTCGCATGGGGCAGGTGACGTGGAACTCACCGGTGACGAGCCGGCTGCTGCTCGAGGGCAGCTTCGGGCTCGGCCCGCGCGCGCAGTTCGGCGACAAGGAGCGGGCGGACACGAACAAGGACCTGATCCGCGTCACCGAGTCCGCCGGCATCGTTCCCGGCATCAGCTATCGCGGCCTGCAATGGGCGCGCAACTGGGGCGAGATGTACACGTACCGCGGATCCGCGTCCTACATCACCGGCGCGCACAACATGAAGGTCGGGGGGCAGCTCCAGACCGTGCGGGCCGGGTTCCGCGCGTACTACAACAACCAGCGGATGCACTTCAGCTTCGCCAACGGCGTGCCGACGTCGCTGACGATGTTCGCCGACCACGCGGCGGACAATGCGTTCGAGAACGACTTCACCGCCGTCTATGCCCAGGATCAGTGGACGGTGCGGCGGCTGACGCTGCAGGGCGGGCTGCGGTTCGAGCACATCGGCAGCTTCTACCCCGAAGGACGCCTCGGTCAGGACCGCTTCGTGCCGGCGACGCTCGTGTTCCCGGCGCAGGGCGCCGGCGTCGGCCCGAAGGACATCAACCCGCGCTTCGGCGCGGCGTACGACGTCTTCGGCACGGGACGGACGGCGCTGAAGTTCAGCCTCGGCCGCTACCCGACGCCGACCAACGCCTACGAGACCTACGGGCGCCTGCAGCAGCCGTCGTTCCGCGTGGCGGCGAACACCGCGCGCGCGTGGAATGACGCCAACCGCAACTTCATTCCCGACTGCGACCTGCTGAACCTGGGCGCCAACGGCGAGTGCGGCGCGGGCAACCCGAACTTCGGCCGCGCGGTGTTCGCCACGACGTACGACCCGGAGATCCTCAACGGGTGGAACATCCGCGAGTACAGCTGGGACCTCAGCGCCGGCGTGCAGCACCAGCTCATGCCGCGCGTGTCGTTCCTGGCCTCCTACATCCGTCGCAGCTGGGGCAACCAGACGGTGACGGACAACCGGGCCTACGGCGTCGCCGACTACGACGTGTTCGGGCTCACGGTGCCGAGGCTCGCGTCGCTGCCGGGCGGCGGCGGCTACCGCGTCAACGGCATCTACGATCTGAAGCCGACGGTGCCGTTCGGGCGCGTGGACAACTTCGTCACGCACGCGAAGAACTACGGCGAGTACAGCGAGACGTACAACGGGCTGGACGTGACCGTGGACACGCGGATGGCCAACGGGCTCAACATCCAGGGCGGGTTCAGTACCGGCCGCAGCGCCCTGAACACGTGCGGGGTCCACGCGAAAGTCCCGGAAGCGCTGACCGGCGCCGCGCCGCCGTTCATCCGCCTGCCGCTCGACTTCTGCGATCAGCAGACGCCGTTCCTGACGCAGTACAAGGGGCTCGCCACCTACACCATCCCGCGGATCGAAGTGCAGGTGGCCGGCACGTTCCAGAGCCGGCCGTACGTCGGCACGAACTTCCCGTCGATTGCGTCGCAGAGCCTCGCGGCGAACTGGCTCGTGTTCAACGCGAATGTCACGCCCGAGCTCGGACGCGTCCTGGCGGGGAATGCGGCGACCACGTTCGTCAACGTCGTCGAGCCCGGCTCGCTCTACGGCGAGCGGCTCAACCAGGTCGACCTCCGGTTCGGCAAGATCGTCCGCTACGGCCGGAGTCGGGCCAACGTGTCCGCCGACCTGTTCAACGTCTTCAACGGCAGCGCGGTGACCACGTTCAACCAGACGCTCAGCGGCACCGGGGCGGCCTGGCTGCAGCCGACGGCCATCCTCGCGGCCCGCATCGTCAAGTTGAGCGTGCAGTTCGACTGGTAGACGCTACAATGCGCGGGTGTTTCGTGCTCTGCTGATCCTCTGTGTCGCGGCGGCGATTCCGCGCGTCGCCGCCGCGCACCCTGCGCCCTTCAGCTTTCTCGATCTCGTCATCCGCGACCAGGCGATCGACGGCGTCCTCGTCCTGCACGTCGTGGACATCGCGCACGAGCTCGGCATCGAGCCGCAGGAACGGCTCATGGACCCCGACGTGGTCGCGCGCGAGCGCGAGCGCATCATCGCGCTGCTGACGCCGCGGATGACGCTGCGCGCCGGGCGCGAGCTGGCGATCGAGTGGGGCGCGATGACGCCGTCGCCCGAGCGGCACGGGATCGAAGCGCGGTTCCGGATTCCGGTCGAGCGCCCCGGATCGCTGGCGGTGCTCACGCGGATGTTCCCGTACGACCCGATCCACCAGACGTTCGTGAACATCTACGAGGACGAGGGGCTCCGACAGCAGCTGATCTTCAACAAAGACAGCCGCGAGTACGTCTTCTACACCGGCACCACGCAGGGCGCGATCGCGGTCATGAGCGTGTTCATCCCGTCGGGGATCGAGCACATCATGATCGGGCCCGACCACATCCTGTTCCTGATCGGGCTGCTGCTGCTCGGCGGGAGCTGGATGGCGCTCGTGAAGATCGTCACCGCGTTCACGGTCGGCCACAGCCTGACGCTCTCGCTGGCGGCGCTCAACATCGTGACCCCTCCCGAGCGCCTCATCGAGCCGGCCATCGCGCTCAGCATCGTCTTCGTCGGCGCCGACAACCTGGTACGGGGCACCGGCCGCGACGTGCGCGCCTGGGTCGCGCTCGTCTTCGGCCTCGTGCACGGCTTCGGGTTCGCGAACGTCCTGCGCGAGTTCGGCCTCCCGAGCCAGGCGCTCGGGTGGTCGCTCTTCTCGTTCAACCTTGGCGTCGAGATCGGGCAGCTCGCAATTGTGCTGGTGGTCGCGATGGCGCTGGTGCTGATCAGGCGCCACAGCGATGCGCTCGGTCATCGCGTGGCCTGGGCGGGATCGATCGTCGTGATCCTCGCGGGCGCCTACTGGTTCGTCGAGCGCGTGTTCTTTCCCGCGTAGGTGTGGTCCGGCTAAAGCCGGACACTACGCACGCGACCCGAACTACTCGTACGTAGTGTCCGGCTTTTTGCCGGACATGACGCACACGACCCGAACTACTCGTACGTAGTGTCCGGCTTTTGCCGGACATGACGCACACGACCCGAACTACTCGTACGTAGTGTCCGGCTTTTGCCGGACATGACGCACACGACCCGAACTACTCGTACGTAGTGTCCGGCTTTAGCCTGGCTTTAGCCGGACCTCAAATCCAGCGTCGCCACCAGACAATCGACACTGCCGCCTGGTGGTCGAAGCCGGGCCGGCCGAACGGCCGGCGCGCGCGGTGGCCGGCGCGCACTGTGATCTCCGGCGTCAGCCGGTAGCCGACGACTTCCTCGGTCCCCGTCAGGTCCAGCCGTCCGCCGAGGGGTACGGGCACCGACATCCGCTCCACGCGGCCCCCGACGAACCAGCGCGGCGCCAGCGTCTGCTGGCCGTGGACGAACCAGCCGGTCACGATCGCGGTGCCGGTGGCCGTCTCGAGCGAGTTGCGCACCCATTCGCCCGCCACCTTGGTGTAGCGGACGGAGAACTCGCTCTCGACGGTCGCGAGGGTCGCGTCGCGGTCCGCGAGGGCGAGGGGCGTCTCGCCCGCCCTCTGCCAGCCGCCGCGCGCGACCGACGCGCCGATCCGCAGGCCGACGACGGGCGTGATGCCGCCGCCGGCGACCAACTGCGCGAAGCGGGGCGGGTTGGTGCGCGCGAAGATGCGCCGCGGGCGCAGCGGCGACGTGTCGATCACGGCCGCGCGCGCGTCCCAGTGCAGCGCGGAGACCGTCACCTGCCCGCCGTACGGGTAGGTGGCGCCCATCAGCGTCATGCGCGGCGCCCGCTGTTCGATCTGCGGCAGCCCGGTGAACAGCGATGAGGGCTGCGAGATCGTCGGGATCAGGTGGGGACGGAGCGAGAGATTCGCCAGGCCGATCGGCGACGGGATGAGCCCTGCGTCCACGCGGATGCCGACCGCGCCCGCGCGCTCGTAGCGGACCTGCGCGACCCAGACCTGGCGATTCCATTCGCGCGAGGGGAGCCGCTGCGCGAACGGCCGCACGATCGCCTGGAAGCCGCGCCCCATGTCCGCGGATGCCACCGCGTCGAGGACAACGCCGGTGACGACGTTGCCGTTCTCGTCGACCGACTGGTCCACCGCTGCGACGGTGTCGATGGCGAAGAGCGACGGCCGCGCCTGCTGCGCAAACGCGGGGGTCGCCACCAGCACGAACGCGGCTGCCTTACACCAGCTGGCGGCCAAGCAGCTCCTGGAGCGCGGGCTCGGCGATCGTCGTCGCCGACGGCAGGGCGATGACGAGCGCCTCCACCGAGGCGGGGTCGAAGTGCGTGCCCGCGTGGCGCTGCAGCTCGACGACGGCGTCGGCGCGCGCCCGTGCCGGGCGGTACGCGCGGGCGCTGGTGATGGCGTCGAACGCGTCGGCCACGTGCACGATCCGGGCGGCCAGCGGGATGTCGTCGCCGCGCAGGCCGAACGGGTAGCCCTTGCCGTCGGGCCGCTCGTGGTGCAGCTCGACGATCGGCAGGTGCGGGGTGAGGAACGGCACCTGCCGCAGGATGCGGGCGCCGAGGCCGGGATGGCGCTTGATCTGCTCGAACTCCTCCACGGTCAGCGCGCCCGGCTTGCGCAGCACTTCGTCCGGCACGCCGATCTTGCCGATGTCGTGCAGCAGCGCGCCGAGCCGCAGCACGTCGAGGTCGGCGGTGGCGAGCTGCATCTGGCGGCCCATGAGGACCGACAGCGCGCTGACGCGCTCGGAGTGGCCGGCGGTGTACGGGTCGCGCGCGTCGAGCGCCGCGGCCAGCGCGCGGATGGCGCCGAGGTAGGCCGCCCGCGACTCGGCTTCGGCGGCGGCCAGGCCGCGCATCAGCTCGTTGAACGTGTTGGTGAGCGCGTCGAGCTCGCGGCTGGTGCCGCTCGGCGGCAGCGGCCGCCGCAGGTCGCGCGCGGCGGTCATCATCTCCAGCTCGCCGGCGAGCCGGTCGATGGGATCGGTCAGCGTCCGCGCCAGCCAGAAGCTGCCGAACGCCGCCAGCACGAACGCGCCGAGCGCGATGGTGCCGAGCGCCACCAGCGCGTCGCGCGTCGCGCCGCGGGCCGCGGCGTCGATCGAGCTCAGCGTGTAGATGCGCGCCGCGGGCGTCGTCAGCAGCGTGCCGACCGCGTGCTCCTCGCCGGCCAGCCGCCGCGTCGAGTTGCCCGCGGCAGCCGTCGTCAGCAGGTCCTGCGCGACCGCGTCCGGCACCGTGCGCGCCACGACGCGGTCGTTGACGATGACGACGACGCCGGCGCTGGAGAGGTCGGAGAGCTCCTGGGCGTAGTTGGCGTCGAGGCTCGTGCCGTGCAGGAGCAGGCCGATGGACCGGTCGCCGAGCGCCAGCGGCGCGCCGGAGATGCGGAAGGCGCCGCCGGGAAGCGCCACGACGTCCTGCAGGGCCGGCTGATCGCCCGCGAGCGCCGGGATGCGCTGGCCCTGCGGCCACGCCTCCCGCGCGCCGCCTGCGCTGACGAACACGCTGCCCTGCGTGTCGACGATGGCCAGCACGTCCGCGTCGACGAGCCGCGCGAGCTTCTCCGTCTCGCGCGCGACCGTCTCGCGCAGCGACCGCTCCTGCTCCGGGGCGAGGCCGGTGAACTGTCCTTCGGTGAAGTAGGTGTCGAGTGCCGCCTTGAGCGTCGGGTTCTCGGCGAGCGTGGTCAGCGCGGCGAGCTGTTCCTGCAGGCGCAGCTTCTGCAGGGTGGTGAACACCTGCTCGGCGACGCGGAGCTTGTCGGTCTCGGCCGTGCGGACGCGGTCGCGCGCGTCGAGCGTCAGCACCATGAAGACGACCGAGAGGATGATGGCGACGGTGATGAACGTCACCGTCAGCGTGCGCGTGACGAGGCGCGGCGGAGTCTTCACTGCTCGGGCACCGGCAGCACGAAGTCAGCGGTGACGGGACGTCCAACCTCGACCCGCACGCGCGACGTCGTGTCGCCGAGCCGCTCGTGCCACGCGGTGATCTCCCGGTCTCCCGGAGGGATGGCCGGCAGCTCGAAGCGGCCGTCCTCACCCGGCGTGGTGAACCACGGATGGTCGAACACCATCACCGTGGCGCTCATGTGCGAGTGGATCTCGCAGAAGACCTTCACGACGCCCGTCCGGTCGAAGCGCACGCTGCGCGTGCGGCCCTTTGGATAGCGTCCGAGGTTGAACGGCTTGGCGCGCGAGAGCGAGAAGACGTTGTGGTAGATCGGGTCGTCGTTGGGGAACTCGACCTCGGAGCCGAGCGTCACGGCCACCACGCGCGGCGTGAAGCTTTCGTTGCGCTGCCGGATGGCGACACGCATCGGCGCGACCTGCTGCGGCCGCGCGTTCCGCAGGTAGACGACGACGTTGCGGCGCTCGGATTCGGGCGCGAGCCTGGGCGCGGGGACCGCGCGCGTGGGGTACGGGGTCGAGGGACGGCGCGTCGTGACCGGGACGCCGATCTCCACGCGGCCGCGCACGGCGGTCTCCGCGTCCTGCAGGCGCGCAGGCGACGCATGCGCCGCGCCCAGCGCCAACGCGACGACCAGCGAGACCCGCGCGATCACGCCAGCATTCTAGCGTTCTTTGATATCGTCAGCGGGTGCTGACCGCGATCCTCATGACCACGCTGGCCGCGCAGGCGGGCGGCGACCCGCCGGGGCCCGGCGTCCCCGAGACGCTGGCCCGCGAGCGGGCCGCCGCGATTCGCGACCTCCGCTACGAGCTGAGCTTCTCCATCCCCGAAGACCGGCGCGCGGCCATCAGCGGCCGCGTCGTCGTCCGCTTCACGCTGGCCGCGCCGCATCGCGTCGTCCTCGACTTCGCGCAGCCGCGCGATCGTGTGCGCAGTGTGCGCAGCGGTGACAGGAACGTGGACTTCGCGTTCGCCGACGGCCACCTGACGATTCCCGCCGCCGTCACGCGGGCCGGCGGCAACGAGTTCGCGATCGAGTTCACGGCCGGCGACGACTCGCTCAACCGCAACGACGAGTTCCTCTACACGCTGTTCGTTCCCGCGCGCGCGCATCGCGCGTTCCCGTGCGTCGACCAGCCGAACCTCAAGGCGCGCTACACGCTGACGCTGGACGTGCCCGCGGGCTGGGAGGCGGTGGCCAACGGCGCGGCGCTCGACCCGCCGGGCCCGAACGTGCGCAACCGCATCCGCTTCGCGGAGACGGAGCCGATCTCGACCTACCTGTTTTCGTTCGCGGCGGGGAAGTTCATGGTCGAGACCGCCACGCGCAACGGCCGCGGGTTCCGCATGCTGCACCGCGAGACCGACGCGGTGAAGGTGCAGCGGAACCGGGACGAGATCTTCGACCTGCACGCCAGCGCGCTCGCGTGGCTCGAGGACTACACGGGAATCCCGTATCCGTTCGGCAAGTTCGACTTCGTGCTGATTCCGGCCTTTCAGTTCAGCGGGATGGAGCACCCGGGCGCGATCCTCTACAACTCGCCGAGCCTGATGCTCGACGAGTCGGCCACGCAGAACCAGCTTCTCAACCGCGCCAACCTCATCGCCCACGAGACCGCGCACATGTGGTTCGGGGATCTCGTGACGATGGAGTGGTTCACGGACGTGTGGACGAAGGAAGTGTTCGCGAGCTTCATGGGGTCGAAGATCGTGAACCCGACGTTCCCGCAGGTGAACCACGAGCTGCGGTTCCTGCTGTCGAACTATCCCACCGCCTACTCGGTGGATCGGACGGCGGGTGCGAATCCGATCCGGCAGCCGCTGGCGAATCTCGACGAGGCGGGGCAGCTCTACGGCCCGATCATCTACCAGAAGGCGCCGATCGTCATGCGCCAGCTCGAGATGATCGTGGGGGAGACCGCCTTCCGCGACGGGCTGCGCGAATACCTGAAGACCTACGCCTTCCGCAACGCGACGTGGCTGGATCTCGTCCGCATCCTCGACGGGCGCACGCCGCAGGACCTGGCGGCGTTCAGCCGCGCGTGGGTGGAGGAGCGCGGGCGTCCGGAGTTCACGACCGACCTGCAGGTGGACGGAGCGGGACGCATCACGTCGCTGACGCTGACCATGACCGATCCGCTGCAGCGCGGGCTGGTGTGGCCGCAGCGCCTGCGCGTGGCGTTGGGCTACGCGGGCGAGGTCCGCGAAGTGTCGGTCTTCGTCACCGGCCGCACGACGCGCGTTGCCGGGGCGGCCGGCATGCCGCGGCCGCTGTACCTTCTTCCGAACGGCGCCGGCCTCGGCTACGGGTTGTTCGTGCTCGACCCGGCGGGCCGCATCTACCTGCTGCAGCAGCTCGAGACCATCACGGATCCGCTGACGCGCGGCAGCGCGCTGGTCACGCTCTGGGACAACCTGCTCGAGGGCCACGTCGCTCCCGGCGCGTTCCTCGATCTCGTCATCCGTGCCCTGCCGCGCGAGACCGACGAGCAGAACATCCAGCGCCTCCTCGCCTACGCCGCGCGCGCCTACTGGCGTCACATTCCGGCGGCGGAGCGGACGCGCCGCGCGCCCGCGCTCGAAGGGGTGCTGCGCGCCGGGCTCGACAAGGCGGCGACGACGAGCCTGAAGTCGGCGTTCTTCTCGACGTTCCGCGACGTCGCGCTCACGGGGCCGGGCCTCACGTGGCTGCAGAGCGTCTGGATCCGGCAGGAGAAGATTCCCGGGCTCACGTTCGCGGAGACCGACGAGATGTCAATGGCGCTGGAGCTGGCCGTGCGCCAGGTGCCGGCGTGGCGCAGCATCCTCGAGACGCAGCGCGATCGGACGCAGAACCCGGATCGCAAGGCGCGGTTCGAGTTCGTGATGCCCGCGCTCTCCGCCGACCCGGGCGCCCGCGAGAAGGCCTTCGCGCGCTTCCGCGACGTGGAGAACCGGCGCCGCGAGCCGTGGGCGATCGAGGCCCTGGCCTATCTCAACCACCCGCTGCGCGAGCAGCACGCGCGGCGCTTGGTCCGTCCCGCGCTGGAACTCCTGCGCGAGGTGCAGCGCACGGGCGACATCTTCTTTCCCACCAACTGGATGGAGGCGACGCTTGCCGGCCACCGCTCGCCGGAGGCAGCGGGAACCGTTCGTGACTTCCTCGCGAGGGAGCTGCAGTATCCGCAGCGGCTGCGGTGGACGATCCTCAGCGCCGCCGACGAGCTGTTCCGGATTACGCGCTGATGCAGAGGCGGGCCTCTAGAGCGGTTTCTGAAACGTCGTAGTGTCCGGCTTTAGCCGGACCACGTTGATCGGCACCGCCGTGTGTGGTCCGGCTAACACTACTTTGTCAGATTCATTGATTCGTACATCGTGATCCAAAACTTCGTACTGTACTTTCCGATCGACGTTTCTTACGCTGTGGTGCGTGGAGGTCCGCGGCGCGGGAGCGCTGCTCGATCGGCTC
>VFYY01000025.1 GCA_016871375.1 Acidimicrobiia bacterium
TCCCGCACGCGCGAGATGACGTGCTGCGGCTCGAACGGCTTCACCAGGACGCCGTTGCACCCCACCTGCTCCGCACGCTTCTCGTCCACCGGCTCGAACGCGCCCGCCAGCAGCAGCACGGGGATATGGCGGAAGTCGGGATGGCTCTTGACGAACGCCGCCACGTCGTAGCCGCTGCGCTTCGGCATGCCGATGTCCGCCAGCACGATGTCGGGCTGGTCCACCGGGATGCGCGCGATGGCGGCCTCGCCGTCACCGACGGCCAGCACCTCGACGCCCTGATCGGCAAACGTGAGCTCGACGACGCGCTGGATGGTGATGCTGTCGTCGGCGAGCAGCAGCTTGTGGGTCATGACGAGGGGACCGATTCGGCGCGCGCGCGCGCGTTGCGGCGGATGAACTCGACGACGTCCTGCATGGGGGTCCCCGGCAGGAAGATGCCGTGGATGCCGAGCGCGTTCAGCCTGGGAATGTCCACGTCCGGAATGATGCCGCCGACGACGACGATGACGTCGCGCATGCCCTTCTCGCCGAGCAGCTCCACGACGCGCGGGCAGATGTGCATGTGCGCGCCCGACAGGATCGAGAGGCCGATGACGTCGGCGTCCTCCTGCAGTGCGGCGGAGACGATCTGCTCGGGCGTCTGGCGCAGCCCGGTGTAGATCACTTCCATGCCCGCGTCGCGCAGCGCGCGGGCGATGACGCGCGCGCCACGGTCGTGGCCGTCGAGCCCGGGCTTGGCGATGACGACGCGAACCTTGGGCAAGGCAGTTAGATTACTGGAGTTTCCTCGTATTCGCCCCATACAACCCGGAGCGCGTCGCACATTTCGCCGATCGTCGCGTAGGCACGGACGGCATCGAGCAGGAGCGGCATCGTATTGGCCTCGCCGCGCGCCCCGTCCGCCAGCGCGTCCAGCGCCTTCCGCACCGCGCCGTTGTCGCGGGACGCCCTGAGCCGCTGGAGCTTCGCGATCTGCCGCTCGGCCGTGGTGTCGTCGATGTAGAGAATGCCGATCGACGCCTCGTCCTCGGCGACGAAGTCGTTGACGCCGACGATGATCTGCCCGCGGCTCTCGACCGCCTGCTGGAACGCGTAGGCGCTCTCCGCGATCTCGCGCTGCGGGTAGCCGCGCTCGATGGCGGCCACCATCCCCCCCATGCGATCGATCGTGTCGAAGTACGCCAGCGCCTCGTCCTCGAGGTCGCGCGTCAGCGTCTCCACGAAGTACGACCCGCCGAGCGGATCCACCTCCGCGGTGACGCCCGTCTCGTGCGCGATGATCTGCTGCGTGCGCAGCGCCAGCGTCGCGGCTTCGGCGGTGGGCAGGGCCAGCGCCTCGTCGAGCGAGTTGGTGTGCAGCGACTGCGTGCCGCCCAGGACCGCGGACAGGGCCTGCAGCGCCGTGCGGACGACGTTGTTGTACGGCTGCTGCGCGGTGAGCGAGACGCCCGCCGTCTGCGTGTGGAATCGCAGCTGCAGCGAGCGGGGGTTGCTCGCCTTGAAACGGTCGCGCATCACGTGCGCCCAGATGCGGCGCGCCGCCCGGTACTTGGCGATCTCCTCGAAGAAGTCGCTGTGCGCGTTGAAGAAGAACGAGATGCGGGGCGCGAACGTGTCCACGTCGAGGCCCGCGTCGATCCCGTACTGGACGTACTCCACGCCGTCGCGCAGCGTGAACGCCAGCTCCTGCGCCGCGGTCGCGCCCGCCTCACGGATGTGGTACCCGCTCACCGAGATCGTGTTCCACTTCGGCACCTCGGCCGCGCAGAACCGGAAGATGTCCGTGATGAGCCGCATCGACGGCCGCGGCGGGTAGATGTATTCCTTCTGCGCGATGAACTCCTTGAGGATGTCGTTCTGGATCGTGCCCGACAGCGTCTGCCAGGCGCCGCCCTGCGCTGAGCCACGTCGAAGGGCCTGCTTCTCCGCCACCACCAGATACATCGCGAAGATCATCGCCGCCGGCGAGTTGATCGTCATCGACGTCGTGATCGAGCCGAGGTCGATCCCGTCGAAGAGCGTCTCCATGTCGGCGAGCGACGTGACGTTCACGCCGCACTTCCCGACCTCGCCGAGCGAGAGTGGATGGTCCGGGTCGCGGCCCATCAGCGTCGGCAGGTCGAACGCGACGCTCAGTCCCGTACCGCCCGCCCTGAGCAGGTGCTGGTAGCGCTGGTTCGTCTCCTCGGGCGTCCCGAAGCCCGAGAACTGCCGCATCGTCCAGAGACGGCCGCGGTAGCCGGTGCGGTGAATGCCGCGCGTGTAGGGGAACTGGCCGGGATCGCCAAGGTCGCGCTGGTAGTCGAGCCCCGCCACGTCCGCCGGCGTGTAGAGCTCGTCGATCGTCCGGCCGGAGATGGTCCTGAACGAGCGCTGCCCGGCGGCGTCGGCTGTCGTCGCGCGCTTCATCCAGTCGAATTGTATAGTCCCCGCACTCTTCAGCCACATGCAACTGGTCCCCGGCACTCAGGTCTGTGCGGGACGACGGCACCGTCAAGGTGCTGGACTTCGGCCTGGCGAAAATGCTTGGTCCGGCTGAAGCCGGACACTACGGTGGTCAGGGCGCCGGCGATCGTAGTGTCCGGCTTCAGCCGGACCACACGGTGTCGCCGACGATCACGAGCCCGATGGCGATGACCGGCGCGGGCGTCATCCTCGGCACCGCGGCGTACATGTCGCCCGAGCAGGCCAAGGGGCGTCCGGTCGACAAGCGCAGCGATATCTGGGCGTTCGGATGTGTGCTCTACGAGATGCTCACCGGCAAGCGGCCTTTTGACGGAGAAGATGTCAGCGAAACGCTTGCCAGCGTCCTCAGGAGCGATCCGGACTGGAAGGCGCTGCCGGCGGAGACGCCTCCGTCGATAGACCGGCTGATCCGGCGCCGGTGAACTGACTTCCTCGTCGCGACAGGCGTTCAGTCGCGCCTTCGATCGACGTTTTCGATGAGACCTTCCAACATCTCGACGCGGTCGGGGACCGCCGCCCCAACGGCATGTCGGAGCAGGTCACGGTCGACGCCGGCGTCGAGGATCGCCTCGATGTCCGCGAGATCCTGGTGACGTCCCGCGAGCAGCTTCATGACGACGATGGTCTCGACGGGGGCGATCGGGACGCCGTCGCTCATGCGTGGCGCGTCCAACGCTTTCTCCACGACGCGCAGCGCCCCGGTCAGCGGCACCTGATCGACCTCGATCCCGTCCATCTCGATGATCGGCAGGCGCATCGTCACGAAGCCCCCGGGGTGTGATTCGAACGCCTCGTCACCGACCAGGAAGGAGATGTCCGACGTTGTCCGCGGACGACTGCGGTACGCGTTTGCTCCCAGGGCCCCCACGAGCAGGTGACGGATCTTCGCCTCAGCCAGGCGTTTCGATGTCTCGCGAACTGCCCGCTCGAACGCCGGAAGCAGGCTCAGCGCCCGCTTCAGATCAGGCTCGCCTTTCGGGTTCATCGAACGGCTCCGCTGGATCGTGAGATGCGCTTTCACGCGAAGCCAGCGTAGCACGCGGCTAGAATAGGCGGACATGGCTGAGCACGGCCACATCTTCGCGGCGATGCTGCAGGAGTTCGACCTCGCCGCCCGCATCCTCAAGCTCGAGCCCGGCATCTGGCGCATCCTCACGCATCCGAAACGGCAGATCATCGTGTCGTGCCCGGTGCAGATGGACAACGGCGAGATCGAGGTCTTCACCGGCTACCGCGTGCAGTACAACATCACGCTCGGTCCCGCGAAGGGCGGCATCCGGTTTCACCCGGACGTCTCGCTCGACGAGGTGACCGCCCTCGCCGCCTGGATGACGTGGAAGTGCGCGGTGGCGCACATCCCCTTCGGCGGCGGCAAGGGCGGCATCGTCTGCGACCCCACGCGGATGTCGAAGCGCGAGCTCGAGGCGCTCACGCGCCGCTACGTCGCCGAGATCATCGACGCCATCGGCCCCGAGAAGGACGTGCCCGCCCCCGACGTCAACACCAACGAGCAGGTGATGGCGTGGATCATGGACACCTACTCCATGCACGTCGGCCACACGTCCACGGCCGTCGTCACCGGGAAGCCGATCGAGCTGGGCGGCTCGCTCGGGCGCCGCGAGGCCACCGGACGCGGCGTGATGATCGTCACGCGCGAGGCGGCGAGGCACCTGGGGCTGAACATCACGGGCGCGCGCGTGGCGGTGCAGGGATTCGGCAACGTCGGCTCCGTCTCCGCCGCGCTGCTCGGGGAGATCGGCGCGAAGATCGTCGCGGTCACCGACTGGAAGGGCGGCGTCTACAACGAGAAGGGGCTCGACGTCGCCACGCTTCTCGAGTACGCGCGCGCGAAGAAGACGGTCGACGAGTTCCCCGGCGGCACCGCGCTCTCCAACGAGGACCTGTGGGGACTCGACGTGGACGTGCTGATTCCCGCCGCGCTCGAGAACCAGATCACCATGGACAACGCGCCGGCCATCAAGGCCAGGATCGTCACGGAAGGCGCCAACGGCCCGACCACGCCCGACGCCCACAAGCACCTGCACGAGCGCGGCGTGTTCGTCATCCCCGACATCCTCGCCAACTCGGGCGGCGTCACCGTGTCGTACTTCGAGTGGGTGCAGGACCGCTACGGGTATTTCTGGGAAGAGGACGAGGTCAACACGCGGCTCGAGAAGAAGATGATCGAGGCGTTCGACGACGTGCTGCAGACCTCGCTGAAGTACACGGTGGACCTCCGCACGGCCGCGTACATCGTCGCCATCTCGCGCGTCGGCACCGTCACGCGCATGCGCGGCATGTACGCATGACGTCCGCCTCCGCGAAGTAGCTACCAGCGATTCTTCTTCGTCGTCGGGCGGGGACCGGCCGTGCGGATCTCCTGCGTGTCCTGGTCGTCCTCGACATCCAGCGGCGAGTCGAACTCGACGCCCACGTGATAGCGCAGCAGTCCGTCCGGACCCATGACCGCCACCTCGCAGCGCGCCACGCGGCCGGTGACCGTCGCGGGCTCGAAGCCGCCCTCGAAGGCGACCGTGATCGCGCCGCCGACGCGGCAGCGCATCGCGGTTTCCGCGAGCACGCCGGTCTGCGAGATATTCACGAGCACGCCGGGCGCATCGTCGGGCAGGAAGCGCAGACCGGTTATCTCACGCACCGATGAGGTGCGGCGGGCCGACGTGGTGGTGTGTGCCATCACTTGCGGCCTCTCTCGACGACCTGCTGCGCGAGCAGCATCATCCCGTCGAGCTGCGCCTGAAGCGCGGTGACCTGCTCCACCGCCACGCGGAGATCGTCCTGGGCGGCGCGGCGCAGCTCCTGCTGCTCCCGCAATGACTCTTCGAGGCGGCGCGCCATCGACACGTCGCGGACGACGACGACCATGGACTCGATCCCGTCCGGATGTGGCGGGTGCGAGACGCCCTGCAGGACAACGTCCCGGCGCAGGCCGGTGAGATCGTTCATCTCGCATTCGGCGGAGGCGGAGCCCGACTGGCGGACCCGGCCGACCAGATCGGCCCACACCTGGGGACCATTGTCGGCAAGCCGCTCGACGAGGCTGGTGTCGAGGACGAACACCAGCCCGCGCGCGCCGAGCAGGCTGACGGCGGCGTCGCTGGCCGCGAGAATCGTCCCGTCCACGCCGACGCGCATCAGGCACGACGGCTGCCGCTCCAGCAGCGTACGCAGCCGCTCGACCTCCGCCCCGAGATCGGTCTCCATCTGGTCCACTCCCGATCGGGATCTCGGCCAGATGCCCGACGCGCATGCGTCGGCGAATCTCCTACTCGGTTTTCAGCATTTTTCGCATGAACACGCACGTCATGGAGCGGATGATGACGCAGAGCGTGGTCCGGCCAGCGCGGTTTCGACTTCTTCGTAGTGTCCGGCTTTAGCCGGACCACATACGGCAGTGCCGATCAGCTTGGTCCGGCTAAAGCCGGACACTACGACGTTTCAGAAACCGCTCTAGAGCCGGACACTACGTTCGCCAGGCTGGGGTTATCCGGTGATCCGGAAGGCGACGAGCTCCTTCACCTCGCCCGACGTGATCTCGACGAGATACTCGCCGGGGGCGACGGTGTTGAGCCCGAGGTCGATCTGGTGGGTGCCGCCGGCGGTGGCCGCCGCAATCGGGACGTCGGCGACCTTCCGGCCGTTGCGGTTCATGAGGAGCGCCGTCGGCGCTGCGGCCCCGTAGACGTCGAAGCGAATCAGCAGGCGCTCGGTGCGCGAGAACTCGCGGGCGGCCACGGGAACGGCGGTCGCGTCGGCCGCGACCGTCTGCAGCTCGCGCACGGTGCGCACGCGGTGGACGCGGGGCGTGCTGATCGTCGCGTCGGGCGCGGTCAGGTCGGGCACGGTGATCGTGCGCTGCTCCTGATCGAGCGTCCCGCCTTCGGCGGCTTCCACCGTGAGCCGCAGGTCGAGCGAGCCGGGAGGTGCGTCGAAGACGATGCGCTGCGGACCGGCGGCGGCGGGCGCCGTGGGCACGCGCGCGCCCGCGGCACTGGTCGAGGCCGGCGGTGCCGCGGAGGCAACCGCCGCGTCCGGAGACCGGCCGCGGAAGACGAGGTCGCCCCGCTGGTTCGCCGCAATCACGGCCACGCGGCCGGGCGCGTCGCGCCGCACGCCGGGCACCTGCGGCAGCGGCTCCCAGATCAGCGTCACGCGCGTCTTCCCTCCCTCGCCGCGCGCGGTGCCGAGCCAGGTGCGCACGTACTTGCCGGACTGCACCGACGTGGAGATGGAGGCCAGCGCCTGCTGAATCGGCTTGGCGGTTTCGACCACCGGCGTCACCGCGCGCTTCGCGTCCTCCGCGTTGAACGCCCAGTAGCCCTTCCGTGCACGCACGTCCACGCCGCGGCGCCGCACGTTGACCTTGATCTCGTGGAACTTGCCGTCGGTCGGCGCCTGCGAGGAGGTGTAGCCGATCAGGTAGTAAAAGCTGGCGTCGCGAACGACCTGCGCGAGCCCGGCGACCAGGTCGTTGCGGTTGACGATCGCCCGGCCGTCGGTCTCCTCGGACAACGTGCGCAGCGTGTCCTGCGTCATCTGCAGCGCGCGGCGATCCTGGTTCGGGCCGATCGCCTCGTCGATGCCGAACTCGTTCACGGCCAGCCCGCGCGGGTCGAGGCCGTAGATGGCGGTGTTGTTGCGGTTGGCCGCCGTGAACACCTCACGCATCTCGCTGAGCAGATCCGTCGAGGCAAAGAACGCCGCCGTCTCCTCGCGCGGGTTGTTCTCGCCCACGGAGGGATTCCTGGCCACGGGGTTGTTGATCGGTCCCAGCAGCGCATCCTGGTTCCGCATCTGCGGCGGCAGCATCGCGGTCAGCCCCTCGCTGACGTAGATGATGGACTTGCGCCCTTCGCGCACGCCGCCGAGGCGCGCGGCCAGCCCGCGCAGCGCCGTCATCACCACCTGGTTGCGGACGCGCTCCACCGTCTCGGTGGGGTACCGCGCGTACTGCTCCTCGAAAAGGTTGCGCGGCCGGTAGTCGAACTTGCGCCCCTCGAACCGCTGGATCGCCGACTCCACCTGCGCGTGGTTGCGCGTGAACGAGACGTCGTTCACCGGCGTCAGCGGATACATGATGCCGACGATGTCGTTCGGACGGAGCTGCTCGCGGACGAAGCGGCTGAGCGGCTCGCGCACGTAGATCGAGTTGCCGAGCCGCACGTGGTAGTCGTCGAAGAAGAACACGAACAGCCGCGAGTCCTCGCGCGACAGCTCGATCTGCTCGTCGTCGGGATTGCGGATCTGGCGCGGCGGCGGGTCGCCGGGCCGCGGGTTGCCGTCGATCCTGATCAGGCGGAACTGCTCGATCGTCTGCGGCTGGCCGTCTTCCGTGATCTCGACGTCGGCCTGGGTGAGATCGGTGACCGGTTGGCCCTTGCCGTCGCTGACGATGACGTCCACGCGAACGAAGTTGATGTCGGTGCGGAAGGTCGGCGCGGGAGGCTGCTGCTCCTGCTGGGCAGAGGATCGGGTGGTGGCCACCAACCCGAGCAATACGGCCAGAAGCGCAGCTGTTCGGCGCATGGGATCGATCATACCCTTATCCTTTAGCTGTGCGGCAGACAGACACGGCCCCTGCGCTGACGACGCTGAGCGAAGACGAACGGCTCTTCCGCGACAGCGTCCACGAGTTCGCCGACCGCGAGATCCGGCCGCTGGTCCGCGAGATGGACGCCCAGGCGAAGATTCCGCGCAGCCTGATCGACCAGCTGTTCGAGCTTGGCGTCATGGGCATCGAGGTGCCCGACGCGCTGGGCGGATCGGGCGCGTCCTTCTTCCACGCCGTCCTCGGGGTCGAAGCGCTGTCGCGCGTGGACCCGTCGATCGGCGTCCTCGTGGATGTGCAGAACACGCTGGTCGTCAACGCGCTGCTGCGCTGGGGCTCCGAGGACCAGAAGAACCGGTATCTGCGGAAGCTGGCCGCGGGCAGCGTCGGCGCCTACGCCCTGTCTGAGGCCGGCTCGGGAAGCGACGCCTTCGGGCTGGCGGCGCGCGCCGCCGAGCGCGGCGACGGCTTCACGCTGACCGGCCGCAAGCTCTGGATCACCAACGCCAACGAGGCCGACATCTTCATCGTCTTCGCCAACGCCAACCCCGGGGCCGGCTACCGCGGCATCACGGCGTTCCTGGTGGAGCGCGGGTTCCCCGGCTTCTCGGTCGGCCACAAGGAGGACAAGCTCGGCATCCGCGCCAGCAGCACGTGCGAGCTGCTGCTCGAGGACTGCCGCGTGCCGCGGGCGAACGTGCTCGGCGAGGTCGGCAAGGGCTACAAGGTGGCCATCGAGACGCTGAACGAGGGACGCATCGGCATCGGCGCGCAGATGATCGGCCTGGCGCAGGGCGCCCTCGATCATGCGGTCCGCTACACGAAGGAGCGGCAGCAGTTCGGCAAGCCGATCGCGGAGTTCCAGGGCGTCCAGTTCGAGCTGGCGCGCGCCGCCACCGAGCTGCACGCGGCGCGGCTCGCCGTCTACAACGCCGCGCGCCTGCGCGACGCCGGGCAGCCGTTCCTGATCGAAGCGGCGATGTGCAAGCTGTTCTCCTCCGAGATGGCCGAGCGGGTGGCGTCGCTGGCCGTCAATCTCTTCGGCGGCTACGGCTTCGTGAAGGACTACCCGGTCGAAAAGCTGTATCGCGACGCGAAGATCGGCCAGATCTACGAAGGGACGTCCAACCTCCAATTGCAGACGATCGCGAAGCAGATGCTCGGGTGACACCCGTTCAATGGCTCATCTGCGCCATTGCCGCGATCGGCTTCGCGTTCGACATCTACGAAGTCCTGATGCTGCCGCTCATCGTCAGGCCGGCGCTCGCCGATTTGCTCAACGTCCCGCCCAACAGCCTTGCCGTCAACGACTGGGTCGGCATCACGCAGGCGCTGCCGGCGGCGGCGGGCGGCGTCTTCGGCCTGCTCGGCGGCTACCTGACCGATCTCTTCGGGCGCCGGCGCGTCCTCGTGTGGAGCATCCTGCTCTACGCGTTCTCGGCCATGGCCGCCGGCTACGCGACGACGGTGGAAGGGCTCCTGTTCTGGCGCTGCTGCACGTTCATCGGCGTGTGCGTCGAGTTCGTGGCGGCGGTCGCCTGGCTGGCGGAGCTCTTCACGGACCCCGTGCAGCGCGAGCGCGTCATCGGCTACACGCAGGCGTTCGCATCGATCGGCGGCCTGATGGTCACCGGCATGTACTACCTGATCGTGACCTACGCCGATTCGCTGCCCGAGATTCGCGGCGGCCACCAAGCGTGGCGCTACACGCTGATCTCGGGCGTCATCCCCGCGATTCCACTGATCGTGATCCGGCCCTTCCTCCCGGAGTCGCCGACGTGGCGCGAGAAGAAGCGCGCCGGCACGCTGAAGCGGCCGAGCGTCACGGCCCTCTTCACGCCGGAGCTGAGGCGCACGACGATCGTGACGACCGTCATGATGGCGTGCGTCTACGCGGCCACCTCGGGCGCCATTCAGCAGATGCCGCGCATCGTCCCCGGGCTCGACGGCGTGCAGGCGATGGATCGGACCGCGCAGGAGCAGACCATCAGCGGCGTCCAGTCGTTCCAGGAATTCGGCGGCCTCGCGGGGCGCATGCTGCTCGCGATCCTGGCGACGGTGGTCATCAGCCGGCGCCGCCTGCTGTATCTCTTCCAGATACCCGGGCTCCTGCTGATGCCGATCGTGTTCGTCCTGACGCCCACGATCGGGTTGCCGTTGGCGCAATGGGGGATCTTCTTCGCCGGCCTGGCGACAATCGCGCAAATGAGCTTCTGGGGAAATTACCTGCCGCGCGTCTACCCGACGCACCTCCGCGGCACCGGGGAGAGCTTCGCCGCAAACGTCGGCGGCCGTCTGATCGGCACGCTCGGCGCGCTGATCACGACGTCGCTCGTCACGTCGATGCCGGCGGGAACGGTGCCCGTCCGGCTCGCGTATGCCGCCGCGATCGTCGGCACCAGCGCGTATGTGATCGGGATTGTCGCCAGCCGATGGCTGCCCGAGCCGCCGCCGCAGCTGCCCGACTGATAGCTATAGGAACGCGCGATCGAGTGACGTCACGAACTGGATGCCGGGAATCGTCTTGCGCGACAACCGCTCGTCGTTGGTGACGAACAGGTCCGTTCCCGCCGAGGCCGCGCAGGACAGCTGAATCGCGTCCGGCGCTTTAATCGAGCGATCCTGCCGGATTCGTGCGTAGGTCCTGGCCGCTGCCGCGTCAAACGGTATCAGCGAGACGGACTGGTGAAGCAGGCTTTCGTACTTCGCGCTCAAGCTCTCGTCGCCGGCGGCAATCGGCTTCACCAGCAGCTCACCGAGCGTGAGCGTCGACGCGCTCAGCTCGTCGTCGCGCTCACGCATGCGGAACAGGATGTCGCGGACGCGATCATGCTGCGGCTGTACCTGCTCGATCAGATAAATGAACAGGTTCGTGTCGAAAAAGACTCGGCTCATTCCCAGCCCTCGCGTAGTTGCCGAACGTAGGCATCGGGGTCGACGCCCGTCCAGACTTCCTTGCCGAGTCCCGATAGATCGAGGAGCGCATCGAGAGGGTGGCGCGGAACATACGCCGGCGCGTACTCACGCTCGTACCACTCCAGCAACACGTGGTAGCGCGATGGAATCGCAGGCCGGGAGGGCACGATCTTGGCTCCAGCACGCGCGGGATGCGCCTCATCGGTTGGTCTCAGCAGCCGCCGCGTCGATTTCCCGGTCGCCCACAGCATGCGGTAGCGACCCGGATTCGGGGGCCGATTCGCGACGCAGTGCTGAAGGGCGTGGACATACACCCCGGGCCGCAATGGACGGTGAATCCCCTCGCGCTCGGCACGGGCAACGATCTCCTGCACCGAGAAGTCCTCGCGATCAGGCAGTTCGCGGTGAAGCAGCGCGGCTGCAATCCAGACTTCATCTGCGACGGAGACGGTGCTTACCTCGGTTGAAACAGCCATTTGCTACCTCTCAACCGATATTTTTACCTATTCTACAATGTATGTCAAGTATTACTTCGTGGCAATTTGACCCGGTAGAGATGGGTATCCGTCCGAATGAAGATCGATTCATCCGACACGGCCATCGACGCGAGCATCGTGCCGTCGAGGCGGCTGGCTGACAGCCGCCGGAATTCCTTCCCAGGCGCGATGATCGTCGTCACGCCTTCCTCGCTCTGGAAGTAGATGCGGCCGTCGGCGAAGACCGGCGACGCCGAGTAGTTCCCCGGCAGCCGCGCCTGCCACAGCGTCGTGCCCGTACGCGCGTCGAGGCACGACAGGACGCCGATGTCGCTCACCATGTAGAGCTCGTCGCCGACGACGATCGGCGACGGCGTGAACGGCGCGCCGCGGGCGACGGTCCACGCCAGATGCGTCTTCGTCACGTCGTCCTTGCCGTCCGGGCGGACGGCGATGAGCGTGGGATCGTTGAAGCCCGTGGCGATGTAGACGTGGCCGTGGCCGAAGACCGGCCGCGGCACGTTCGAGAAGCCGTCGCGGTAGCTGACGCGCCAGATCTCCTTGCCGGTCAGCGGCTCGTACGCCGTCGTCCGGTACGCGCCAATCGAGATGAGCTGGTCCCGGTCGCCCACGCGAATCACGAGCGGCGTCGTGTACGCCTGGCTGAAGGGACGCCGGCGGTTGGCACGCCACCGCGTCCTGCCCGTGTTCTTGTCGAGCGCGACGACGAAGGCGTCCTCAGCCCAGCCGTCGCAGTTGAAGATGAGCAGATCGCCGTAGAGCACGGGCGAGCCGCCCGCGCCGTGCTGCGTCTCGAACGTGAACTGCTGCGTCTTCCACACGATCTCGCCCGACGTCGTCAGCGCCGCCGTCCCTTCCTGGCCGAAGTGGACGTAGACGCGATCGCCGTCGAGGATCGGGGTCGGAGACGCCCGGCTGTTCTTCGGGTTGATATAGCCCGCGTTGCGGTTGCGGAAGACCTCGACGTTGACGACTTCCTTGCCCGTCGCCGCGTCGTAGGCGAGGACGCGCAGAGAAGACGTCACGGGCGCGCGGGCGCCGCTGTCGACCGATGTCGTCAGCCAGACGCGGCCGCCGGCGACGACCGGCGAGGACCAGCCAAGGCCGGGGACCGGCGTCTTCCAGGCGATGTTCTGCGTCTCGCTCCAGTCGAGCGGCAGGTTGCGCTCGGAGGAATGCCCTTGTCCCGTGGGTCCGCGGAACTGAGGCCAGTCCTCGGCGTGGAGGGCGGTCGCGCCGATCACGACCACCGCGAGCATGGTCCGGCTAAAGCCGGACACTACGTACTGCCGGCTGCCCGCTGCCGGCTGCCGGCTTAGTTCAGCGTCCACAACGCCAGCGTGTTCGCGTCCTTGACGAAGATGCGGTTGCCCGCGATCACCGGCTGGGTCCACGTCGGACCGATCCCCTCGGTGGGTTCCGCCACCTTGTAGCGCCGCAGCGTTTCGGCGGCCGACGGGGTCACGCGCATCACCAGCAGCTCGCCGTCGTTCTCGAGCACGAACGCGACGTCGCCGGCCGCCTGGATCGCGGCCTGCGCCGCCTGCCGGGGCTCGGAGGTCCAGAGCGTCTTGCCGCTCTTCGGATCGATGAGGAAATACTGCCCCTGGTTGCGCGAGGTGAGGCCGAACATCACGTCGCGGATGACCACCGCGTTGCTCATGCGTCCCGGCACGTCGGCTTCCCACGCCGTCTCGGCCAGCCACTGGCCCCCCTTGCGCACGGGCGTGACGGCGGTCATCGGCCCGCCGTGGCCCCAGCCGATCACCGATTGCCCGAACACCACGGGCGTGATCGAATTCGTGAAGTTGCCGCTGACGAACGGCCGCTCCCACAGCAGCATCCCGTTCGACACGTCCACGCCCACGAGCTTGGCCTGCGTGATCGTCACGAGCTGCCGCGTGCCGTCGAGCGTCGCGATCATCGGCGAGCCGTAGCCCGGGCCGTCACCAGCCCAGCTCCAGCGCACACTGCCGGTCGCCTGGTCGAAGGAGGTCAGCGCGCCCTTGTCGTGGCCGCCGACGTGGAAGATGACCTGAGTGCCCTCGACGATGGGCGAGAACGCGTGGCTCGTGTACATCGGGTTGACGCCCGTGCCCGGCTTCTGCCAGAGCTGTTTGCCGCTGGCGGCGTCGAAGGCGGTGACGATGCCGGTCATGCCGATCGCGTAGAGCCGTCCGTTGGCGAGCACGGGCGTGGACTTCGGGCCCGGGCCGTGCGGACGCGCGGCGGAGTTCATCTCGAACGGTGCCGGATACCCCGTCTGCCACAGCACCTTGCCGCTGTCGGCGTCGATGGCGCGCATCGTCTCGTTCTCGCCGAGGCGTGAGAACACGTAGAGACGGTTGCCCGACAGCAGCGGCGTCGCGTAGCCGAGACCCGCCTCGATCTTCCAGCGCTGCGTGAGCTGCTCGGGCCAGGTGGCCGGCGCCGTGAACCCGGCGATCGCGCCGTCGCGGTTGGGACCACGCCACTGCAGCCAGTCGGTGCGATCCTGCGCCAGTAGGGGCGACGCATGCGTCGCCCGTAACACGACGGCCGCAACGATGACCGCAAGGACCAGAACAGGACGGACCAGCGCCATACATTACCTCGCTCGAATGTCGTAGGCGGCAAGCATACCCTGATTGCGCAGATACAATCGCCCGCCGCTGATCACCGGGTGCGCCCAGCTCGGATAGCCCTGGTCCCGGATCGAGAACCGCCCGTTCTCGCGGTAGCCCGCCGGCGTGGCCTCCACGAGGCCGACCACGTTGTCCTCGCTCAGGATGTACAGGTGGCCGTCGGCGTAGCTGACCGAGCCCTTCCCCACCGCCCGGTGCCGCCACGCCAGCTTGCCGGTGGCGAACTCGAGCGCCGTCAGGATCGAGTTGTTGTAGCCGTACAGGTAGCCGTTGACCAGCACGATGCCGCCGTGGTGGTTCTGCATCTCGCGCGTGAAGTAGACCTGCTGCGCGCGCAGCTCGCCGCCTTCCACGCGCAGCGCCAGCAGCGCCCCGCCGGTGCCGTAGCTCGAGCTGTAGAACACCTTGTTGTCGCCGTAGACGGGCGTGGTGATGTTGGCCGTGTTGTTGGCCGCCGCGCCGTCGCGCCACATCAGCTTGCCGTCCGACGCCCGCACCCCGACGCCGGCGCCGCCCGTCAGCGTCATGATCGTCCGCACGCCCATGATGTCGGCGACGATCGGCGACGCGTACCCCGCTTCGTCGCTCAGCTCCTTCGTGATCCACACGGTGCGGCCGGTCATCTTGTCGAGCGCCACCATGCCCGCGTTGCGGCCGCCGGGCGTGACGATGACGCTGTTCCCGTCGATGAGCGGCGACTCGCTGATGTCCCACGAGATGTTGCGGCCGCCGAAGTCGCGCAGGATGTTGCGCTGCCACAGCGACATGCCGTCCGCGACGCGCAGCGCGGCGAGATCGCCGCCCTCGGTCAGCACGTAGACGCGGTCGCCGTCCACGGTGGGCGTGCCGCGCGGCCCGGGACCCTGTCCGCCGCCGTTGCCGCTCGGCCCGAGCGCTTTCGACCAGAGCCCCTTGCCGTCCGCGCGGTTCAGCACCGACACGATGCTCTGGCCGTTCCGCAAGCCCTGGACGAAGACGCGCTCGCCGCTCACCGAGATCGACCCGTAGCCGCCGCCGACGGTCGTCACGGTCCAGACAACGGGCGGGCCGCTTGGCGGCCACTGTTGCAGCAGACCCGTTTCTCTCGAGATGCCGGTGCGTTCCGGACCGCGCCACTGCGGCCAGTCGACGCCCGCCTGCGCCTGCAGGGGCGACGCATGCGTCGCCGGTAAAGCGAGGGCCGCAAGAATAAACAGCAGTCTCAGCATGCCGATGAATCCTTACGGGCGACGCATGCGTCGCCCCTACATGAATCCTTACGGGCGACGCATGCGTCGCCCCTACCTAGAACGCCACTCCCCCGCTGAAGCCGAACGTCCGCGGCGCGCCCATCTCGCCGAGGAAGCCGGACGGCGCCAACCGCGGGTCGAAGGCGAACGCCACCGGGATATAGCGCGTGTCGAAGGCGTTGCGGACCCAGATCTCGGCGGTGACGTACCGGCTGCGCACGCCCGCCCTGACGTTCGCCAGCGAGTATGCCTCCTGCCCGGCGAGGTTGAGGTCGTCGTACGTGAACGCGCCGTAGAAGGTTGTCTCGGCGCGGCCGTAGAGGGTGGCGTCGTTGCGCAGCGCGCGGGACACCTGCACCCCCACGGTGGCCGTGTGCGACGGCGTGTTCGGAATGTCGTTGCCGCCCACGTTCACGCCGCTCGACACGCTGCCCGCGCCGAACTCCGCGTTGGTGAAGCCGAGCGCGCCGAAGACATCCACGCCCGGATACGCGCGCGCGTTCAGCTCGAACTCGGTGCCCGTGCTGACCGCCGCGCCGACGTTGGCGATGTAGAACTGCCCCGGCACCGCCGGGTCCGGCAGGTTCAACTGCAGGTCGTCCCAGCCGATCCGGAACACCGCCGCGTTGGCCGTGACGCGTCCGGCCGCCCAGGCGGTCTTCACGCCGCCCTCGACGTTCCAGGTGTGCTCTTCCCGATACGCCTCGAGGCCGGACGGCGACGCGGGGTTGAACCCGCCCGCCTTGAAGCCGCCGGCCATCGAGGCGTAGACGATCTTGCCGGGCTGCAGCCGGACGGCCGCGGAGAGCTGCGGCGAGACGTTCGAGAAGCTCGCGTCGGTCTCCACGTTGCGCACGGGCGCAATCGCGGGAGTGAAGAACGTGCGCAGCAGCGCGTCCTTCTGCTCGTGGTCGAGCCGCGCGCCGGCGGCGAGGTCCACCCGCCCGGCCACCGTGGTCGTGGCCTGCCCGTAGAACCCGACCCCCACATCGTCGAGCGCCGCCTGCGGCGTGTGCTGCGCAACCGGGAACGGAATGAACGGCGACAGCAGGAATGGCGCGAGCGTGTTGACCGCGTCCTGCTCGTAGCGCTGCGTGAAGAGGAACGCCCCCGCCTGCCACCGCAGCGCGGTGCCGGTGGCCGACGCCACGCGCACCTCCTGCGTGAACTGGAACGCGTCCTCCGCGTTGTCGCGCCGGACCAGCGGCAGCGGCGTGTAGTCGAGATCGGTGGCGTCCACCGTCTTCCAGTTCACGAACCCGGTCGTCGTCGACAGGTTGAGGCGACTCCCCGTCCGCCGCGTCAGCACGGTCGTCCCAACGATGTTGCGGTCGGTGTGCCCCTCGAAGTCGCGGGCGACCTGAAACGGCGCGCGGCGCAGCGCGCCGAGGTCGTTGAGGCCGTAGTCGCCATCACGGGCGCGCTCCGCCGACACGATCAGCCGCGTTTCCCAGACGCTCGTCGGCGTCCACAGCAGCTGCGCCTTGCCCTGCAGGCCTTCGCGGTAGTCCACGTCGTTGCCGGTGACGACGTTGCGCGTGTAGCCCTCGCGGCGATCGGAGAGGATCGACCCGCTGACGCCCACACGCCCCGGCGCCAGCGGCCCGGAGAACGTGGCGGTGATGCGGCGCGTGTCGTGCGTCGCCACCGGAACGCCGACCGCGCCGGTCCATTCCGCGAGCGACGGCCGGCTGCTCGTGATGTTGATGACGCCGCCGAGCGTGTTGCGCCCGAAGAGCGCGCTCTGCGGGCCGCGCAAGAACTCCACCTGATCGACGTCGAGAAACTCGACGCTCGAGGTGTTCGAGTTGAGCTGCGGCACGCCGTCGAAATACGTCGTGATCGCCGGGTTCGCCGGGCTCGAGCCGATCCCCCGGACGCGGGGATTGCTCAGCTTCCGCGCCGTGAAATCCGTGAAGTACACGTTCGGCGCGTAGATGGCCGCCTCGCGCGGAATCGTCACGCCGGCGTTGATGAGCACGTCGCGCGGCACCGCCGTGACGCTCACCGGCAGCGTCTGCGGATCGGCGGGCTCCTTCTGGGCGGTGACAACGACCGTCGGCAGCTGGATCGTGCCGATCGGCGCCTGTGCGAAGGCGGGAACAGCGGCGAAAACCGCCGCGAGGGTGAGGCCGACCATGAGGACGGAACCTGGAAACATGACCGCCATTATCGGCGTATTCTAGTCGCCTACGATCATGAAGACACTCACGCTGCTCCTGGTCCTCGGCCTGTCCGTGCCGCTCATCGGCCAGGGCCCGCGCCGTATCGCGGTGGGCGACTGGCCGGAACTGCGCGGGCCCAACCGCGACGGCATCTCGCGCGAGACCGGCCTCGTCGATCGCTGGGCGCTCAACGGGGAGAACTTCCTGTGGCGCGCGCCGTACGGCGGCCGCTCGGCGCCGATCGTGATGGGCAACCGCGTCTACGTGCAGAACCCGTCGGCGCGCGGCGTCAACCTGCAGGAGCGCGTGATGGCGCTCGACGCCGACACGGGCACGGTGATCTGGGAGTACAAGTTCAACCTGTTTCAGAGCGACGTGCCGCCGCACCGCATCGGCTGGGCGTCGCCGGCGGCCGACCCGGAGACCGGCAACATCTACGCGCTGAGCGGCGGCGCCCAGGCCATCGCCCTCAGCCGCGACGGCACGCTGCTGTGGGAGCGCTCCATCGGCGAGGAGTTCGCCGCGTTCACCACGCACGGCGGCCGGACCATGTCGCCCGTCGTCGACGGCGATCTCGTCATCGTCAGCTCCGCGGTCTCGAACTGGGGCTCGGTGGCGGCGCGCGGCCACCGCTTCATCGCGCTCGACAAGCGCACGGGCGACATCGTGTACGTCGCCAACCCCGGCAGCCGTCCCTACGACACCGCCTACGCGTCCCCGCTCATCGCCGCCGTCAACGGCCTGCGCCTGCTCATCGCCGGCCTCGGCGACGGCGGGATCCACGCGATCAAGCCGCAGACCGGCGAGCGCGTGTGGAGCTACGTCGCCGCCAAGCGCGCCATCAACACCGGCGTCGTCGTCAAGGACAACACGGTCTTCATCTCGCACGGCGACGAGAACCTCACGGGCAACGAGCTCGGGCTGCTCGCGGCCATCGACGGCTCGCAGAGCGGCGACATCAAGACGACGAAGTGGGCGCACCAGGGGCTGGAGATGGGGTTTTCGCCGCCCCTGCTCGACGGCACGCGGCTCTATCAGATCGACAACAGCTCGCACCTGCTCGCGTTCGACACCGAAACGGGCAAGCAACTCTGGGAGCAGCCGCTCTCCACGCTGCAGAAGGCGCCGCCGGTCCTCGCGGACGGCAAGATCTACGTCGGCACCGACAACGGCGAGTTCTTCATCATCCGCCCGCGCGCGGACCGCGCCGAGATCCTGAGCAGGGTCGAGCTGCCGAACAGCACGAACAGCTGCTGCGGGTCAGAGGGAACGCCCGAGCAGGTGCTCGCCGGCGCGGCCGTCTCGCGCGGCCGCATCTTCTTCGTCTCGAGCGACGCGGTGTACGCCATCGGCCCGCGGCAGGCGCGGCCGGTCACCGGCTTCGCGGCCGACGAGCCCGCGCAGACCGGCCAGGGCATGCCGGCGCACCTGCAGGTGTCGCCCACGGAGCTGTGGCTTGCGCCCGGGCAGACCGTGAAGCTTCGCGCGCGGCTCTTCGACGACAAGGGTCGCTTCCTGCGCGAAGAGGCCGCGGCCACCTGGTCGCTTGGCGGCCTGAACGGCACGGTGAGCAACGGCGCCGTGACCGTCTCCTCTGATCCCGTGGACCAGGCGGGCACGATCGTCGCGACCGTCGGCAGCCTGACAGGCGAAGCGCGTGCGCGGGTGTCGCGCCGCCTCCCGTGGAAGGACGGCTTCGACAGCTACGCCGACGGCGCCGCGCCGCCCGGCTGGTCGATCGTCGCGGGCAGCGCGCTCGCGGTGGCCACCGTGGATGGGCAGAAGGTGCTGCAGAAGGCGCCGCTCGACACGCTGCTCAAGCGCGCGCGCGTCTTCCTCGGACCGACCACGCTGTCCAACTACACGTTCGAGGCGGACGTGCGCGCGGCGACGCGGCGCCGGCAGATGGGCGACGTCGGCATCACCGCGCAGCGCTACTCGCTCGTCCTCTACGGCACCAACCAGCGGCTGAAGCTCGAGCCGTGGGAGCCGGAGACCACACGCACGGTGACGGTGCCGTTCGCGTGGAAGGCGGACACGTGGTACCGGCTCAAGCTGCGCGTCGAGAACCTGGTCAACGGACAAGTGCGCGCGCGCGGCAAGGCGTGGCCGGCCGGCGAGCCGGAGCCCGAAGCGTGGCTGATCGACAAGACCGATCCGATCGGCAACCGCCAGGGCGCGCCCGGCCTCTTCATCGACGCGCAGTTCGGCGCGCACTTCGACAACTTCGTCCTGAGTCCCAACCAGTAATCATGCGCACGCATCTTCGATTCGTCCTGCTGGCCGCCCTCTCGCTCTCCTCGCTGCCACTGTCGGCGTCCGATCCGGGCACCGGCGACTGGCCGATGTGGGGCGGCACGCCCGACCGCAACATGACCTCGTCAATGAAGGGCCTCCCCACCGACTGGGACGTCAAGACGAAGAAGAACATCAAGTGGGTCGCCGGACTCGGGTCGCAGAGCTACGGCAACCCGGTGGTGGCGGGCGGCATGGTGTTCGTCGGCACCAATAACGAGCTCCTGCGCGACCCGAAGCAGCCCGGCGACCGCGGCGTGCTGATGGCGTTCCGGGAATCGGACGGCGAGTTCCTGTGGCAGCACACGCACGTGAAGCTCGAGGCGGGCCGCGCCAACGACTGGCCGTTCCAGGGCGTGGCCTCGTCGCCGCTCGTGGAGAACGGGCGGCTGTACTACGTCAGCAACCGCGGCGTGGTGTTCTGCGTGGACATCGAGGGGTTCCGCGACAAGGAGAACGACGGTCCGTTCACGGACGAGAAACTGATCGGCATGAACGACGCCGACGTCATCTGGTCGTTCGACATGATGGAAGAGGTCGGCTCGTACCCGCACAACCTGTCGAACTCCTCGCCCGTGATCTGGGGCGACCTGCTCTACGTGAGCACCTCCAACGGCCAGGACGAGAGCCACGTCAACATCCCGTCGCCGCGCGCGCCGTCGATCATCGCGCTCAACAAGACGACCGGGAAGATGGTCTGGGAGGACAACTCGGTCGAGGACCGCATCCTGCACGGCCAGTGGTCCACGCCGGCCGTCGGCCGCATCGGCGGCGTGCTGCAGGTGGTGTCCGCGCAGGGCGACGGCTGGGTGCGCGGCTATGAGGCGGAGTCCGGCAAGAAGCTGTGGGAGTTCGACACCAACCCGAAGGGGTCGGTCTGGCCGCGCACGCGCAACGAGCTCATCGCCACCCCCGTCATCGTCGGCGACGTCGTCTACATCGGCAACGGACAGGATCCGGAGCACGGGGAAGGCGTCGGCCACTTCTACGCCATCGACGCCACCAGGCGGGGAGACATCACCGAGAGCGGCCGCCTGTGGCACTTCGACAAGATCCGCCGCTCGATCTCGACGGCGGCCGTGGGCGACGGTCTCGTCTACATCGCGGACTTCAGCGGCTACCTGCACTGCCTCGACGCGAAGACCGGCCAGCTCTACTGGACGCACGACGTGTTGGCGGCCGTCTGGGGCTCGCCGTTCCTCGTGGACGGCAAGGTCTACCTCGGCGACGAGGACGGCGACGTCGTCGTCCTGGCGCACGGCAAGGAGATGAAGCTGCTTGCCGAGATGAACATGGGCAGCGCCGTCTACGGCACCATCGTGCCCGCGCACGGGACGATCTTCCTGAACAACCGCAGCCAGTTGTTCGCCATCGCCCAGAAATAAGCGTGAGACACGCCACAGAGTCACAGAGTCACAAAGTTCTTTTGCTTATGTGTCTCTGTGCGTCTGTGTCTCTGTGGCCCGTGGACGCACAGCAGCGCGCCACTGCCCCCGCCAACGAATGGCGCCAGTTCCGCGGCACGCCGCAGCTGACCGGCACGTCCGCGGCCACGCTTCCTCCCACGCTCGAGCTGCTCTGGACCTACGACGCCGGCGACACCATGGAGTCGTCGGCCGCGATTGTCGGCGGCGTCGTCTACGTCGGCGGCGGCAGCGGCGACCTGCTGGCGCTCGACCTCGCCTCGGGCACGCTGCGATGGAAGTACGCGACCGGCAACCTGATCGGCGAGTCGTCTCCGGCGGTCGCGGGCGGCGCGGTGTACATCGCCGACCTCGGCGGCATCCTGCACGCGGTCAACCTCGCCGACGGCAAGCCGCTCTGGACGTTCAAGACCCTCTCCGAGATCAAATCGTCGCCGGTCGTCATCAACGACCTCGTGCTGATCGGCTCGTACGACGGCAACCTCTACGCTGTGGACGTGAAGACGGGACGGCAGCGGTGGAAGGTGCAGACCAAGGGACAGGTACACGCGACGCCGGCCGTCCAGGACGGGCTGACGTTCATCGCCGGCTGCGACTCGATCTTCCGCGCGATCCGCGTCACCGACGGCCGCGAGATGTACCAGATCGACTCCGGCGCCTACACCGGCGCCTCGCCCGTGCTGGACGGCGACCGCGCGTACTTCGGCACGTTCAACAACGAGGTGCTCGCGCTCGACCTGAAGAAGCGCTCGGTCGTCTGGCGGTACTCGCAGCCGGATGCGCGCTTCCCGTACTACTCGTCGGCCGCCATCGACGGCGGCCGCGTGATCGTCGGCGGGCGCGACAAGGCCGTCCACGCGATCGACACCGCGACGGGCAGGGCTGCCTGGACGTTCGTCACGCGCGCGCGTGTGGACTCTTCCCCCGTCGTCTCAGGCGGCCGCGTCTACGTCGGCTCGAGTGATGGGCGTCTGTACGTGCTGGATTCGGCGTCCGGCAAGAAGCTCTGGGAGTTCGAGATCGGCGCCGACGTCACCGCCTCGCCCGCGGTCGCGGCAGGGCGTCTCGTCATCGGCGCCCAGGACGGCAAGCTGTACGTGTTCGGGTAATCATGGGCGGGCGACAGGTCCCGGCCGCGGCTGCGCTTGCAGTCACGACCTGCGGCTGCCGATCAACTTGGTCCGCCTCAAGGCGGACACTACGTACGGAGTGTCCGGCTGCAGCCGGACCACGCGACCTGGCGCGGTTTCGACTTCTTCGTAGTGTCCGGCTTCAGCCGGACCACACACAGCGGTGCCGATCAACTTGGTCCGGCTAAAGGCGGACACTACGACGTTTCAGAAACCGCGCTGGAGGATCTCCTTCAGGCGCTCGGCGGGACGGGCCAGAATCGCGCGGCTCCCCTTCTCCACGATCGGCCGTTGAATCAGGTCCGGGTTCTTCACCATCAGATCGATCAGCTCCGCGTCGCTGACCTCGCGCTCGGCCAGCTTCAGCGTCTTGTAGATCGTCTCCTTCGTCCGCAACAGCTCGCGCGGGCTGATGCCCATCTTGCGGATCAGCCCCTGCAACTGCGTCCTAGTCAGCGGATCGGTGTAGTAGTCCACGGCATCGAAATCGACGCCGGACTCCTTCAGCGCCGCGTGGACCTGCCGACACGTCGTGCAGGTCGGTTTCTGGTAGACCGTAATTCGCATACACCTATGTATACTGCCCACACACGTGAGGTTACGACGTATGGAATGGGTGATCTTCGTTGCCGGGGCGGTGCTCTCCTGGGGCGCGTACGGCGCGCTGCTGCACCTCGGCCAGACAGCGCTCGGAAACCCGCTGAAGGCGCTGCTCTGCGTCGGCGTCGCCTACTTCCTGATCGGCGTCATCGTGCCGATCCTCGGGCTGAGCGCGCAGGGCAGCCTGTCGGACTTCGGCACGAGCGGCGTGATCACGGCCACCATAGCCGGCGCGCTCGGCGCCGCCGGCGCCGCCTGCATCATCTACTCGTTCCGCTTCGGCGGCCTGCCCGTGTACGTGATGCCCCTCGTCTTCGCGGGGGCGCCCATCGTCAACGTGTTCGTGTCGATGGCGATCCATCCGCCGAAGGCCGCCATCAATCCGATGCTGTGGGTGGGCTTCGCGCTCGCGTCCGCGGGGGCGGCGATCGTGTTGTATTTCCGCCCGACCGCATAGGCAGGCCGGTTATCGCCCGCTCTTCCACCTCGCCTGCCACCTGGCTCTCATGCCTGCGCGATCGACCTCCTGGCCTCTGAGATAGACCTTGTTGATCCGTCGCGAGTTCGCGATGTTCTCCAGCGGATTCGCGTCGAGGACGATGAAGTCGGCATTCCTGCCTGTGGCAATCAGACCGGTGTTCAGGCCCGCGGCGGCGGCTGAATCACGCGTCGCCGCAACAATCGCCTCGGACGGCGTCAGACCCATGCGGACCCAGTTCTCGAATTCCAGCTGCTGGCTCCAGCCGATGAAGAAGCGGGTCTGCCCCGTGTCACCCCCCAGCACGATCTTCATGCCCGCCGCCTTGAGCTTCAGCGCGCTGTTGGCGCCCGCTTCCCTGAGATTCTTCCGGGCGCGCCCGATGGTTTCCGGCGTGATTCTCGCCAGCTGCTCGCCGACCTGCGCCTGGATCTGCTCGGGCGAGATGGTTTCGCGCAGCAACGGGTCGTCCCAGTCCTCGCGACTCGACGCCGCGGTTCCGGCCTGGGGGTTGAACCACATGTTCGGCCGATCGTTCCGGGCGATCCGCTCCCTGATCATCGCCAGGAATTCCTCGTCCGGCTGCTCACCACCGCGCACAGGAGGGTGCAGCCATCCCTCGACGCCCGCTTTCATCATCAGCTTGGCGTCCGCCAGCGTGATGTTGTGCGCCGCCACCGGGACACCGGCCTTGTGCGCCTCCTCGATGATCGCCAGGTACAGGGGCGGCGTCAGCTTCATCGTCCGCCCGGCCCGGTCATCGACCCAGATCTTGATGAATGCCGGCTTCATGCGCACGTAATCGCGCGTGGCCTGCCTGGCCTCCTCCACCGTCGTCACCGGATACGGCACATCGGTCCGGGACGGGTGGCCGTTGGCCCCCGAGCCGGGCCACGCGATCCCGGGACCGGCTGTCCGAAAGAGCGCCGCACCTGGAACGATCTCGTTCTGCACCCTCAACGGCACATCGCCCCAGTTCGTTCGCCCGCCGCGGAGGTCCGAACGATCGACCAGGTCACCAATGCCGATGGTGGCACTGATGCCGAAATACGCCAGGCGCTGCAGATGGTCGATGAGGTTGTCGCGCGTGAAGTACTCCTTGGCCATCGTCCCGTCCCAGTCGTGCTGGAAGCCGATATGACCGTGGAGGTCGACCTTGGTCGGCATGACGGTCTTGCCTGTCAGATCGACACGCGCCGCGCCGGCCGGCACCTGCACCTGACCGCGCGGGCCGACGCGGCTGAACTGGCCATCCTGGACGACGATCGCGGAGTTCTCGATGGGGGCGCCGCCGTCTCCGGCGATGAGGCGGGCCCCTTCGAAGACCGTCACGCTGGTCGCCGGGGCCTGGCCGTCGACCTGCGTCGAATACCACGCGACGAGCATGCACACCACGACGGACAGGCACGACGCCATCTGTCTGCTTCGACGCATGAGCGCCTCCAATATGAGGAATGAGGTCACCGCTTCAGAAATCGAGTCTGACGCTCGCCTGTGCCTGACGCGCCGGCTGCACCGCTGTCGGCGTCAGCCACGCCGCACCAAACGTGTTGTTGGAATTCAGCACCACGCTGGAGTTCAACGTATTGAAGACGTCCAGTCCGACGTTCAGTCTCGTCTGGCCGAACCGAAACAGCTTTGCCACCCGCACATCGACGGTGTTGATCCGATCGCGGTACATCTGCCCCGGGTCCAGGAGGTTGATCGTCACGTTCGCCGCGCCGCCAGCAAGCGGGCGCCCCAGTGTCTGGGCGACCGTCGCGCTCGGCACAACGAGGTTCGCAAGGATCTGGGTCCCGGGCGTGCTGCGAATCACCCCGCTGACCTGGAGATCCACTCTCGGAACCGTGTAGCCAGCCAGGCCGCTGACCGTCATCCTGAACGGCAGCGCCACGTGGCAGTTCCGCCGGCTCGGATTGTCGACGATGAGGTCGCACGTATCGGTGACTTCACGCCCGGTCGTGGTCGACGCGCGCAGCGTGAGACCGCGCACCTCCCCGCGGGCGTTGACGTCGACGGCGTGAAAGTATCGAACGTCGCTCCCGAAGTCGCTCGACGGCACCTCGTAGTTCGACGTCGCTCCGAACCTGGCCGGTGAGATGTCCCACAGGTCCTCGACCGTGTAGCCGCCGCCCCCCGGAAGCCGCGAGTCCCTCGGCGCCGTGATGCTGTATCGATTGAAGTCCGCCGGGCCGACGAGGAGGTTGTCGATGAGCGCGCTGTTGCCCCACCACCGCCGGTTGTAGCTGGCGTCGATCACGAAGCGGGGCAGGACCGCGTGCTGCACCGACACACCGAAGCCCCAGTCGTAGGGACGGCGAAACCAGCTGCCGTCATGTCCGGTCAGCCGCGGGTCGGTCGTCTTCGTGAGCAGCTCGCCGAAATTCTGCGTCGCCCAGGGTCCGCACTCGCCGTTAGACGCCTTGTTCAGCAAGTCGCAGTCCGGCGTGAAGTTGCCATTCCGGTCGGTCCACGTCCGCGTCGTCGTCGGGGCCGTCCGGGCGCCGCCCCCTCCAATCATGGCCACCGGAGCCGTCGACGCGTAGATGCCGTCGGCATTCACCGCCGCCAGGTATCGCCCCAGGCTGACCCGGACCGACGTCTTGCCGTCCCCGCGCAGATCGTAGGCCGCGCCGAATCTCGGGCTGAGGTCCAGGAAGCCCCGGACCACTTCCGATTTCGGGAAGACGATCTGCGTCGGCACGAACGACTGCGCGTAGAGCGGCTGTTCGGGTGCGTAGCTGCTCGCATGGTCGAGCCGCAGCGCGGCGTGCACCGTCAACCGGCCGAACGTCGAACTGTCCTGCACATAGACGGCCTGCTGCGGCACGATGAGGGCGTACCTCCAGTTGTTGAAGCCCATCGTCAGCCGGTTGGGCACGCCGTTGTTGAATCGGAACTGGACGAACCCGTCCTTCTGCGTGGCGTACTCCCTGACCTGCTTGAACCGCTGCCCGTCGAAACCGATCTTGAGATTGTGGGCGCCGGTGATGTACGAGACCGATCCGAGCGTGCGCACGAGTCCCCCGCGATTCCGGCTGAACGAGGTCGAGCGATAGATCAGGCCCGGGATGAGCCCGCCCTGGTCCATCACCTGCGTGAGCGCGCGGCCTTCCGCCGTCGCCGGTTCACCGTACAGACTGTTGGGATGGCCGATCCCGACTTCCACGAGGAGCCTGTTGGTCAGCGGCGCCGTCCAGTTCAGCTGCTGCACGCGCCAGTACTGCCGCATGCCGACGATGTAGCCCGGTGACGAGGCCTCGGGAGCGGTCGTCGAATTGTTCGTATCCGTCGGCCCGCATCGCTCGCACTTGCGCTGCTCGTCCCAGAAGAAGTTCAGCTTGTGCTGCGATGCCACCTGCCAGGTGAAACGCACGGCACCGTTGGCGTACCAGTTGCTGTTAGTCGCCCGCCGATCGTAGTCCGGCACGTACGTCCAGGCACTCGGGTTCCCGGCATTCCTGTTCGCCCACATGTTCGTCACGTACGCGTCGTCGGTTTGATGCCGCGCATTCGCGAAGAACCACAACCGGTCCCGCTGGATCGGGCCGCCCCAGCCGACATTGAGCTGTGACGTGTGGATCCGTTCGTTCGGCGCCCGGATCAACCCGGCGGCGACGAGTTTCTGGGTGTTGTTGCTCGACATCGCCCCGTTCGCCCCGTCCGCGTAGAACGTGCCGCTGAAGGTGTTGCCACCGGTGCGCGGAATGATGTTGACGATGGGCGATCCCACCTCGGCTTCGCCAAGGTTGCCAAAGCTCGAGATCACGAGCTCGGTGGCCTGGATGACGTCGGGGCGGTACTGCGACGTGCCAGAGGTGCCGGACCCGACCCCGACCCCATCGACCTGAAGGCGCCCGGTCTCGGGGCCCGTCGTGCCGCGCGCGCCGTACGCCGAAAGCCCGCTGTTCATCGCGGGCACCAGAAGCGCCGCCATGTCGGTCGGCGTGCGCGCCAGCGGCATGTCGGTCACGATGGTGTTGTCGATCACCTGCGTCTGGCGCGAGCTCTGGACGTCGACGATGGGACTGTCGCCGGTCACCAGGATCGTCTCGGCCAGCGTACCGACCCGCAGCTCCGCGTTCACCGTTGCCGTCATCGAGCCGCTGAGCGCGAGGCCTTCGCGCCTGACGGTACTGAAACCGGGCAGCGTGAACGTCACCGTGTAGAGTCCGGTCTCGAGCTCCGTGATGCGGAAAGTCCCGCTCCCATCGGTCACCGCCACACGGACTCGTTCGATCAACTCCGGACTGGCCATCTCCACCGTGACGCCCGGCAGCACGGCTCCCGACGAGTCCGTCACGACGCCGGTCACGGAGGGCCGTATCGATTGCGGGTGTGCCCAGGCTGGAATGAGCACCACGCACAGCGTGAGGGTGCAGACCGCGACAAGCGCCCTATCTGTGGCTGCTGGACTTCCCATCTCTCGCCTCCCTGCTGTGTACTACCGTCAGCGGCTGCTGCTGTTGCCGTCGAACAGCGGGTCGGGTATCCGGGTGCGACTCCTCCCAGAGAGCGATAATGGTTCGAAGCGGGCCCGCAGTATACAACGTGACGCGCGCGACGCTGGACCCGTCCTGGGCCCGCCTATCGCCCTACTGCGTACAGGTTCTCTTCGGTCCGGATGTACCAGCGTCCGTCCACGAGCGCCGGCGAGGCAAGCGTCCGCTCGTTGAGCCGGTTCACGTGCATCAGCGTGAAGGTCGGCCCTGAGCGCAGCACGAACGTCTCGCCCTCGTCGTTGGTGAAGAACACCTTGCCGTCCACGGCCACCGGCGACGCCGAGAAGCCTTCGCGCGTCGCCACGCCGAGGCGTCCCTGCCACACGGTCTTGCCCGTGCGCGCATCGAGGTTGGTGACGATGCTCGCCATGTCGTTGATCATGTAGAGGAAGTCGCCGACGAGTATGGGCGACGGCACGAACGGCGAGCCGCGCGGGCTCGTCCACTGCAGGTGCGTGCGCGTCACGTCGCCGCGGCCGCCCGGCTTGATCGCCAGCGTGGGACCGGCGCGGCCCGACGAGCAGAAGATCATCCCGTAGCCGACGACCGGCGTCGGAATCACCTCATACGTGCTGCCGTTGCAGCGCCACAGCTCCGAGCCGGTGTCCGGGTTGTACGCGAACACGGTCTGCTGGCCGTTGACGACGATCTCGTCGTGGTCGCCGACGATGACGGCAATGGGCGTGCCCCACCCGACGCTGGCGCTGCGCCGCGTGCGCCACAGTTCCCGTCCGGTCGCTGCGTCGAACGCAGCGATGAACGAGCCGTCGTACTGGTCCTGATAGACGATGATGCGGTTCTTGTAGAGCAGCGGCGAGCCGGCGGTGCCGTGGTACGCGTCCATCGGCCCGAGGTCGCGCTGCCAGACGACCTTGCCGTTGAAGTCCAGCGCCAGCAGCCCGCGCGTGCCGAACGACACGTAGACGCGCTGGCCGTCAGTGGCCGGCGTGGCGGAGGCGTGGCCGTTCTTGTAGTGCGCGCCGGAATCGGTGCGCCCCTGCGGCGCGAACGTCTCCCACAACCGCATGCCGTCGGCGCGGCGGAAGGCCAGCACCGAGAGACGGCGGCCACGCTCGTAGGCGGTGGTGATGAAGATCCGATCGCCCCAGACGATGGGCGACGAATTGCCGTTGCCCGGCAACGGCGTCCTCCAGAGAACGTTCTGCGTGGGCGACCACGTATCGACGTAGTTCGATCCGGTTGCCAGCCCCTGTCCGGATGGCCCGCGCCAGCGCGGCCAGTACTTCGCGCCCTCCCCTTCGTCGGCGACCATCCGAACGGCGGATTCCTGACCGGTCAGCGGTGGCGACGGCCACAGCAGGACGGCAAGCGCCGCCAGGGCGGCGAACCCGCGAAACCGGGCGCGCGTCACTGAACCTGCCGGCCGGCGACGTACACCGCGTGGATCTGGCGCGTGTTCGTGATGTTGCTGAGCGGATCGGCGTTCAGCACCAGCAGGTCGGCGCGGCGGCCGGCCTGAATCACGCCCGCCTCGTTGCGCCGCATCACCTTGGCGGCGCCGCCGGTCGCGGAGACGAGCGCCTGCATCGGCGTCATCCCGGCCTTCACCATCATCTCGAGCTCGACGTGCTCGAAGTACCCCTGCCAGCGGCCGAGCGACGCGCCGCTGTCGGTGCCCAGCGCGATCGGGACCCCGCCGTCGGAGAAGCGCTTGAGGTTGCGGTTGGCGACAGCAAGCGCCTTCCTGATCTGGTCGGTCTGCGGGTTGTCACGCGTGCGCCGCTGGCGCTGCGGCTCCTTGAGCTGATCCATCTGCGCCTTGTAGGCGGCCTCGCCCTTCAGGAAGAACGGATCGGTGAAAAACGCGGGCGTGGTCTCGTAGACGAACACCGACAGGTCGCGCGTCAGCGTGGGGATGTAGCCGACGCTCCGCTTCTTCAGATCCTCGATGAACGCGGCGTCGGCGTCCACGTCGCGGATGCTGTGGGCGATGATGTCCAGCCCCGCGTTCACCAGCGTCTTCGCATCCTTGAGGTAGTAGAGATGCGCGGCCACACGCAGGCCGCGGTTGTGCGCCTGTTCGATGAGGGCCGCGGCCACCTCGGGCGTCATGTCGTCGCGGTTGCCTTCCATCCGCGTCTTGATGATGCTGACCTTCGCGTCCGCCGCGGCGTCGATCGCCTTGCGCGCGTCCTCGACGGTCTTCGCGGTCACCGCCTGGCCCGAGGGATAGAGCTGCGCGCGGACGGGGTCGCCCTTGTCGTTCTCGTCGCGCACCTTCACGCTCTCCTTGCCGTCGTCGCCGAGCGTGACGACGGTGGTGATGCCGTACTGCGCGTAGGTGCGGAGCTGCTGGTTGAGGCGGTCGTAGAGCGGCTGCGCCTCGTCGCCGGCATCGAGGTGGCCGTGCGTGTTGATGAGGCCGGGCATGACGGTCTTGCCGGTCATGTCGACGCGCGTCGCGTCCGCCGGGATGCGGACCATGCCGTCGGGGCCGACCGCCTGGATGCGGCCCTTCACGACGACGATGGTCATCGTGTCCATGGGAGCGGCGCCGGTGCCGTCGAACACGCGCGCGCCGGTCAGCGCCAGCGTCGGCGCCTGCGGCGCCGCGGGTTCGGGCGCGGGGCCCGCTCCCTGCCCGC
>VFYY01000026.1 GCA_016871375.1 Acidimicrobiia bacterium
GTAGACTTGGCCATGGCTGACCTCCGGGAACACAGCGCTGCGGTCCATGCAGCGGTGCGGCTCTGGCCGGCAGGCTAACCCGCGAGACAACCGGAGGTCAGCCTGTTACGGAAGTCATTCTGTCTAGCCGGACTCGACCGGGACGGACCAAAGCCATAACATGGGGTCGTGAAGCGACGCGTCTACATCGAGACGACGATTGTCAGCTACTTGACGAGCCGGTCGAGCCGCGACGTTGTCGTTGCTGGGCGCCAGCAACTGACCCATCGGTGGTGGGAGGTTCGCCGCCCGAATTTCGATGTGGTCGTGTCTCAGGTCGTGCTCGATGAAATACAAGCCGGAGACCCGGAAGCGGCGAAGCGGCGTCTGGATCTGGTCGCACCGATCCCTCTACTGGAGGTGACGCCGGAGATGCTCGAGTTCGCTGCGCACTTGCTCGAGCGCGTGCCGCTCTCCCAGCAGGCCGCCGTCGATGCGACTCACGTGGCCGTGGCGGCACACCACCGCGTCGAGTTCCTGCTGACATGGAACGTCGCGCATCTTGCGAACGCAGTGCTGCGTCGCCGAGTCGAGGCGGTGTGCCGAGCAGCGGGCTTCGAACCGCCCGTCTTGTGCACGCCTGACGAACTCATGGAGGAAACCCCGTGACTGACTCTTCAGTCGCCTTGAGCGAATGGTCTGATCCGATCGTCGAAGAGGTGCGTCGCGCACGGGCGCGCGTCTGGGAGGCGGCCGGCTGCGACCTGGCGGAGCTCGGTCGTCGTCTCCGAGCGGAGCAAGCCGAATCAGGTCACGTGGTGCTCAAAGCGCCCGAGACGCAGAATGCGAAACGGGCCGGCTAACATTCAAATGGAGCCGACGTCCTTGGCCCGCTCACGCGGGCCCGCGGACGCGGCTCGTTTGAACCGTTAGCCGGACTTGGCGGATTCGACGGGGCCTGAGATCATTCGGCCAGGAGCGACTCGCACGTGCCGAAGATTCCGGGCATTCCGGGTCCGTACTGGTTCTTCTTCTACAGTTTCGACTGCAACGAGCCCATGCACGTGCACGTGCGGCGGGACCGGCAGCACGCCAAGTTTTGGTTGGCGCCGGTGTCGTTGGCGTGGAACCATGGGTTCAGTCCGCGGGAACTGAACGAAATCCGCCGGCTCGTCGTTGAAAACGAGCCGGTGTTCATCGAGGCATGGCATGAGCACTGCAGTCAGCGTTGAGTCGCGGATTGCCCGCGTTGACGTTACCGACGAAACGATTACCGCGCACTTAGTCGACGGGCGTGTGATCAGTGTGCCCCTGGCGTGGTCGTGGCGCCTCTCTGACGCGACGCCGGCGCAGCGCGCGAATTGGGAGCTCATTGGCGATGGCCATGGGGTGCACTGGCCTGATGTGGATGAGGACATTAGTGCCGACGGCATGCTGAGCGGCATTCCGGCACGACGCCCACAGAATCGTTCTCGTGCGACAGGGCCGGCTAACCGGCTGCTGCAGCCGACGAGCCGCGCGAAGCGAAAGGCCAAATCGAAATCGCGTTCCCGTGCGGCTCGCGGCTGAGCGGCAATGCGTTAGACATCGCAAGAACCATCGGGCTACTTGATCGCGCTACACTGCGCCGTGCTGCTGCCGAACGCGGACGAAGCCGTAATCGAGCCGGCGAAGCTGCGCGACTACTTGTTGTCGACGACTCACCCGCTGGGGCGGTTCAAGGCGCGGTTCCTCGGCGCGCCCCGGGCTGGCGAGACAGCGCCGAGATTCGTGACCGCGTATCCAGGAGATCGTCAATGACGCTGCGCAGTCTCGATGTGGTCGTGCTCAACGAGGATCAACCAGCGTACGGCCTGAAGCGAGGTGACCTTGGAACGATCGTCGAGGTGTACGCGCCCGACGCCGTAGAGGTCGAGTTCGTGACCGCTTCTGGTCGCACTCAGGCCCTGGTCACGCTGCCGCCGTCCGCCGTGCGCGAAGTGGGCGATGACGATCTAGTGGCTGTACGCCCGGCAACCAGCCGCGATGTCTAACCACGCGCTGCACCCGACGCCGCCCGCGTCGCTCGCGCGCCGCAGCCGGCGCGGGTGAGCGCCGACCGTTAGCCAGCCATGGTTTACGACGACGATGTAGAGTACGCCCGTGCCGGAAATCTCACGGTTCTTTGGAATCATCATCCGCATGTTTCCAGAAATCGGAGCGCCACATCATCGACCGCACTTCCACGCGGTCTACCAGGAATTCAAGGCGGTGTTCGCCCTCGATCCGATTGAGTGTATCGGCGGCAGTCTTCCAAAGACCCAGCAACGCCTCGTTGAGGCGTGGGCAGAGATCCATCATGACGAACTGCTGAACGACTGGGCTCTCTTGCATTCCGGCCGTCCGCCGCTCAAGATTGAGCCGTTGCGGTAAGTAGGGACCAAGCACATGGAACATCCGATTCACCGAATCCATCGCTTCGAAATCGTCGCGCCCTACACGCTTGTGCTGGACTTCGACGACGGTACGCAGCAGCGGATAGATTTTCGGCCTGTTCTCGAAGGCGAAGTGTTCGGACCTCTGCAGGATCTGCGAATGTTCAATGCGGTCGAACTGGATCCAGCCTTTGGAACGATTCAATGGCCGAACGGCGCAGACTTCGACCCCGAGACACTTCACGATTGGCCCAAGTACCGCGAGGAGTTCGTTGCGATGGCCAAGGGTTGGGCCGCAGCTTCGGATCCCGCGCCCGACCGGCGGGCTAACACGCGAATGGAGCCGACGCGCCGCTGACAACCGACGGCGCGCGGCTCATTCGCAACGTCTAGCCAGACTCACGGCAATCCGATGAACCGGATTACTCTTGATGCGTGACGGCGTACCGGTTTACCTCGTACTTTGAAAACGAGGTGCTTCGCAAGTGACCGTACTTGACGAAGGGAACGTGCGCCCAGGTCGTCGAACATCCCCTTCGGGTGGAGCCGCAAGAGCGCAACCGGTTCCGATTCTGGGCCGCTGTGCCGGAGTTGGACGGCAGGTACTTACGCGTGGTCACACTCGCCGACAAGGAGACGATTCACAACGCGTTCTTGGACAGGCGGTTCAAGCCATGAAGGTCAACTACTATCCGGACACGGATTCACTCTACATAGACTTGTCCGAGCAGCCGAGCGCTGAGAGCCGCGAGATTTCCGAAGGCGTGGTGCTTGACTACGACGCGTCGGGACAGTTGGTCGGCATCGACATCGACAACGCGAGCAACAAAGTTGAACTGCAACGATTCGTTGTCAGCAAGATCCCGGCTCCAGTGGAAACCGCTGGCTAACAGGCGATGGACCTGACGCCGGGCGGGCCGCTCCCGCGCCCCACCCGCGCAGGTCATCGCCGAACCGTTGACAAATGCGACGAGCAGCATGATCGGAACGGCTATCGGGGGCGCTTGAGGCGGCCCTCCCAGTAGCCTGGTTTCCGACGGTCGTGCGCTACGGCGAGGATACGGATGTCCGTGCCTGCCTCGAGATAGACGACGTGATACGGAAAACGCGTCACCGCACGACGGCGAACCGGCAGGTCGACAGGCATCCGGTCGGTGACATCCTTGGATACTTGGCGGGCGGGATGTCGGAAGATCAGATCTTGGCGGACTTTCCGCAACTCACGCGGGAAGACATCCGGGCCTGTCTGGCTTACGCCGCCGAGCGCGAACGCCGCACACAGAGTGTTCCTGCCGCCTGAGCCGTGCGCCTGCTCTCGACGAACAGTTGTCGGAAGAGTTGGTCACAGCGCTGCGCGATCTCTTTCCAGTGTCGCTGCATGTTCGGCTTCTGGGCAAGGGCGGGGCGGCGGATCCCGTAGTGTGGCAGCTGGCCGTCGACCTTCTCGAGTCGATCGCGGCGCGGGTCCTGCGAGGTCCGCGGGGCGAGCGGACAAGGCCACATGCATCGTTTCGACTCCAGACGAGCATCTTCTCGAAGCAACGTAGTGTCCGGCTTCAGCCGGACCAAGGCGAGCGCACCGCCGTGTGTCGTCCGGCTAAAGCCGGACAGTACGGCGTTCAGGAGAGCGCACGAGGCGGGCCTGACAAGGCCGGCCCTACGGGGCGACGCACGCGAAATTGGCGGCGTCGTCGGTGCTGCCCGTTCCGTTCCAGCGCGCGACCTGCGGATAGGGGCACAGCGGCCGCGTCCGCTCCACCTTCCCGTCGGTCACCTTCGACGCGATAATCCGCGACGGCTTCTCGCCGAGCTCGACCCACTGCTCGATGGCCGCCATGCGGTCGAACCGGTCCGGTCCCGGGCCGCCCTGGCAGTGCAGCACGCCGGGCAGCATGAACAGCGCCAGTGAATCCGCGGCGCTGCTGCCGACGGTCTTCATGACGCCCTCGTAGTAGATGGTCGCGTTCGAGGGCGTCACCTGCGGATCCGCCCAGCCATGCCAGACGAGCAGCTTGCCGCCGCTCGCGAAGTACGGCGAGAGGTCGAAGTTGCCGGTGTCCAGCAGGTCACCATCGGCCTTGTCCGCCGCCTCGAGATCGGTGGCGAGGTTGAAGTGCTCCGGCGTCCAGCCCGGCACGTGGCCAAACGCCACGTTCTTCAGTCCGGTCACCGCATTGCCGAGCGGCGTGGGTCCGCCGATCACGTCCCACCGCATCTCGGCGCCGGGCCACAACCGGCCCTCGAAGAGCACCGCGCCGGTCGCCGGGTGCTTGACGGGCGAGAGCATGGCGCGCGCCGACTCGACCTGCGCCGGGTTGAGGCAGGACGCGGTATCTCCTCCCGAGCCGTCCCCGCCCCTGCACGCCAGCACCTGCGGGTCGAAGGTGCAGGCGGCAGGATTCTCGATGACGCCGTCCTTGACTCCGTCGTGGGCGTCGCAGGCCTGCATCACCGCGTGGTGAATCACCGGGTACTTCGCCGCGGGGATGGCGCTCTCCGCCGAGCGATGCATGTAACGGTTCAGCGCGAGGCGGGCCGCGTGCATGCGCATCGAGTTCCAGGCGGGCGCCCCCGCGACGATGCCGTCGAAGTCGTCCGGATAGCGCTGGGCGCTGGCCAGCGCCTGGCGGCCGCCCTGCGAGCAGCCGTTGAAGTACGACAGCCGCGGCGCGTCGCCGTAGTGGGCCTGGATGACGGCCTTCGCCGCCACGGTCGTCTCGTGGATGGCGCGATGGGCGAAGTCCACGAGCTTCTCCGGATGGCCGGGCACGAAGTCCGCGTTGTTGCCGACGTGGCCCGTGTCGGTGCCGCCGGCGGCATAGCCGGCGGCGAGTGCGCCGGCCAGGGCCGGGTACGGGATCACGCCGGCCCAGCCGCCGTTGCCAACCACCTGCAACTTGCCGTTCCAGCCGGCGAGCGGCAACCAGACCTCGGACTTGATGTCGGAGTCGCTGCTCGGCGTGAGTGTCAGGACGACGCGGCAGAACGCGGGAAGCGCCGCGTAGCCCTGCGCCTGGACGGCGTTGGGCGCGGCGCCCGGCGGCGTGAACGCGCCCGCGGGGACCGGCGTCGCGGCGGTCACGGTGGAGTGCGCCGGCGCCAGGCGCGTGAGGTCTTCACACGTGGCGGCCGCGGCTGGCGATGCCAGCACGAACGCGAGGACCGGAACGAGCAGACGAGGCATAGCTCCCTCCGTTAATTCGTTCCCGGGTTCTTCAATCCCGCGCGCAGCTCCGTCATGCGCAGCGGCCGGTCCGGCACGGGTGCGTGAACCGACACGAGCGTATCGACGTCGAGCTTCAGGCGGTCGACGTTGGCCGCCATCACCACGTGCCCGGCCGTCGGCGGCGCGGGCTTCGCGTCGGGCGCCGGCGCGTTGAACATGTCGGCGTACGCGAGGATCCGCTCCTTCGGCAGGTAGGCCATCAGCAGCCCGTCGGCGTGCGGCAGCCCCTTGACCTCGTGGATCTCGAGCGTGCGGGTGCCGTCGGTGAACACGCGCCGGTCGCGCATCCCTTCGACGACCGCCTTCCTGCCCGACTTGGCGATGGCGTCCGGCGCCAGCGTGCGCGGCGAGTTGAGCGCGCGCTCGAAGAAGAGCCGGTTGTTCTCGTGCGTGACGAGCGTGATCCCTTCCGCGACGGCGGCCGGCAGGCCGCTGGTGTGATCGAAGTGGTGGTGCGAGAGCACGCCGTAGCGGATCGGCTTGTTCGGGATGACGCGCTTCACTTCGGCGATGTTCGCCGCCGCCCGCGCCTCGTTCTGCGGGCCGGGCTCGAACAGCACGATGTGGTCGTTGAACTCGACGGCCAGCGCCACGTAGCCGCCCTTGATCGCATAGACGCCTTCAGCGAGCTTCTCCGCCGTCGCGGTCACAGCCGGAGGCTGGCCGCCGCCGCCGGGCGCGCCGCCAGGCCCACCGCCGCGGCCCGCCGGAGGCGGAGGCGGCGTGATGAGCGCCTGCAGGTTCGGCGGATTGGCTTCGGCGCTGAGAATCTGCGCGTCGAAGGTCGGCCAGCCGGCGCGGCGCTGCTGGATGTCGGACGGGAACTTGAAGCCGTTCAATCCGTCGCGCCAGTGGCTGTAATGCGTCTCCACCTGCAGGTCGCCGAAGACCGGGTTCTCCACCCAGGTATCCACGCGGTCGACGAGGTTGGTCTGCGCGTTGACGTAGCCGACGACGCGATACGGCTGGCCGCCGGGCGACGTGATCGGCGCGTTCCAGGTGACGACGTGATAGCGGCGCCCGTTGACGGTCTGCGTGCGCGAGGTGGCGTTGTTCGCGGCGGCGCCCTTCAGGAAGCCCCACGGCGTCACCCAGATCTCGAGCTGCTGCGCCCACTGCTGGTTCTGCGGCGTGATGACCTGGTTGAAGGCGCCCTGCGCGGCGGGCGTCCCCTGCGGCGGCGCGGCCCACGTCACGGCGGTGGCGCGCGAGGCCGGCGCGTTGAAGTCGATCGTACGGCGGTAGTCGTTCAGGTTGACGCGCGGCCACGGCCCCTGGGCGTTGTTGTTCTGCCCGAGGTTGTAGTTCGCGCCGGACCCGTAATACGTCACGGACGTGACGCCGTCGGCGCCCATCGCCTTCGACGCGTTGGCGATGACGGTCTTCGCATCCTGCGCCAGCGCAGGCTGCGCGATGAGAGCGGTACAGATGAGCGCGGCAAGTACGTGTCTGGTCATGTCAGTTGATCTCCGCAAGGGCCGTCGCAAGCAGGATGATCTGCTTCGTTCCAATCTTCGCCGAGTCGATATCGGTCCATTCCTGCAGCGTGTGCTGATCGCCGCCGCGTGAGCGGCCGACGGCGATGGAGGGCACGCCGTTGACGACGCCGACGTTCGCGTCCGTGGAGCCGCTCGCGATCGCCTCCCGGCCAGCCGGCAGCGCCACGCCCAGATGCTCGAGAACGTCAACCGCCGTCTGCACGAGCGGATGGCGGCGCCGATCCTCGAGATGCTCCGGGCGCCCGCCGGCCTCGGACCGCTGGATGAACGTGCGCGTGAAGCCCACGCGATGCGCCTTGGCGGCCGCCTCGCACTTACCGAGGATGGCCGCGTCGAGCGTCTTGAGCATCTGCGGATCGACGGTGCGCAGGTCCACCGAGAAGGTCACCTCCGCGGGGACCGCATTCACGACGCTGCCGCCGGTCATCAGGCCGCCGACGTTGTAGACCGCGCTCACGGGGGCGTCCGGCTCGGGCAGCGGAATCGTGTAGATGTCGGTGATGCACTGCGCGGCCGCGCGCGCCGGGTTCGGCACGCCGCGCGAGTTGTTGGTGTGGGCGCCGGCCGCCGTGAACGACATCCGCGACCAGTAGATGCCGAGCGCGCCGTAATTCACCGGGCCGAGCCCGGAGTCGAGCGCCACGAGCATGTCGGCCACGCCCTTGTTGTGCTCGAGCCAGTAGTACATCCCCTTCAACCCGACTTCTTCCTGCGCGGTGCCGAGGAAGAGGACGTCGCCCCTGGTCTGGATCTTCGCGGCGTGGAGCGCGCGCGCCGCCTGCAGCATGTTCGCCACCGACGCGGAGTTGTCGAACACGCCGGGCGCGTGCATGGTGCCGTCGCCCATCTTCCGCACCGTGATGTTCGTGCCAACCGGGAAGACGGTATCGAGGTGCGCCGCGAAGACCAGCGTGGGACCGCCGCCGGTGCCGGGCCGTCGCGCGATGACGTTGCCGAACGGATCGACGGTGGGCTTCAGGCCAAGCTTCTGCAGTTCGGCAGAGACGTAGGCCGCGCGCTTCGCCTCCTGCCCCGACGGCGCCGGAATCTCGGTGATGCGAATCCACTCGGCGACCTGCTGCTCGAAGTTGCGATCGACGTAGGCGAGCGCCGCGCGCACGTCCGCGCGCTCGATCAAGGCCGGGGTGAACCTGGTCGCGGGGGCGGACTGGGCCAGCCCCACCGCGCCGGACGCGGCCGACAGCGCGGCCACACACAGAAACCGGGTCGTTCTCAGGCGCATTTGGAGCTACAGACTACAATAGTCGGGCCCCGGAAGGACGGTATTCCCTGAGCACCACCATCACCGCGGTCGCGCCGGAGACACGCCCCCTCGACGCCGCTCGGGCCACGCCAGTCCTCACCACGCGCTTCCTCGATTTCTGGCTGCTCGGCGGCGCCAGCATTCTCGTGTGGCTGGTGATGATCTCGACGCAGGGGTTCCGAACGAGCTGGGCGATCGACCAGCACTTCAAGAACCTGACGGTCACCACCGCGTCGCTGTCGCTGCTCGTCAACTACCCGCACTTCCTGGTGTCCTACAAGCTGGCCTACACGCGCGGCCGCGATTTCATCACCGGCAACTGGTGGCAGTTGATCGTGGTGCCGCTGGGGCTCGTGGGACTCTTCGCGCTGGCGTTCTTCTTCTACGACACGCCGGTGACGTCGCTCCCCGCCGTCACGACGCTGACCGGCACGCTCACGCCGTGGGGCGGCAACGCGCGCGTGCTCTCGGGGCCGCGGCTCGGCGACCTGCTGTTCACGCTCGCGTTCAACGTGATGATCTTCACGGTCGGGTGGCACTACACCAAGCAGGTGTTCGGCTGCATGATGGTGCAGGGCTCCTTCGACGGGTACCGGATGTCGCCGGCGCAGCGGCAGCTCACGAAGCGGGCGCTGCTGAGCATCTGGGGCATGAACTTCGTCTACAGCAACATCGCGGGCAGCCAGAACAGCTTCTCGCAGTTCACGTATTACTCGTTCGACTTCCCCGACATCGCCGGCCCGATCAGCCAGCTGGCGGTCTTCGGCGGCCTGATCCTGGTGGTCCACAGGGTGTTCTACGCGAACTACCGCGCCACCGGCCAGGCGCCGAGCGCGAACCTGCTGGCGCCGTTCGTCGCCCTCTACATCTGGTGGCTGCCGCAGACGCGCCAGTACGAGTTCTACTTCCTGCTGACGCCGCTCTTCCACTCGCTGCAGTATCTGGCGTTCGTCTACAAGATGGAGGACGCGCGCATCCGCACGCTGCCGCACCCCGAGCTGCGGGCGACCGCGGTGGTGGCGGGGCTGGTACTGGCCGGCTGGCTGGCATTCGAGTTCGTGCCCAACAGCCTGGACAACGCGCTCGGCACGTTCAACGCGTGGAAGATGTTCTTCTTCTTCACCGCGGCGATGCTGTTCATCAACATCCACCACTACTTCATCGACAACGTCCTGTGGCGGTTCAAGGATCCGCAGGTGCGGGTGTATCTTCTGTCATAACCACGAAGATCACGAAGACGGTTCAGCCACGAAGCTGTCTAAACCCGGATCACGTACACAAAGGACACCAAGGACGACGTTCGGCCGGGCCGCCGAAGGCGACGCGCGGACGTCGAATTCGCGCATCACAAGCGGCAGAGACACAGTTTGCTTGTGTGCGCGAGTTCGACGTCCGCGCGTCGGCCGGCTCCGCCGGCCGCCGGCCGAACGCTGATCTTCGTGACCTTCGTGAAAGACGCGGTTTTTGTGACCTTTGTGGCTGATCCGTCCTTGTGAGGCTTTGTGATCGCTAATGCCTGAAATGCCGCCGCCCGGTGAAGACCATCGCCAGGCCGTGCTCGTCGGCGGCCTCGATCACCTCTGAATCGCGCATCGAGCCGCCGGGCTGGATGACGGCGGTCGCGCCGGTGGCCGCCACCGCGTCGAGCCCGTCGCGGAACGGGAAGAACGCATCCGAGGCGGCCACCGATCCGCTCAGCGCGACGCCGTTGACCGCGTCCGCCTTCATGCGCGCGACGTTGACGGCGTCCACGCGGCTCATCTGGCCGGCGCCCACCGCCAGCGTGCGGTCGGCGCCCGTGAAGATCACCGTATTGGACTTGACGTGCGCGCAGACGCGCCAGGCGAAGCGCATGGCCTGCCACTCGTCCCTGGTCGGCTGCCGCTTCGTGACGACCGTCAGCTCCGCCGGGCCCGGCCACGCCTGGTGCGCCTCGACGACGATGTCACGCGCCTGCACGAGCACGCCGCCGACAATCGATCGGATCTCGAACTCCTCGCCGCCCCCGCTGGCCTGCCGCTCGGGCACGACCACGCGCATGTTCGGCTTCTGCGCGAGGATCTCGAGCGCGCTGGGGTTGACCCCCGGCGCGGCCACCGCCTCGATGAACGTCGAGGTGATCGCGCGCGCCGCCGCCACGTCCAGCGTCCGGTTCAGGCCGACGATGCCGCCGAAGGCGGCGAGCGCGTCGGCATCGCGGGCGCGCACGTACGCCTCGGACGCCGTGGCGCCGGTCGCCGCGCCGCACGGGTTCGTGTGCTTGATGACCGCGGCCGCCGGCTCCGTGAACTCCCCCACGATGCGCACGGCGGCGTCGAGATCGAGCAGGTTCGTGTACGACAGCTCCTTCCCCTGCAGCACCCTGAAGCCCGGCGCGCCGCCAAGCGCCTGATAGAGCGCCGCGCGCTGATGCGGGTTCTCGCCGTAGCGCAGGTCGCGCACCTTGTGCAGCGACGCCATCAGCAGCGCCGGAAGCCCGTCGCCGGACGCGCGCGTGAAGCCCTCGGGCCCGGCGGTGATGGTCGCCAGCGTGGAGGCGATCGCCGTGTCGTAGCTGCCCGTGTGCGCGAACGCCTTGCGCGCGAGGTCGAAGCGGAACTCGCGCGACGGGCCGCCCTGCCGATCGAGCTGCTCCAGCACCGCCGGGTAGTCCGCCGGCGAGACGACGACGAGCACGTCCTGGAAATTCTTGGCGGCCGCGCGCACGAGGCTGGGGCCGCCGATGTCGATCTCCTCGACGAGCGCGTCGAACGGCGTATCCGGATTGGACGCCGCGTTCACGAACGGGTACAGGTTCACGACCACCAGATCGATCATCGTGATGCCGTGCGCGGCGGCGGAGGCGAGATCGCCCGGGACGTGGCGCCTCGCCAGGATGCCCCCGTGCACGAGCGGGTGCAGCGTCTTGACCCGCCCGTCCATCATTTCGGGGAAACCGGTCACGTCCGAGATGCCGGTGACAGCCAGCCCGGCCTCCTGGAGGGCCCGGGCGGTGCCTCCGGTCGAGACGAGCTCGAAGCCCAGGGCGGCCAGCTCCCGGGCGAACTCGACGAGGCCGGTCTTGTCGGAAACGCTCAGCAGAGCTCGCGCCATCGTGTTTAGATGCAGAGGGTTACGGGGACTTTCGCTTGACAGCCGTGTGACAGATGCGTAGGATTACCCCTGCGTTGTGGGGCGTTCCCTAACGTAAGTCGAGGCCGCGCAAGCACTCGCGGTCTTTTTTTTGTGCCTCGAAGCTCAGCCGTTGAGCCGAGAGAACGATCAAGCAGGCAGGAAGAACGATGCGCATTACAGGCAAGGTCAAGTGGTTCAACAACGCCAAGGGCTATGGATTCATCGAGCGCGAGGGTGGGAGCGACGTGTTCGTGCACTACTCCGCGATCAGCGGTAACGGTTTCCGGTCCCTGGAAGAGGGCCAGGCGGTCGAGTTCGAGATCGTCGACGGTCCGAAGGGGCCACAGGCAGGGAACGTCACCAAAGCCTAAGAACCACGCAACGACCTGGGGTCCCCGTCGCGAGACGGGGGCTCCAACCCCGGCACATCCCAAGACCCAAATCCCAAAACCCAAATCCAAGGACGTCACTCCGAGGTGGAGCCGCGCATCGCGCGCGCGGTGAACGCGACCTTCCCGTCCTTCAACGCCACACGGAAGGCCACCTCCTGGCTGCCCTTCTCCTTGAACGTGGCGACCTGCGTCTTGATCAGCTCCGCGAACTTGTGAAACGGGATCGCGTCCTGTCCGCTCTCGCGGCGCGCATCCGCGAGGCTGTCGTACAGGTCCCGCAGCTTGTCCATCTCCCGCAGCGGATCGCTGAAGGTGGCGACGTGGACGATGCGGTCCTGCTGCGCCTGCTCGGCCTTCGGCGGCGCCGTGGCCGCCGGGCGCGGCTGCGCGAACGGGCCGGGCCTCCCCTCCTCGCGCGCGCGCAGGCCGCGATCCCACAGATCGATGAACGTGGCATAGCGCGTCTGGATCGTCTGGAAGCGGAACCGCGTGCCGTAGTTACCGATGTGCGTGCGGTCGATGCGCTTGACCATCGCGTCCACGCGGCCGCGCGTCTCCCACGGCGGACGCGGCAGGCGGCCGGCGAAGAACATGTTGTACTCCGCCTCCAGCCGCTTCAGCTCGGCCTCGAGGACCGCCAGCTCACGGTCGATGTCCGCAATGGGCTCGGCCACGGGGATCAATTCTCACATAACTCCCAATAACCAACGCCCAGGGTTCTTTGGAGATTGGAAGTTGGAGATTGGAAGTTCTAGAAGATCGTGGCGATCGATTCGGCCGCGAGGTCGAGCACCGGCGTGGGCAGGATGCCAAGGTAGATGATGGCGACGATCGACGCCGCAAGCGCCACCATGCCGAGGCCGGTGACCTGCGACGGCACGGGCGCCGACGCGTCGCGGTCGGCCATGTACATCATCACCACCACGCGCAGGTAGAAGAAGACCGAGATCACGCTGGTCAGCACGCCGATGACGGCGAGCCCGTAATAGCCGGCGCTGACGGCGGCGCTGAAGATGTACCACTTGCCGATGAAGCCGACGGTCGGCGGGAGGCCGCCGAGCGAGAGCAGGCACACGGTCATCAGCGCCGCCAGCGCGGGATGCGTGTGCCAGAGACCGGCGAAGTCGCGCAGCTCGTCCGTCTCCTTCTCGCGTGAGCTGAGCAGCGCGATCACGCCGAAGGCGGCGAGGTTCGTCACCGCATACGCGAGCAGGTAGAAGAGGATCGCGGCCTTCCCCACCTGGTTGGCGGCGACGAGGCCGACGAGCAGGTAGCCGCCGTGCGCGATGCTCGAGTAGGCCAGCATCCGCTTCAGGTTGCTCTGCGCCACGCCCACCACCGTGCCCAGAATCATCGTCAGCGCCGCGAGGATCCAGACGATCGGCGCCCAGTCGGCGCTGAACGGCTCGAAGCTGGAGAGGAAGACGCGCGCGAACGCGGCGAAGGCGGCCGCCTTGACGCCCGTGGACATGAAGCCGCTGACGATGGCCGGCGCGCCCTCGTAGGCGTCGGGCGTCCACATGTGGAACGGGACCGCCGAGATCTTGAAGGCGAAGCCGACGAGCAGCAGGCCGAGCGCGACGAGGATGAGCGGGTTGTCGCTCATCGACTGCGCGGCCAGGTAGGCGCCCACCTGGTCGAGGCGCGTGGTGCCCGTCAGCCCGTAGGTGAACGCGATGCCGTAGAGGAAGAACGCGCTGGAGAAGGCGCCGAGCAGGAAGTACTTGAACGCGGCTTCGGTCGCCTTCGGATCGTCGCGGCGGATGCCGGTCAGCACGTACACCGACAGCGACAGCGTCTCGAGGGCGATGAAGACGATCAGCAGATCGTTGGCCATCGCCATCATGATCATGCCCACGAGCGAGAACAGGAGCAGCGCGTAGTACTCGCCCTTGGGCAGCTGGTCGCGGCGCAGCACCTGCGACGAGAACATGATCGTCAGGATGCCGACGATGACGAGCGTGAGCGTGACGAAGAGCGCGAAGTTGTCGGCGACGAGGACGCCGAAGCTGGCCGCGTTGCGGTTCCACAGCAGGCCCGACGAGATCCCGGCGCCGGCGAGGCCGACGATGCCCAGCCCGCCGATCGGCATCTCCTCGTCCTTCGCGCGGAACGCCTCGGCGCCCATGGAGGCGAGCGCCGCCAGCACCACGCACAGCATCGGCACGACGGCGTCGAAGGAGGAGTTGAACATTACCGTTCGGATCGTTCGGATCGTTCGGATCGTTCGGGTCGTTCGGATCGTTCGGATCGTTCGGGTCGTTCGGATCGTTCGGAGCGTTCGAATCGTTCGCGTCGTTCGACGTTCTGGACCTGCAGCGGTTGCGCGATCTGCACCCGCTGGACCAGCGCGTCCACCGACGCCTCCATCGGCCGCAGGAAGAGGCCCGGGAAGATGCCCATGATGAACGCGGCCGCGCACAGCGGCAGCACCGCCGCCCACTCGCGCGGCATCAGGTCCGGCAGGTGCGCGTTGTGGTCGTGCCGCACGGGGCCGTAATACACCCGCTGGAACATCCACAGCATGTAGACGGCGGAGAGGATCACGCCAAGCCCGGCGAAGACGACGAAGCGCGGATCCCAGCGGAAGCCGCCGAGCATGATCAGGAACTCGCCGATGAAGCCGTTCAGCCCCGGCAGCCCGATCGAGGCGAGCGTGATGATGAAGAACGCCGCGGTCAGGCGCGGCATGACGTGCTTCAAGCCGCCGTACTCGCTGATCAGCCGCGTGTGCCGGCGATCCGAGAGCATGCCGACGAGGAGGAAGAGCCCGCCGGTGCTGACGCCGTGCGCCAGCATCTGGTAGACGGCGCCCTGCACGCCCTGGACGTTCATCGCGCAGATGCCCAGCACGACGAAGCCGAGGTGGCTGACCGAGGAGTACGCCACCAGCTTCTTCATGTCCGGCTGCACCATCGCCACGAGCGCGCCGTAGACGATGCCGACGACGGCGAGCAGGGCCAGCCACGGGGCGAAGTAGGCCGCCGCCTCGGGGAAGAGCGGGAACGAGAACCGCAGCAGCCCGTAGGTGCCCATCTTCAGCAGCACGCCGGCCAGGATCACCGAGCCGGCGGTCGGCGCCTGCACGTGCGCGTCGGGCAGCCACGTGTGGAACGGGAAGAGCGGCACCTTGATCGCGAACGCCAGCGTGAACGCGAGGAAGAACCAGAACTGCGTCGCGGGCGCGATCTCCAGCTCGTAGAGCTTCAGCAGGTCGAAGCTGTAGGCCCCCGTCGTCGAGCTGTGGATGTACGCCAGGCCGAGGATGGCGACCAGCATCAGGACGCTCCCCGCCATCGTGTAGAGCATGAACTTGATCGCGGCGTAGACGCGCTGGTCGTAGCCCCAGATGCCGATGAGGAAGTACATCGGGACCAGCATCGCGTCCCAGAAGACGTAGAACAGGAACAGGTCGAGCGAGACGAAGACGCCGATCATCGCCGCCTCGAGCGCGAGCATGAAGATCGAGAACTCCTTCACCTTGCGCTCGATCGATCCCCACGACGAGAGCAGCGCAATCGGCGTCAGGAACCCGGTGAGCACGACCAGCAGGATGCTGATCCCGTCCACGCCGACGGAGTAGTCGATGCCGAACGCCGGGATCCACGGGATGCGCTCCACGAACTGGAACTCGGCCGACGCCGCGTCGAAGGCCGCCCACAGCACGAGCGTGACGGCCAGCGTCAGCAGCGAGATGCCGAGCGCGAGCCAGCGCATCAGGCCGTCGCGCCGGCCATCGGCGTTGCCGACGAGCAGCAGCAGGATGGCGCCGGCGAGCGGCACGGTCCACGACAGGGTCAGAAGCACGTCAACTCCCAACTGCCAATTCCCAACTCACAAGCAGCTACGCTCCCAAGCGCCTTGGGAGTTGGAAGTTGGCCGTTGGAGGTTTCGACTATCGCCATAAGTAGTAGCCGAGGATCATCACGACGCCGATGAACAGCGACCCGGCATACGCGCGCACGGATCCGGTCTGCAGGCGGCGCAGCACCGCCGCGCTCGCATCCACGACCGAGCCGAAGCCGTTCACGACGGCGTCCACGACGCGCACGTCGAAGCCGCGCCAGAGGCCGTCCTGCGAGATGCGCACGGTCGGCCGCACGATCACCGCGTCGTAGATCTCGTCCACGTAGTACTTGTTCAGCAGCAGCGTGTAGACGCCGGACCACGCATGCGCCAGCCGGGCGGCCAGCTCGCGGCGCGTGAGCCAGATGAAGGCGGCCAGGCCGATGCCGGCGAGCGCGATGAGGCTGGACACGCCCATCAGCGTGAGCTCCAGCGCGGCCTCTTCAGCCGGGAGCACCGCGTCGGCGGGCCCGGTGCCCGGCAGGAACGCGGGCGCGAGCCACGAGGACAGCGCGTTGTGCCCGCCGAGCGCGTGCGGGACGCCCACGTACCCGGCGAGCACCGAACCGACCGCGAGCACGATGAGCACGAGCGCCATCGCGGGCGGCGCGTCGTGAAGATGGTCATGGTGCGCGGGTGCGCCGTGCGCGGATTCCTCGTCCTCCTGGTGTGCGGGCGCCGGCGCGTCGTGACGCCGCTCGCCGTGGAACGTCAGGAAGACGAGGCGGAACATGTAGGTGGCCGTCAGCAGCGAGGTGATCGCCGCGACGAGCCACAGGATCGTGTGTCCCTCGTGGAAGGTCTCGTAGAGGATCTCGTCCTTGCTGAAGAACCCGGACAGGAACGGCACGCCGGCGATCGCCAGCGATCCAATCAGGAACGTCCAGTAGGTGACCGGCAGGTAGCGCTTCAGCCCGCCCATGTTGCGGATGTCCTGCTCGCCCGCCAGCGCGTGGATCACGGCGCCGCTGCCGAGGAAGAGCAGCGCCTTGAAGAACGCGTGCGTGTAGAGGTGGAAGATGCCCGCGCCGAAGGCGCCCACGCCCATCGCCAGGAACATCAGGCCGAGCTGCGAGACGGTCGAGTACGCGAGCACGCGCTTGATGTCGTTCTGGACCAGCCCGATCGTCCCCGCGAACAGCGCCGTCGCCGCCCCGATCACCGCGACGATGAGCATCGTCTCGGGCGCGTGGCTGAAGAGCACGGCGTTGCGGCCGATCATGTACACCCCCGCCGTCACCATCGTCGCCGCGTGGATGAGCGCGGAGACGGGCGTCGGGCCTTCCATGGCGTCGGGCAGCCAGGTGTAGAGCGGAATCTGCGCCGACTTGCCGGTGGCGCCGATGAAGAGCAGCAGCGTGGCGATGGAGATGACGCCGAACACGCCCTCCTCCACCGCCATCGGGCCGACGGCCTCCGCCAGGCGCAGGAAGTCGAGCGTGCCGAAGCGCGTGACGATCAGCAGCGTGCCGAGGATGAACGCGTAGTCGCCGATGCGGTTGACGACGAACGCCTTCTTGCCCGCGTCGGACGCCGACCGCTTCTTGAACCAGAAGCCGATCAGCAGGTACGAGCAGAGGCCGACGCCCTCCCACCCGACGAACAGCACGACGAAGTTCGCGCCCAGGACGAGCACGAGCATGAACGCCGCGAACAGGTTCAGGTAGGAGAAGTAGCGCGCGTACTCGCTGTCGATCTCGTCGTGCATGTACGCGGTCGAGTAGATGTGGATCAGCGAGCCGATGCCGGAGACGACGAGGATCATCACCGCGGAGAGCGCGTCCACCCGGAACGTCAGGTCGAGCTGGAAGTCGCCGGAGGCGATCCACGTGTAGAGCGTCTGCTCGAGGACCCGCTCCGCCGGCGGGAGCGCCGCCAGCTGCCAGACGCTCATCGCGGAGACGACGAACGAGGCGACCATCACCGCCGAGGCGACGCTGCCCGACACGGTCTTCGGCAGGCGGCGCCCGACGAGCGCGTTGATCAGGAACCCGAGCAGCGGGAAGAGCGGGATGAGCGCCAGCATCACCACTTCAGGGTCGTGAAGGCTTCGGGGTTGAGCGACTCGCGATGGCGGAAGAGCCCGATGACGATCGCCAGGCCGACGGCCGCTTCGGCCGCGGCCACGGTCATGACGAAGAACACGATGATCTGCCCGTCCACGTTGCCGAGCGAGCGTCCGAACGCGACAAACGACAGGTTCACCGCGTTGAGCATGATCTCGATCGACAGCAGGATGACGATCAGGTTGCGGCGCAGGAACACGCCGGCCGTGCCGATGGCAAACAGGATGGCCGAGACGATCAGGTAGGAACTCAGCGGAATCACTGATCCGTCTCCCGCCGCGCGAGCACCACCGCGCCGACCATCGCCACGAGAATCAGGATGGAGGTCGCCTCGAACGCGAACATGTAGTCGGTGAAGAGCACGCGGCCGACCTGCCGCACCGAGCCGATCGTCTCGGCATCGACGCGCCCCGCCACGGGCACGTCCAGCTCGCTGGCGCGCATCAGCGCCCACCCGAGCTGGACGACGAGGAGCAGCCCGAGCAGCGCGCCGAAGCGCGCGATGCCGGGCTGACGCAGCGGGTGCGTGCGGTCCCAGTCCGCCGCGTCCTCCTGCGGCGCGTTGAGGAGCATCACGACGAACAGGAACAGCACCATGATGGCGCCGGCGTAGATGATGATCTGCGCCACCGCGACGAACGGCGCGTCGAGCTGGATGTAGAGGCCCGCCAGCGCGCCGAACGAGGCGATGAGCAGCATCACGCTGTACATCGGGTTGCGCTGCCCGATGACGAGCGCCGACGCCAGGATCGCCAGCCCGGAGAGCACGTAGAAGACGAGTGTCTCAGGCATTGAGGACATACAGCATCAGCGCGGCGGTGACGATCAGGTTGATCACCGACGCCGGGAACAGCCACTTCCACCCGAACTGCATGAGCTGGTCGTAGCGGTAGCGCGGGACGGTCCAGCGCACCCAGATGTAGGTGAAGAGGATGCCGCCCACCTTGGCGAGGAACACCAGCCAGCCCAGTCCGTTGGCCTCGATGAGGGGATCGAGCGGCGTGTAGAAGGGCAGCAGGCCGTGCCAGCCGCCGAGGTACAGCGACGTGGCCACGCCGGACATCGTGACCATGTTGATGTACTCGGCCTGCGGAAACAGCGCGAAGCGGACGGAGCTGTACTCGGTGTTGTAGCCGGCGACGAGCTCCTGCTCGGCTTCGGGGAAATCGAAGGGGGCCCGGTTGGTCTCGGCGACGCCCGCAATGATGTAGATGATGAAGCCGACCGGCTGCACGAACAGGTACCAGCGCGAGAGGAACCCCAGCCACGTGCCCTGCTGCGCATCGACCACTTCCCGCAGCGAGAGCGACCCCGCGAGCATGATCACCGCGGCCAGCGCCGTCGCGTACGACAGCTCGTAGCTGATCATCTGCGCCGAGGCGCGCAGCCCGCCCATCAGCGAGTACTTGCTGTTGGACGACCACCCGGCGAGCACGATGCCGTAGACGCCCATCGAGGTGATCGCGAACACCACCAGCACGCCGACGTTGACGTCCGCCACGCCCAGCTTGATCGGCTCGTCCAGCAGCCCGAACAGCGTCGTCTCGGCGCCCCACGGGACGGTGGCGAACGCGGCAAACGCCGCGGTGACGGACAGGATCGGCGCGAGCGTGAAGAGCCACTTGTCGGCGCCCTTCGGCCGCAGCTCCTCCTTGAAGAGCAGCTTGAGAATGTCGGCCAGCGGCTGCAGCACGCCGTGCGGGCCCACGAGGTACGGCCCGTAGCGCTGCTGCATGAAGCCCATGAACTTCCGCTCGGCGAGCACCAGCAGCGCCGAGGCGTTGATCAGCATGAAGAACGTCAGGCCGATGACGCCGAGCTGGACGAGAAGCCGGAGATCGATGCTGTCCATCACTGGTGGGCCGCGACCACCGGGTGGGCGGCGCGCCACGGCGCCGGCAGCGTGCACCGGCCCTCGCGCACGTGCGCCTCGTACTCGCCGCGGAAGAGCTTCATCGTCGAGAGCACCGGCGTGGCGGCCGCGTCGCCGAACGCGCACAGCGTCTTGCCGACGATGTTGGTGGAGACGCCGAAGAGGAGGTCGAGGTCCTTCGGCTGCCCGTCGCCGCTCTCCAGGCGCAGCAGCAGCTTGAACAGCCAGTCGGTCCCCTCGCGGCACGGCGTGCACTTGCCGCACGACTCGTGGCGGTAGAAGTGCAGCAGGTTCATCGCCAGCCACACCGCGCAGACCGAGTCGTTCATCACGATCAGCCCGGCCGAGCCGAGCAGCGATCCGGCCTTCTGGATGTGATCGAAGCTGGCCGGCGTGTCGAGGTCCTGCTCGAGCAGCAGCGGCACCGACGAGCCGCCGGGGATGATCGCCTTGAACGGACGCTCGTCGATCATGCCGCCGGCGAACTGCTCGCCGAACACCAGTTCCCTCAGCGTCGTGTGCATCGACGTCTCGTAGACGCCCGGGCGCTTCACGTGCCCGCTGATGCAGAACAGCTTGGGCCCGCCGTTCTTCTCGGGGCCGAGCGACGCGAACCACTCGGGCCCGTTGAGCACGATGAGCGGCACGTTGCACAGCGTCTCGACGTTGTTGACCGCGGTCGGGCACTGGTAGAGGCCGGCGACGGCCGGGAACGGCGGCTTGATGCGCGGCTGCGCGCGCTTGCCCTCGAGCGATTCGATGAGCGCCGTCTCCTCGCCCGCCTCGTAGGCGCCGGCGCCGCGGTGCACGAACACGTCGCAGTCGAACCCGCTGCCGAGGATGTTCCTGCCCAGGAAACCGGCCTTGTAGGCCTTCTCGATCTCGGCCTCGAGCACTTCCTGCACGTGGTAGAACTCGCCGCGGATGTAGATGTAGGCGACTTTCGCGCCGATCGCGTAGCAGGAGATCGCGCACCCCTCGATGAGCAGGTGCGGGTTGCGCTCCATGAGCACGTGGTCCTTGAAGGTGCCCGGCTCGCTCTCGTCGGCGTTGCAGCAGATGTACTTCGGCTTCGGCGTGTCCTTGAGCACGAACTGCCACTTCATGCCCGTCGGGAAGCCGGCGCCGCCGCGGCCGCGCAGCCCCGACGCCTTCACCTGCTCGATGATGTCGTTCGGCTGCAGCGCCAGCGCCTTGCGCAGCCCTTCGTAGCCGCGCTGGTTCTTCACGTAGAAGTCGAGCGTGTAGCCGTCGCGCGCGGCGCAGTGCTTCGTGAGAACGGGTTCGTATGCCATTCTGCCTGCTGCCTACTGCCTACTGCCTACTTCTCTTTGTGGAGATGGCAGCCCGTGAAGGCCGCGCGCCCCTTCGCCCGTACGTGGTCGATGAACTCGCCCACCTGCTCCGGCGCGAGCCGCTCCTCCCAGTCGTCGTTGACCATGACGACCGGCGCGCGGTCGCAGGCGCCGAGGCACTCGACCTCGATGAGCGTGAACATGCCGCTGGCGTCGGTCTCGCCCACCTTGATGCCCAGCTTCTCGCTGATCGCCTCGGTGACGCGCTCGGCGCCGAGCAGCGCGCACGACAGCGTGCGGCAGACGTTGAGCACGTAGGTGCCCACCGGCTTGGTGTAGAACATCGTGTAGTACGACACGACGTCTTCCACGTCCGCGGTGGTGCAGCGGATCTGCCCGGCGACGTGCGCCATGGCGGCGCGCGTCAGGAAGCCCTGCTGCCGCTGCGCGAGGTAGAGCGCGTAGAGGATCGCCGACTTCCGCTGGTCGGGCGGATAGCGCTGCACGTTGGCGTCGAACTTCGCCTGGTTCTCCGCGGTGTACGTGAAGTCGCCGCCCGGGTCGGGCAGCGTCCGCGCCGACTTGTGGAACCGCGCGGGCGCGTACTCCATTTTCGGATGGAAGCTCACCGGTCGCAGTCTCCCATCACGACGTCCGTGCTGCCGATGACGGCCACGACGTCGGCAATCAGGCCGCCCTTGACGATCGACGGCAGCGCCTGGATCGCCACGAACGACGGCGGGCGCATCTTCACGCGCCACGGCCGGTTGGTCCCATCCGACACGACGTAGCAGCCGTGCTCGCCGCGCGGCCCCTCGATGGGCACGTAGGCGTCGCCGGCGGGCACCGTGAACCCCTGCGAGTAGATCAGGAAGTGCTGAATCAGCGCCTCCATCTCCGTGTAGACCTTGTCCTTCGGCGGCGGCACCACGCGCGGGTCGTCGCACGCCCACACGCCGGTCGGCGTGATCCGCGTGATGGCCTGGCTGGCGATCCGGTGGCTCTGGCGCATCTCCGCGACGCGCACGCGGTAGCGCGCGAAGACGTCGCCCTCGGTGGCCGTCGGCACGGTGAAGTCGTAGGTCTCGTAGCCGCAGTAGGGGAAGTACTTCCGCACGTCGTAGTCGGACCCCGACGCGCGCGCGATCGGCCCGACGAGCCCCCACGCGAGCGCCTGCTCCTCGGTGAGGACGCCGACGCCTTCCGTGCGGCGGCGGAACATGTCGTTCTTCGTCAGCAGCCCTTCGTACTCGTCCAGCTTGGCCGGAAAGCGCTCGAGGAAGGCGTTGACCGCGTCGTGGAACCCGCGCGGCAGGTCCTCGCGCAGTCCGCCGATGCGGAAGTAGCTCGGAAAGAAGCGGAAGCCCGCGACCAGCTCGTTGATGTTCATGAGCAGCTCGCGTTCGCGCAGCGCGTAGAACAGCATCGAGACCGCGCCGATCTCCATGGCGTGCGTGCCCAGCCACACCAGGTGGCTCGCCAGCCGCTGCAGCTCCGCGAGGAGCACGCGGATGTTCTTCACCCGCTCCGGCATCTCGAGCCCGAGCAGCTTCTCGACGCAGAGCGCGTACGACAGGCTGTTCGACTGCGCGCCGAGGTAGTCCATGCGCTCCACGAGCGGGATGACCTGCTGCCACTTCTTCTGCTCGGCGGTCTTCTCGATGCCCGTGTGGAGGTAGCCGATGGTGGGAATCACCGACTGGATGACCTCGCCGTCGAGCTCGAGCACCAGGCGGAGCACGCCGTGCGTGCTGGGGTGCTGCGGCCCCATGTTGACGGTCATCGTCTCGGTACGGAGTTCAGCCATCAATGCGCGCGCTTGACTCGATCGCGTTCCAGGTTGGCCCTGAATTCCTCTTCGCTGACCTCGAGCGGCTCGTAGGTCTGCGGCGTCTTGCGAATCTGGACCGGGTAGTCCTTCCGCTGCGGGTGGCCCTCCCAGTCCTCCGGCATCAGGAGGCGGCGCAGGTCCGTGTGGCCGTCGACGATGATGCCGAACATGTCCCACACTTCGCGCTCGGGCCACCCGGCCGACGGCCAGACCTGCTGCACGGTCGGCACGCTGCCGCCGTCCTCCACCCGCACCTTCACCCGGAGCTTGCTGCGGTTGGGAATCGACAGCAGGTGGTAGACGACCTCGAAGCGCGGGTTGCGCGGGAGGTAGTCGGCCGCGGTCACCTCGGTGAGGACGTTGAAGCGCAGCGACGGCGTGTCGCGCAGCGCGCGGCACGTCTCGACGAGGCGTCCGACCGGCACGTAGAGGCAGGCGAAGTCAACGCTCGTCCCGGCCTCGAATTCCGCGCCCGGGACGAGCGGGGTCAGCGTGTCGATGACGGCGGACGCGTCCATTCGGCGATTACGCTCTCGAGCGCGCGATCTTCTGCTGGAGCTGCACGATCCCGTAGATGAGCGACTCGGGCCGCGGCGGGCAGCCGGGCACGAACACGTCCACGGGCACGATCTGGTCCACGCCCTGGACGATGGCGTAGTTGTCGAACACGCCGCCGACCGAGGCGCACGCGCCCATCGAGATCACCCACTTGGGCTCGGGCATCTGGTCGTACACGCGCCGCATCGCCGGCGCCATCTTCCGCGACAGGCGCCCGGCGACGATCATCAGGTCCGACTGCCGCGGCGAGCCGCGGAACACCTCGGCGCCGAAGCGCGCGATGTCGTAGCGGCTGGCGGCCATCGCCATCATCTCGATCGCGCAGCACGCCAGGCCGAACTGCGCCGGCCAGATGGCCGAGCGGCGCGCCCACTGCACCAGCCACTCCAGCTTCGTCGTCAGCAGCGGCAGCTCGGGATCGAGACCGTGCAGATGCTGATCGGGCATGCCTTACGCCGCCTCGCGCCGGGCGGCCGCGCGCGTCGCGCGCGCCACCGGGCCCCAGTCGAGCACGCCCTTGCGCCACACGTAGACGTAGCCGACGGCGAGGATCAGGAAGAAGGTCACGACCTGCACGAACCCCGGCCAGCCGAGATCGCGCAGCGCGACTGCCCACGGGTAGAGAAAGGCGATCTCGATGTCGAACAGCAGGAAGATCATCGCCACCAGGTAGAACTTCACGGAGTGGCGCTCGCGCGCGTCGCCGACCGCGGGCATGCCGCATTCATAGGGCGCGAGCTTTTCCGGTGTGGGGTTCTTGGGGCCGAGCAGGACGGAAAGGCCGATCATGACGGCGGCGAACCCCACGCCGAGCGCGATCATGATCACCACGCCTGGCCAGCCGTCCATCACGCCCCCGGCGCGTCACACCACCTGCGGCACGGACGCGCTTGTGAAGAGTTTCGCAACCTGTTCATGCTATAGCAGTCGGCAGCGGGCAGCAAGCAGCGGGCAGTGAAGACGCGGAGGTTCTTCCTGCCGGCTGCCTGCTGCATACTGCCGGCTACGCATGAGGCTGGCCTGGTTCCGTCCCGCGGTGCCCGACCCCGCAGACCCGCTCGACGACAGCGGCGCGCTGCTCGCGGCGCTGCGCGCGTCGCACGACATCGACGTCGTCACCGCCGCCGCGGCCCACGATTTTGTCTGGAGGCATGCGCGCGACGCCTACGACCTCTGCCTCTTCGAACTCGACGACACGCCCGCCCACCAGTTCATCTGGCCGTATCTCCTGCACTACGGCGGCGTGACGATGCTGCGGACGCTGACGCTGAACCGGGAACGCGCGTCGGCGCTCATCGTGCAACGCCGCAGCGCCGACTATCGCGCCGAGCTCGAATTCAGCCGCGATTGGCGGCTCCTTCGCGTGCCGCTGCTCGCGTCCACTATCGCCGTCGTCTCGCATCCGGCCGTCGCTGAGGCGTTGCAGGACGAGTACCCTGACGCGCGAATCCGCCACGCGCCGCCTGGAGTGCCTGGAGTGCCTGGAGTGCCTGGAGTGCCTGGAGTGCCTGAGGTGCGTGGAGTGCGGGTTCGGATCGGTGTGGTCGCCGGCGAGAGCGATGTCGCGCACAAGGCGTCGCAGCGCGCGCGAGAAGCCGATGCGAACGTGACGCTGGTGAGCGGCAGGGCGCGCGAGGTACTGCGCGATGCCGACATCGTGGTGGCGACGCAATGGCCGCCGTTCGGGGAACCCGAGACGGCGGCCCTGGCGGGCATGGCTGCCGGAAAGCCTGTCATCGTCATGGAAACCGAGGTGACCGCGGACTGGCCGGCGTACGACCCGCAGACGTGGCGCCCGCGAGGATCCGCCGGCGGCGCGCCTGTCGTCGTCTCGATCGATCCGCGCGACGAAGAGCACTCCCTCATGATCGCCATCCGCGACCTCGCTCGGGACCACGAGCTGCGGGGCAGTCTCGGCGCGGCGGCGCACCAGTGGTGGCGCGCGCACGCCACGCCGGCCCACGCGGCCACGGTGTGGCAGCAGATCCTGTCCGACGCGCGCGCCATGACGCCGCCCGCGCGGCCGGCCGGCTGGCCGCCTCACCTCAGCGCCGACGGCACCGGGGACGCACGCGCGATCCTGCGCGACATGGGCGCGTCGGTGGACTTCCTGTGAACGCGCCGCGCGCCCTGGTCCGTCGCTTCACGCAGCGCTGTTCGCGCCGCCCGCTGCACAAGCCGAACTTCGCGTACTACGTGTGGCGCTACGCGGGCAACGGCGTGCGCACCTACCGCCGGCTGACGGCGCCGACGCTGCGCAATCAGAGCGCGGTGATTGCGGACGAGCGGTCGCGGGAGGGTCTCGCAATGGGGCCGGGCGAGCGGTTCCTCGGCGAGGCCGGGCGCCGCGCGTTCGACGCGGGCCGGCGGGCACGATGATCCTGGCGGACACGCTCGGCTTCCACCGCGGCGGCCGGCCGGCGCGCGGCCAGCGCGTGCTCGCGACCTTCACCTATACGTCGCGGACGCCGGTCGTCGAGCACAAGCTGCGCGTGACGGAGATGCCCGCCTGGGCGACCGCACCGATTCAGCGCGCCGCGCTCGAGCTGCTGCTCGACGGGTCCGACCGCTCCCAGTCGTAGCCGGGCTCGCTCGTCAGGCGCGTGTCCTCGACCGGCACCCCCATCGAGAAGTGGTAGAGGCTCTGCCACGCATGGCCCTGCAGGCCGAGCAACTCGTGGACGGGGTCGTCGTAGAAGCAGCCGATTCCCGTCGCGCGCCCGCCGGCGGCCTCGGCCTCGAGGTAGAGCACCTGGCCGATCATCCCCGTTTCCCAGAACAGGCGCCGGTACATCCCCTCGCCGTACTCCTCGAGCGCCGCGTCGAAGCGGGCGATCATGCCCAGGCTGAAGAACCCGTCTTCCGCGATGTCCTGGTCGCACGAGACGCGGTTCGCCGCGCGGCGGCAGTCGATCGGCACCAGGAGGAACAGATTCTCGCCGGTCTCCTCCCACAGAAACTCCGGCCGCATCGCAGCCTTCCACTCCGGCAGCACCGCCGGATCCCGTAGATAGGCATAGACGCCCGGCGTCATGTCCGCGACGCGGTGCACGAACAGTGCGAGGTGCGCCTGCGGCGGCCAGCCGATCGCGTCCCACGGCGGCCCGACGGGCTGCAGGCGGTGCAGCATGCGGACCAACGCGTCGCGGGTGAGCGCACTCTGCGCGTCGAAGGCGAGCGCGCTTCGCCTCTGTAAGACGAGGCTGCGCGCGCCTGGGGAGCTTGGGGGGCTTGGGGTGCCTGGGGTGCCTGGGGTGCCTGGGGTGCCTGGAGTGCCTGGAGTGCTCCGGGCGCCTGGCGAACGGGTGCCTTCGGCGACCTCGTCAATGATCGGCCAGGGAACGTGATCCGGGCTGAGCTGGTTGGCCGTCCCGCGCCAGGTGCCCGCGCGCGCGGATTGCGCGAGCGGTTCGGGGTCGCGATCGAGCCACGCCGACGGGTCGCCGGCCGTGACGACCGCGACGCACTCCGGCTCCTCGCGCTCGGCGTCGCCATAGTCGCCGTCGCGTTCGGTACCGAGCAGCGCGGCCATCTGCCCGTGCGACCAGCGCGGGAGCAGCGCCAGCCGCCAGCCGAGCATCGCGGCCGCCAGGCGCAGCGCGGCAATCGCGTGACCGGCGTCGTGCTGGCAGTAGCGGAACGCACGCTCGCCGTATTTCCACGCCTCACGCCAGTGGATCGACGTCAACGCCACCAGGAACGTGTCGTCTCGATGGGGCCACCGCGCGACGGCCGCGCGCTCCTCGAGCGCGTGCTCGCGCGGGGCGTAGTGCCGCACGCGGCGGTCCCAGACGATGTAGGCCTCGGTGGGGTGGAGGTTGCCGCTGGAGGGGTTGACGCGCAGCGCCCAACGGGAGGCGCCGTACTGCTTCCAGGCGGAGAGGCCCATCGAGCAGCGCAGAAACTCGCCGATAGTGGACAGGTCTACGCCGTGCGGGGGGACACTCCCGTCGAACAGGGCCGCATAGGCCGCAGCGGTGGCCACCGGGGCGCGCGGCAGCTCGACGAGCGGAGCGCCGCGATACCGGCGAAACGGATCCGGCTGCGTGGCCCAGTCCAGGTAGCCGAGCGCGCGGGCGAAGCGGTGGAAGTGATGCTTCGTCGCGTCGTGGTATCGGCGGGAGACTGATCCGATCGACGCGGCGCCCTACTTCAGGAGCTCTGCAATGCGCTTGTCGAGCTCGGCAATGGCCTGGCCGAGCTGCTGCTTGCGCGCCTGGTGCGTCGTGGTCTCGAGCTGCCGCTGCAGCTCGGTCCTCGCGAGGCGGAATGACTCGAGCTGACGCACGCGTTCCGGGTCGCCGGCCCTGGCGATCTGCCGTGCCCGCTTCTTTTCCTCTTCCCGTTCTTCGAGCCGCTCGGCGAGGCGGGATTCCGCGTCGACGAGTCCTTCTCCGGCGTCACCCATAGATAACCAATTATACGGAAGCTCCCCGCCATCTCTTTACAATCGGGGGATGTCCCGCGGCTCGCCGCTCGATCTGTTTCATCCGGCCGTGCGCGAGTGGTTCGAGCGCGCCTTCCCGGCGCCGACCCGCCCGCAGCAGCTCGGGTGGCCGGCCATCGCGCGCGGCGAGTCGACGCTGATCCTCGCGCCGACCGGCAGCGGCAAGACGCTGACGGCGTTCCTCTGGTGCCTGAACCGGCTGATGTTCGAGCCGCCGCCGCCCACCAAGGAGCGCTGCCGTGTCCTCTATGTCTCCCCGCTCAAGGCGCTGGCGGTGGACGTCGAGCGCAACCTGCGCGCGCCGCTGGCCGGCATCAGCAACGTGGCGCAGGCGACGGGGATTCCGGTCGTGGTGCCACAGATCGGAATACGGACGGGCGACACACCGGCCGGCGACCGCGCGCGGTTCCTGCGCGAGCCGGCTGACATCCTGATCACGACGCCGGAGTCGCTCTTCCTGCTGCTCACGTCGAACGCGCGCGAGCGCCTCGCGCACGTGGACACGGTCATCGTGGACGAGATTCACGCGCTCGTCGGCGGCAAGCGCGGCGCGCACATGGCGCTGTCGCTCGAACGCCTGGAAGCGCTCCACGGTGTAAGGGCGACGCATGCGTCGCCCCTACAACGAATAGGCCTGTCAGCCACGCAGCGGCCGCTCGACGAGGTCGCCCGCTTCCTCGCCGGCACCGAACCACGCCGGACGCCGAAGGCAAAGACAGCGAAGAAGGACGTCGAAGAGGAGCTCCACGACGAATTCGGCGCCGGCGGCGCGCCGCCCGCCTTCCGCCCGGTCACCCTCGTCAACGCCTCGGAAAGGAAGCGGATCGCGCTGCGCATCGAGGTGCCGGTCGAAGACATGGCGCGCGTCGCCACGACCGGGATCCCGGGCGGCAACGCCGCCAAGGGTGCGCCGCGGACGTCGATCTGGGCGTCGATCCACCCGAGGCTGCTGGAGCTGATTCGCTCGCACCAGTCCACGCTGCTTTTCGTGAACAGCCGCCGGCTGGCCGAGCGCCTGGCGGGCGCGCTCAACGAGCTGGCCGGCGAGCCGCTGGTCCGCTCGCACCACGGCTCGCTGGCGCGGGAGGCGCGAAGCGAAGTCGAAGACCTGCTGAAGGCGGGGCGGATTCGCGCGCTCGTCGCCACCTCCTCCCTCGAGCTCGGCATCGACATGGGCGCCATCGACCTCGTCGTGCAGATCGAGGCGCCGCCGTCGGTCGCCAGCGGCCTGCAGCGGATCGGCCGCGCCGGCCATCAGGCGGGCGCGGTCAGCGAAGGCGTCATCTTCCCGAAGTTCCGCGGCGACCTGCTCGCGTCGGCCGCGGTGGCGAAGGCGATGCACGAGGGCGCAGTCGAGTCCACGCGCTACCCGCGCAACCCGCTCGACGTGCTCGCCCAGCAGATCGTCGCCATGGCCGGGCTCGAGGCGTGGGACGTGGACGAGCTCTTCGCGGTCGTCCGCCGCGCGGCGCCGTTCGCCGACTTGAGCCGCCGCGTGTTCGAGGGCGTGCTCGACATGCTCTCGGGCCGCTATCCCTCCGACGAGTTCGCCGAGCTGCGGCCGCGCATCACGTGGGACCGCGTGCACAACACCGTGGTCGGCCGCGAAGGCGCGAAGCGGGTGGCGATCGCCAACGCCGGCACGATTCCCGACCGCGGGCTCTACGGCGTGTTCCTCGCGGGCGCGGAGCGCCCGACGCGCGTCGGCGAGCTCGACGAGGAGATGGTGTTCGAGACGCAGGTGAACGACACGTTCACGCTCGGGGCGTCCACCTGGCGCGTGGAGGAGATCACGCACGACCGCGTGCTCGTCTCGCCCGCGCCCGGCGAGCCCGGGAAGATGCCGTTCTGGCACGGCGATCAGGCGGGCCGGCCCGTGGAGCTTGGCTACGCGATCGGGACGCTTGTACGCGAGCTGCGCGCGATGCCGCGCGGCGCGGCCGTCGATCGCCTCGTCCGCGAGCACGACCTCGAAGGCGGCGCCGCGGAGAACCTGCTGCGCTACCTCGACGACCAGGCGGCCTCGGGCGGGGTGCCCGACGACCGCACGATCGTCATCGAGCGCTGCCTCGACGAGCTCGGCGACTGGCGCGTCTGCGTGCTGTCGCCGCTCGGCAGCCGGATCCACGCGCCGTGGGCCATGGCCGCCACCGCGCAGATTCGCCACCGCACCGGCACGGACGTCGAGGTCATGTGGGGCGACGAAGGCTTCGTCGTCCGCTTCCCCGAGGCCGGGAACCCGCCGGATCCCGCGCTGCTCCTGCCGGAGGTGGACGAGGTGGAGCCGCTCGTCCTTCGCCAACTCGGCTCGACGTCGCTCTTTGCGGCGCGCTTCCGCGAGACCGCCGCGCGCGCGCTGCTCCTCCCCCGCCGTCGTCCCGGGATGCGCACACCGCTCTGGCAGCAGCGGAAGCGGGCCGCCGACCTGCTGGCGGTCGCCTCGCGCTTCGGGTCGTTCCCGGCGCTGCTCGAGACGTATCGCGAGATCCTGCGCGACCACTTCGACATGCCGGCGCTCGTGGACACGCTGCGGAAGATCTCGACGCGGACGCTGCGCGTCACGACGGTGGACTCGCGCGCGCCGTCGCCGTTCGCGGCGTCCCTCCTCTTCAGCTACGTCGCCAACTACATCTACGACGGCGA
>VFYY01000027.1 GCA_016871375.1 Acidimicrobiia bacterium
CGCTCGACGAGGCGCGCGTGCAGACGCTGACCGACACCTTCAACAAGGATCCGCGGAACGCCGACGCGGCGGTGCAGCTGGGCAACACGTACTTCGACGCCGAGCGCTACCAGGACGCCATCAAGTGGTACACCGCGGCGCTCGACATCGCGCCGAACGACCCCGACGCGAGCACCGACCTCGGCGTGAGCTACTACTACACGGGCCAGACCGATCGGGCGCTGCAGCAGTTCGACGTCTCGTTGAAGATCGACCCGCGCCACACCAAGACGCTGCTCAACCAGGGGATCGTGCGCGCGTTCGGCAAGCAGGACCTCACCGGCGCCGCCGAGTCCTGGAAGCGCGTCGTCGAGCTCGCGCCCGACAGTCCGGAGGGGCAGGCGGCCAGCCGCGCGCTCGAGGGCGTCGCGTCCGCGGGACACCCGGGCGGAACGCCGGCCACGCCGCCGGCGAACTGAGTTGCTTCGCTTCGTCCTGCTCGCGATCCTGCTGCTGCTGATCGCGCGCGCGTTCTGGCGCGTCATGGACGGCGTGATCGAGGCGGCCGGCGGACGATCGCGGCGCGGCCGCTCGCCGCGGGCGCCGGCCGTGAAGCTCGTGCGCGACCCGGTGTGCGGCACCTACGTGGCGCCGGCGAACGCGCTGTCGCTGACCGCCGGCGGCACGACGCACTACTTCTGTTCGGAAGACTGTAGAAAGAAGTTTCGTACGTAGTGTCCGGCTTTAGCCGGACCACACTGACATGAGCACGCGCGCTGAAGAACAGATTCGTGCCGACATCGTCGAGGCCGGCCGCCGCCTGTACGCGCGCGCGTACATCGCGTCCAACGACGGCAACATCAGCGCGCGCCTCGACGAGCACCGGCTGATCACCACGCCCAAGAGCGTGTCGAAGGGGTTCATGACCCCCGACATGATGGTGATCGTCGATCTCGATGGCAGGAAGCTGGCGGGCGAGCGCGACGCGTCCACCGAGCTGCCGATGCACCTCGAGATCTACCACAACCGGCCGGACGTGAACGCCGTCGTGCACGCGCATCCGCCGCTGGCGACCGGCTTCGCCGTGGCCGGCATCCCGCTCACGCGCGCCGTGCTCGCCGAGGTGATCACCACGCTCGGCAGCATTCCCATCGCGGAGTACGGCACGCCATCCACCGCGGAGCTGCCCGACGCCGTGCGCAAGTACATCAAGGCGCACGACGGCATGCTGCTCGCCAACCACGGCGCGGTGACGTGCGGTCCGAGCGTGATGGCCGCGTACTACAAGATGGAGACGATCGAGCACTTCGCGAAGATCAGTCTCGTCGCGCGCCTGCTCGGGCGCGAGCACCTGATTTCGCGCGAGGAGGTGGAGCGGCTGCAGGGGCTGCGCGGCTTCTACGGCATCCCCGCGCCCGCGCCGTTGTGCGCGGATCCCAGCGATCCCGCCGCCGTCAGCGATCAGGTGCTCTGTCAGGTACTCGAGGCGCCGGAGTCGTCGGAACGCCTCGTGCCCGACGTCTCCGCGGTGCTCCAGAAGGCGAGCAGGGACGGGGAAATTCGGCTAACATACGGCGAACTTACGGCGTTGATCGCCGACGCGGTCAAAAACCTGAAGGATTGAGGCGACGAAGATGGGAGAGGCGTTGGGAATGGTCGAGACCAAGGGGCTGGTCGCCATGATCGAGGCGGCCGATGCCATGGTCAAGGCCGCGAAGGTCACGCTGGTCGGCTGGGAGAAGATCGGGGCCGGCTACGTCACGGCCATCGTGCGCGGCGACGTCGCGGCGGTGAAGGCCGCCACCGACGCCGGCGCCGCGGCGGCCCGGCGCGTCGGCGAGCTCGTGTCGGTGCACGTGATCCCGCGCCCGCACGCCAACCTCGAAGAGACCCTGCCCATCGGCAAGGCCAACGCGGGCGCGAAAGCCTAGCCACCTGGGTTCCCGATGATTCTGGCCCGCATCGTCGGGACCGTTGTCGCCACGCGGAAGGATCCGCGCCTCGTCAGCAACAAGCTTCTCGTGGCCCGTCCCACCGACCCACGGGGCAAAGCCGACGGCAACTATCTCGTCGCCGTGGACACGGTCGACGCCGGCGTCGGCGAGACCGTGCTCATCGTCAGCGGCAGCTCCGCGCGCATGGCGGCCGGCATGAAGGACTGCCCGGTGGACGCCGCGATCGTCGGCATCGTGGACACGGTGGAAATCGCCACGGGCGACTGATGCAGCTCGCGAAGGTCATCGGCGACGTCGTCATCACGCGCAAGGACGAGAACCTGACGGGTATCGCGCTGCTCGTCGTGCAGCCGATCGGCGCGGACGGCGCCGCGTCCGGGCGCGCGCTGGTGGCGGTGGACTCCGTCGGCGCCGGCGTGGGCGAGACGGTGTTCGTCGTCCGCGGCAAGGAAGCGATGTTCCCGTGGTATCCCACGGAGGTGCCCGCCGACGCGGGCATCGTCGGCATCGTCGATCGCTGGGACATCGGCTGATGCAGATGGCGCGCGTGGTCGGCACGGTCGTGGCGACGCAGAAGAACCGCACGTTCGAGGGCGCCAAGCTGCTGCTGGTGCAGCCGCTGACGCTGGACGATCAGGCGCGCGGCACCGCGCTCCTGGCCATCGACACGCTTGGCGCCGGCGTGCACGAGAAGGTGCTGATCGTCATGGAGGGCCGTGCGGCGGGCGAGGCGCTCGGCCGCACGCTCGCGCCCGTGGACGCGGCCGTCGTCGGCATCATTGACACGGTGGATGTCGTCCAGGAATGACCGAGCAGGAATTGCGAGCGCTCGTCCGCGACGCCATCGCCCGCCAGGCCGTGCATGGTGGCCACGCTGCGCGCGGTGTAGGGGCGACGCAAGCGTCGCCCGGGCTCCGTTTCCATCCCAGTCACGGTCTCTTCATGCTGCCCGCGGGGTCCGACACGGACGGTCCCTGCATCATCGAGCCGCCGGTGATGTGCAATCACTGCGGCTACTGTAGATCCTACGGCCACTAAACCTGCCGTCTTTCTCACGCGGACACTTCCGGCGTCCGTGATGGCGCGCCTGGAGGAGGCCTGCGACGTCGAGCGATTCGACGGCGACGGCGTCATCTCGCACGACGAGCTCGTGGCGCGCGTCGCCGGCAAGCAGGGGCTCATCGCGATGGTCACGGACATGGTGGACCGCGCGGTGATCGAAGCCGGCACGTCGCTGAAGGTGATCGCCAACGCCGCCGTCGGCTACAACAACATCGACGTCGCCGCCGCGCGCGCGCGCGGCATCGTCGTCACCAACACGCCGGGCGTGCTCACCGATGCCACCGCCGACCTGACGTGGGCGCTGATCCTGGCCGTGACGCGCCGCCTCGGCGAAGGCGAGCGCTGGGTGCGCACCCGCGAGTGGCCCGGCTGGGCCTTCGATCAGCTGCTCGGGATGGAGCTGCGCGGCAAGCAGCTCGGCATCGTCGGGTTCGGCCGCATCGGCCGCGCGGTGGCGGACCGCGCGGCCGCGTTTGGCATGACCGTCGCCCACACCTCCCGATCCGGCGACGGGATTCCGATGGATCGCCTGCTCTCGACCTCCGACGTCGTCTCCCTGCACGTGCCGCTCACGGCGGACACCAGGCATCTCATCGACCAGGCGGCGCTCGCGCGCATGAAGCGGACCGCGTATCTCGTCAACACCTCGCGCGGCCCGGTGGTGGACGAGGCCGCGCTCGCGTGGGCGCTGAAGAACCGGCTCATCGCCGGCGCAGGACTCGACGTCTACGAGCGCGAGCCGATCGTGCACGACGAGCTCTTCGCGCTCGAGAACGTCGTCCTCGCGCCGCACCTCGGGAGCGCGACGTCCGAGACGCGCACCGCGATGGCCGACCTCGCGGTCCGCAACGCCATCGCGGTACTCAGCGGTGAGGCGCCCATCACGCCCGTCACGTAGGTCTGTCGAGCGGATCATGCGCAGCCTGGCCCGCGCGATGACGGGCATGGAGCTGCCAGCCGTCGAGAAGATCTCCGACGCCCAGGCCGAGGATCCCTTCCAGATTCTGATCGCGACGATCCTGTCGGCGCGCACGCAGGATGCGACGACGCACGCCGCGTCCACGCGGCTCTTCCGCCGCGCGCGCACGCCCCGCGCGATGGCGAGGCTGCCGGAGAGGGAGATCGAGCGGCTGATCTATCCCGTCAGCTTCTACCGCTACAAGGCGGGCTACGTGAAAGCGTGCTGCGAGATGCTCGTCTCGCGGTTCGGCGGCAAGGTGCCGTCGACGATGGAGGAGCTGGTGACGCTGCCCGGCGTCGGGCGGAAGACGGCGAACCTCGTGCTGATTCTCGGCTTCAAGAGCCGCCGGAACATCTGCGTCGACACGCACGTGCACCGCATCTCGAACCGGCTCGGCTGGGTGAAGACGGCGCGGCCCGAAGAGACGGAGCAGGCGCTCTACCGCGCGACCGAGCGGCGCTGGTGGCCCCTCCTCAACCTCTACCTCGTGACCTGGGGGCAGAACGTGTGCCGGCCCGTGTATCCGCGCTGCGGGGATTGCGTCCTGCGCGCGGATTGTCCAAGAATTGGGGTGCAACGGAGGACGAGAGCATGACGCGCGTGATGGGGGTCGTAATGGCGGCGCTGGTCGCGGCGCCGGCGGTATCAGCTCAGACGCCGGCCGCCAAGGCGGCCAACCCGGTGATGCTCATCGAAACGGCCAAGGGCAACATCGAGATCGAGCTGTTTCCCGCCGATGCACCGAAGACCGTCGAGCACGTGACCGTGCTCGCCAAGCGCAATTTCTACAACGGCCTGCGCGTGCACCGCGTGGAGCCCGGCTTCGTGGTGCAGTTCGGCGACCCGCAGACCCGCGACATGACCAAGCGCGCGCTGTGGGGCACCCGCGGCAGCGGCCGCCCGGTCGGCGTCGGCGAGTTGAAGCGCATTCACCGGCTGGGATCGGTGGCGATGGCGCACGGCGGCGACCCGAAGGGCGCCGACGCGCAGATGTACATCCTCATGAGCAACGGCCGGCCGTCGCTCGACGGCAAGTACTCGGTCTTCGGCCAGGTGACCTCCGGGATGGATGTCGTGCGGAAGCTCGTCGATCACCGCAACAACTCGCAGCCGGACATCATCCGGCGCGTGACGGTGAAGTGACTCCAGGCGACATCGAGACGAGCCCCGTCAGCTCCGGATAGCGCTCCACGATCTCGGGCGGATACTCGCCCTCGATCGGCTGGCCGAGCTGTGCCTTCAGCATCACCGCGTTGACCACCGACTTCGCGGCGAAGTGGTTGTTGGTGTAGAGGTAGGTCTTCTTCACCAGCTCCTTCGCCGCGCCGGCCGTCTCGGAGAATTCCTTCAGCTCGTCCCCTGAATACAGGTAGTTGTAGCGGTCGTCGCGGTGCTCGTGGCGCCACCAGTGCGCGACGTTCCGGCCGTGCAGCCGCATGTAGTAGAAGCCGGTGACGTTCGGCAGGTAGTTCTGGCGGATCGAGAACGTGAACTTGGGCTCGTCGATCTGCGTCCACGCCGCGTTGAACGCGTTGAGGAGGCCGAGCGTCTCGCCGAAGGCGTCGCTCCAGCTCCGGTGCCGCAGCTCCACCGCCACCCGGTAGTCGGCGAACGCGCGCAGCAGTTGCGAGAGATAGTCGCGCGACCGCGGCGTGTCCTTGAAACTGGGCGGAAACTGCGCGAGCAGCGCGCCGAGCTTTCCCGCGGACGCGATCGGGTCGATGCCGGCGCGGAACTCGTCGATGTCGCTGCGGGTGACCTGCGCCAGCAGATCGAGCAGCGCGCCTTCCGAGCCGGGCGCGGATCCGCCTTCGCCGAGGCTACGGCGGACAGGCTTCAGCGCAGCCTCGCGGAACATCTTCGGGTGCGTGAACTTCTGGTACAGCTTGAGCGCGAACTCGAAGCGCGGCGGTGTCCTGGCCGCCCACGCGGAGGTGACCTCGGCGCGCGGCTGGCCGTAGAACGTGGTGTTCACCTCGACCGTATCGAAGTGCTCCGCGTAGAACCGCAGCTCGTCGAACCGGTCGGTCCCCGCGCGCTTCGACCGCGTGGCCGGGTAGAAGATGCCGTTCCATGTCCCCGGCCCGGACGGATAGCTCCAGCCCGAGGTTCCGACGCGGACGGTCATTGGTCCGATAATAGAGGGATTGCTGACGGTTAACGAGATCTTCTATTCCATCCAGGGCGAGTCGACCTACGCCGGCCGGCCGTGCGTCTTCGTGCGCCTGACCGCCTGCGACCTGCGCTGCTCATGGTGCGACACGCCGTATGCGTTCCACGAGGGGCGGAAGCGGCCGGTGGAGGACGTGCTCGCCGAGGTGGAGCGGTTCGAGTGCACGCTGGTCGAGGTCACCGGCGGCGAGCCGCTGCTGCAGGACGACGTCTACCCGCTGATGGAATCGCTGCTGGAGCGCGGCGCCACCGTGCTGCTCGAGACCGGCGGCCACTGCAGCACCGAGCGCGTGCCCGCGTCCGTGGTGACGATCCTCGACGTCAAGTGTCCCGGCAGCGGCGAAGCGCATCGCAACGACTGGAGCAATCTCGAGCGCCTGCGTCCGCACGACGAGGTGAAATTCGTCGTCACGGATCGCGCCGACTACGAGTACGCGCGCGACGTCATCACCCGGCGCGGCCTCGCCGCGCGCGCCGCGGCCGTCCACGTGTCGCCGGTGCACGGCGTCATGGACGCGCGCACGCTGTCGGAGTGGGTGCTTGCCGACAAGCTCCCCGCGCGCGTGCAGCTCCAGCTGCACAAGTTCATCTGGGATCCAGCGACACGGGGCGTATGAGTGTGCGATTTGCGATTTGCGATTTGCGATTTGCGATTTGTGATTTGTGATTGTGATGCATTCGCAAATCACAGATCACAAATCACAAATGCCGAAGGCCGTCGTGCTGTTGAGCGGCGGCCTCGACTCGTACACCGCCGCCGCCATCGCGAAGGCCGACGGCTTCGAGTTGTTCGCGCTCACCGTGCGCTACGGCCAGCGGCACGCGCTCGAGATCGACGCGGCCCGCGCCGTGGCGCGGGCGCTCGGCGTCGCCCGTCACGTCGAAGTGGACGTCAACCTCTCCGTCTTCGGCGGCTCGTCGCTGACCACGGACGCGCCGGTGCCGAAGGATCGGCCGCTCGACACGAACGAGATTCCCTCGACCTACGTGCCCGCGCGCAACACGGTCTTCCTGTCGCTCGCCCTCGGCTGGGCCGAGGTCCTCGGCGCGCAGGACATCGTCATCGGCGTCAACGCGCTGGACTATTCGGGGTATCCCGATTGCCGCCCGGAGTTCATTGCGGCGTTCGAGCGGCTCGCCTCCCTGGCGACCGCGAAGGGCGTGCAGGGCGGACAGTTTCGCATCCACGCCCCGCTGCTGCACCTCGGGAAGGCGGACATCATTCGTAAAGGACTGGCGCTGGGTGTCGATTACGGAATTACCCACAGCTGCTACGACCCCGGCCCCGCCGGACGTCCCTGCGGGCGGTGCGACAGTTGCGTGCTGCGGGCCGCCGGGTTTGCGCAGGCGGGCGTATCCGATCCTGTCCTACACGGTTAGGGACGGCAATTCGCTGTAAGATTCCGGCCGCCTTTACATGGTCAAAGTCTGGGCTCAGCCCCTTCGACGGCAGCTCTTCATCGCAATTCTCCTCCTGCTGGTGCCCGTCCTCGGGGCCGCCGTGTGGTCGGCACGGGCCACGTACCGCGAGCGATCGGATGAGCTGGCGGAGCAGACGCAGACGCTCGCGCTGCGCTCGGCGGCCGCCATCGACCGCGAGCTGACCGGTCTGGACCGGATGGCGCGCAACCTCTCGACCAACCCCGAGTTCCAGCGCCTCGATTCGGCGTCGGCCGAGCCGCTGCTTCGCCCGCAGCGGCTGCAGCGGCCGATGCTCATCGAGATCGTCCTCGTGGACACGAAAGGCGCGCTCGTCGCGCGCGGCGGCGGCTCGTCGGAGGTGGACGACGCCTGGGACGCGCTCGTGGCGCCCGTCGTGTCCGGCGGCCAGCGCGTCGTCTCGAAGATGCAGCGCACCGTCTCCGGGCAGCACTACATCACCGTCGCCTACCCGATTCGCGATCGCGCCGGGGCGATCGTCGGCGTGCTCGGCTGCTTCGTCAACCCGCAGGACATGGAGGAAGTGCTCGGCCAGCAGCTGCTGCCCCAGCGGTCGGCGGTCGTGGTGGCCGAAGCCGACGGCCGCATCCTCGCGCGCAACCTCGAGCCCGAGCGATTCATCGGCCAGACCATGAGCGGGAGCCCGCGGGAGATCGGGCGCGTCCGCGCGCCCGAGGTGCGGACCGGCAACGACGGCGTGGAGCGGATGTACGCCGAGGCGATGGTGCCCGGTGGCCCGTGGATCACGGCGGTCGGCATCCCGATATCGGTCGCCTACGACCGGGCCGTGTCGCTGTGGACGCGCAGCTTCACGATTTTCGGCCTCGGCCTTGGCGGATGGCTGCTCGTCGCCGTCGTGCTGTCGCGCCGGCTCACGCAGTCACTGGGGCATCTCGACGCGTCCGCGCAGCGCATCGCCTCGGGCGACTTCACGCCCATCGAGCTGCGCCCGATGGCGACGCGCGAGTTCGCGGAGCTGCAGGAGGCGTTCAACCGCATGCTCACGCGCTTCAACGAGACGCGCGGGGCGCTCGACGCGCAGATGGCGGAGGAGCGCCGCATCCGGGAGGAGCTGCAGCTCCTGCAGCGCCAGGTGATCCGGCAGGAGCGCCTGGCGGCGGTGGGCCAGCTCGTGTCCGGCGTGGCGCACGAGATCAACAACCCGCTGCAGGCGATTCTTGGCTTCGCCGAGCTGCTCCAGATGCAGCCGGAGGTCCCCGAATCGGTGAAGGGCGACCTGAGCCTGATCCAGAAGGAGAGCGCGCGCGCCTGCGGCATCATCCGCAACCTCGCGCTGTTCGCGCGGCAGCAGACCGGCGACGCCGGTCCCGTCCGCTTCACCGACGTCATCCACTCGGTCGTCGAGCTGCGGCAGCGGCGGCTGGAGAGCGAGGACATCGAGCTGCGCGTGGACGACCAGTCGAAGCAGCCGGTGCTCGCCGTCCTGGCCGAGCTGCAGCAGGTCATCCTCAACTTCGTCGTCAACGCCGAGCAGGCGATCGTCATGTCGGGGCGGCAGCCCGGGCGCATCACGCTGCGCACGCGCGACGACGGCAATCGCGTGCTCTTCGAGGTCGAGGACACCGGGCCCGGCGTGCCGCCGGAGCTCGAGGCGCGGCTCTTCCAGCCGTTCTTCACCACCAAGCCCGTGGGGCAGGGCACGGGCCTCGGCCTGTCCGTGAGCTACGGGATCATCGACTCGCTGGGCGGGAAGATCGGCTACCGCAGCGCGCCGGCGGGCGGCGGCATCTTCTACGTCGATCTGCCTGCCGCCGCCGCGGCATGACCCACCGCATCTACGACACCGAGCCCTCGTGCCGCGCGTTCGACGCCGTGGTGACACGCGCGGTCGAGCACGAGGGCCGTCCGGCCGTCATCCTCGACCGCACCGCGTTCTACCCGACCTCGGGCGGGCAGCCGTTCGACACCGGCCGCCTCGACGGCGTGCAGGTGCTGGAGACAGTGGACGCTGGCGAGGACATCGTGCACGTGCTGTCGGCGCCGCTGGCGTACGGCGCGGCCGTGCGCGGCCAGATCGACTGGGCTCGCCGCTTCGATCACATGCAGCAGCACACCGGGCAGCACATGCTGTCGGCCGCGTTCGACCGCCTGTTCGACAACCGCACCATGAGCGTTCACATGGGCGCAGACGCGGCAACCATCGACCTCGCGAAGGCCGCGCCGGCGGCGGACGTCGAGCGGGCGGTGGACGAGGCGAACCGCGTCGTGTGGGAGGACCGCCCGGTGGCGATCCGGTTCGCGTCGCCCGAGGAGGCGGCCAGGCTGGCGCTGCGCAAGGAGCCGCTGCGCGAGGGGACGCTGCGGCTCATCGACATCGACGGCTTCGATCTCTCCGCGTGCGGCGGCACGCACGTGGACCGCACGGGCGCCGTCGGCGCGATCGCGGCGCTCGCGACGGAGCGCTTCCGCGGCGGCACCCGCCTGACGTTCGTGTGCGGCACCCGCGTCGTGCGCCACCTGCGCGCGTATCGCGATGCGGTCGCCGGATCCGTGCGGGCGCTGTCGGTCGTGCCCGCGGAGCTGCCCGCCGCGGTCGAGCGCCTGCAGGCGGACGCGCGCGACCTGCGCAAGATCGTCAAGGGGCAGCAGGAGCAGCTGGCGGGGCACGAGGCGGCGCGGCTGCTCGCGGCGGCTCAGGTAGGGCGGGTTCCGCGCGGCGCGGACGATCCACCGCCAAGCGGACCCGCCACGCAAATTGTCATCGAAGCGCTCGACGGCTGGGACGCGCCGGGTTTGAAGGCCATCGCCACGGCAGCGACCGCTTCGGCCCGCGCCGTCGTCGTGCTCGTCGGCAAGGACGCGCTGGTCGTGGCGCGTTCGGCCGGCGTGTCCACGGACGCCAGCGCCGTACTCCGTCAGCTCACCGAGCGCTTCGGCGGCCGCGGCGGCGGCAAACCCGACCTTGCCCAGGGCGGAGGCCTCACTGCGGCGCCGCATGAGGTCGCGTCCGCCGCGCGCGACATCCTTCGTAGTGTCCGGCTTGAGAGCGGTTTCTGAAACGTCGTAGTGTCCGGCTTTAGCCGGACCAAGTTGATCGGCACCGCCGTGTGTGGTCCGGCATCCTTCGTAGTGTCCGGCTTGAGAGCGGTTTCTGAAACGTCGTAGTGTCCGGCTTTAGCCGGACCAAGTTGATCGGCACCGCCGTATGTGGTCCGGCTAAAGCCGGACACTACGAAGAAGTCGAAACCGCGCTAGTTCCGGGAGAAACTCGCCAGCGCGATCGCGATGCGGTCGAGCGCCTCGGTGGCGGCGGCGCCGGGGCCTTCGAAGTTGTCGGCCATGATCGCGAAGGCGAGGGTCTCGCCGTCGCGCGTGCGCGCGTAGCCGGCGAGCGCGCGGATGTTGGACATCGTGCCCGTCTTGGCGCGCACGGTGGTTGCAGCCGGCGTGCCCTTCATCCGCGCTTCGAGGGTGCCGTCCACGCCGGCCACCGGCAGCGCGCGCATCCACGGCGACATGCCGCTGGCGTCATACATGCGCCGAAGGACGGTCACGATCGCGTCCGCCGCGATCGCGTTGCGGCGCGAGAGCCCGGAGCCGTCGATCACCTGCCACGCGTCGCGCGGGATGCCCCACCCGTCCATTCGCAGCCGCATGCCCTCGATCGCCGCGTCGTTGGTGGGGAAGGCGCCCGGTGCGACATTCAGCCGCATGACGGCTTCGCCGTGCAGGTTGATGCTTTCCTTCAGCAGTGGCTCCGTGATCTCAGCGAGTCGTCGCGATCGATGCGTGTAGAGGACCTCGCCCGAATCCCTGGCCGGCCTGGGCATCGCATCGTCCACGTCCCATGCGTCGCCCGTGACCTCGATGCCGGCGCGCTGCAGGCGATTGCGGAAGACGCTCGCGAACCAGAACGTCGGGTTGCCGGCCGAGACATTGAGCCGCGCCGGTTGCGCTCCGGCGGGAATGGAGCCGGCCACCGTGAGGAACGGCTCGCCCGGCCGCTGCTCCGGCCACAGCAGCTGCGGTGACCCGGGCGGGCCGGTGACGCTCCGGTTGCCGAGGGGACGATTGGCGGCAGCCGGGTCCACCGCGAGCGTTGTCGGGCCGCCGGCCGTGTAGGACGGCGTCACGGTGACCGTCATCCGGTTCTCCGCCAGATTCAGGGCGCCGAACAGCGCACCCGTCGTGTAGCCCAGGTCATCCCACGCCCACGCGAGCTGCGGCCGCGGCTCCTCGATCGCATCGTCATCCCCGATGACGCGGCCCTCGATGCGGCGGATGCCCCTGGCTCTCAGCGCGTCGATCCACGCGGTGAGGTCTTCGCCGCCGCGCCCGCCGATGGTGGGATCGCCGGATCCGACGATGACGAGGTCGCCCTGCAGCACGCCGTCCACGACCGGGCCGGTGCCGCGCACCGTCGTCTCGTACTCGTAGTTCCAGCCGACGGCCTCCACCGCCGTCGCCACCGCCACGAGCTTGCCGACCGATGCGGGGACCAGCAGCGTGCCGGCGTTCAGCTCGAACAGGCGCTCGTCGCGGTCGAGGGAATGGACCGCAATGCCCCACGCGGCGCGCTGCACGCCGGGAGACTTCGTCGCGGCAAGGATGGTGGAAGCGAGCTGTTGAAGCGAATCGAAATGCGGGATGGGAGGCAACGCGGGCTGCGCCTTGGCGCAGCCCAGTAGGTCAAAGGTCAAAAGGCAAAGGGCAAAGGCACGCAAACCGCGCGGGCGTACTTTTGACCCTTGACCCTTGACCTTTGACCCTGTCATTTCATCGCGTCCACTGCCTTCATCGCCTCGTCGAACACGTTCGCTTCGAGTTTCGCGGCCACGGGCTCGTCGGACCGGCTGCCGTAGACGTCCGCGCCGGCGCGGGCGAACGACGCCGTCTCGGTCTTGTTCTCGTCGAACCGGATGGTCACGGTGAGGGCGGGCGTCTTCAGCGCGGCGTGCGACGCCTCGAACGTCGTCGCGCGCAGGTTCGAGAGCTTCGTCACGAGGTCCTCGACCTTCGCCGAGTCCACCACCTGGCCGGCGGCATTCTTCCAGACGTCCTTCTCGCCCTCCCTGGTCTTCTCGAAGGCGAGCGTCTCGGCGCCGCGCTGCACCTCGACACGGGTCGCCGTGAACGACCGCGCGTCGAACATGTCCTTGCGGCGCAGATCGGCGACGGTCTTCTTCAGCTCCGTGGCGAGCCCCTCGTCAACGGTGAAGACGGCCGGCCGCGACGCGTCCTTCGCGAAGTAGCCGCCGTCCGTCGTCCGGCCGAGCAGGAGCGTCGCGCGGCTGCTGCCGCTGCTGACGGTGGCGCTCAGCGACGGCCGGTCGAGCCCGTACTGGCGCAGGTCCTTCGCCTCGTTCTCGACGACCTTCTGCATCTGTCCGGTGGACAGGCGGGTGACGATCCCCTCCGCCCCGGCGTAGTCGGCGCGCGCCGCAACCGGCCCGAGCAGCGTCCACTCGGTGCCCTGGCGTGAGAGCTGCAGCGTCTGCGGACCGGCGACGATCTCGACGCCGTCGGCCATCTCGCGCTCGAACTTCAGGACGGCCTTGTCGCGGAAGTCGAACGCCGTCCGGTTGAACGACGAGTCCAGGTACGACGAGATCAGGAAGACGCGGTTCTCGTTCGGCTTCTTCGCGTACAGGTCGCCGCCGGTCGGCGTCTTCTCGCCGACGAGGAGCCGCTGGAAGTCCTTCTCGCCCCTGACGCGGAACGCCAGGTCGATGCGCGGCGGCATGAGCCCGTACTGCGACAGGTCCGACGGGTTCTCGTCCACGACGCGCTGCACCTCGAGCGACGCGACGCTGCTCGTCACCGCGGCGACCGCGGTGGCATCCGCGTCGGCCTTCTCGGGCTCGACCAGGTGCCAGTTCGCGTCCACGCGCTGCACGCGCGCCTTCTCGCCGGCCGCGTTGGTGACGACGACCTCCTCGATGTTCTCGGGGGAAACGTCGAACGCCTTCGCCTTCGGCTCCTCGGTGCCCGCCGCCGGCCGCTCGCGATCGACGAAGTAGATGTACCCGCCCAGGCCGGCGAGGACGACGATCAGGATGAGAGTGGTAGCGCCGCGGCCCATGGACTTATCTCCTCCGCCACCAGGTCCAGATGCCGGCCGCAAAGACCAGCGCCGGCACGACCAGGATTGACGCCAGCGCCACGAGCTGCTGCTGCCGCGCGGTCATCGTCACGCGCCGGTCCGCCGGCGACGTCGGCCGGATCGCGATCAGGTTCTCCTGCTGCGCCAGCCAGCTCACCGCGTTGGCGAAGAGGTTCGGGTTGCCCGGGATGCCGCCGTAGGCGTTGCTCGCGAAGTCGGAGTCGCCGAAGACGACGACGCGCGTCTCGGGCTTCGGCGCGTTCCCGGCCGGTGGCGCCGCCGGGTTCGCCGCCGGCGACTGTGCGGCCAGCGCCATCGCCCCCGCGACGTTCACCGGCCCTGGCGTGTCGCCGCTCTCGGCCTGCATCTCGACGCCCGGCCCGCTCGAGAGCGTGGCGAGGTTCGTCTCGGCCCAGCTCCGCGGGCTCGTCTGCACCAGCGGCAGCGCGACGCGTCCTTCGGTGGCCGGCTCGATCGGGTCCACGGACCGCGCCAGCGGATACAGCGTCAGCGTCGAGAACCGGTCCGTGATCGCGTGCTGCGGGTAACTGGCCGCCACCGCGATGCTCGGCTCGTTGGTCGCGCCGCTGATGTCCACGACGACGTTGTTGCCGATGGCGAAGCCCCAGTAGTTGAGCAGCGAGATGGTGTTCGACATGGGCGCCGCCTGGGCGCCGACGGGCGGATCCAGCAGCACGAGCAGCTTGCCCTGGCGCTCGAGGTAGCGCTGGAGGGCGTCCTTCTCCTGTGCCAGCAGGTCCGACGTCGGCCCCGCGAAGACGACCACCGTCGCATCCGCGGGCACGTCCTTCTGCTGCGCCAGCACGAGCCGTTCGACCGCGTAGTTGTCGCGCCGCAGCGCCTCGCTGACGTTGCTGTACCCGTCGCGCTCCATCACCGTCGGGTCCTTCTCGCCGTGGCCCTGGAGGAAGTAGACCTTGCGCTCCATGCCCGACACGGCCTTGATGAGCGCGTTGGTGATGTCCTGCTCCATGTCGGAGGTCGCGCGCTCGCGCCGGCCCATGTAGTCGACGACGATGGTGCCGTAGGTCTGGATGTCGAACTCACGCGCCACCACGGGCCGCGTGTCCGGGTCGATGTACTCGACCGTCACCTGCCGCGAGTTGTAGGCGTACTCGTCGAGCCGGTTCCGGTACGGGTCCATCTCCGTCTGCCTCGCGAAGACCGTGAACTTCACCGGCGCCTCGAGCCCCTGGAGAACCTTGACGGTCTGTTCCGACAGGCTGTTCTGCCGGTTGGCCGTCAGGTCCCAGCGCTTGTTCTGCCGGTTGGCGAGGTAGTTCACGGCCACGGCGATGGCCAGCGCGACGATCACGCTGACCGTCGCCAGCGCGCCGTAGCGCGCCTGGCGGCGGCGGAAGAACGCGACGATGTCGCGCCACTGGCCGAGCGTGTAGAGCAGGACGCCCACGAGGCCGGCCCATGCCATGTAGACCGCGTACTGATCCCACTCCGGGCGTATGAAACGGATCGCCACGGCGGCGATGACGAGCGCCGTCGCAATCCAGCCGACGATGCCGAGGATTCGCTGCAGCATGAGTTACCCGCGCCAGCGTTCGCTGTCCACGGCGCGCACCGTGAGAAACAGGCTGAACGCGATGAAGGAGACGTAATACACCAGGTGTTTCGTGTCGATCACCCCGCGCGCGAAGTCGTTGAGGTGCTCGGTAATCGAGAGGTAGTTCAGCACCGCCTGCGTGGTCGGCCCCGTGAACGTCGCAATCCAGTTGATCACCCAGAACATCAGGAAGACGGCGAAGGTGATCATGCCGGCGATGATCTGGTTGCGCGTGAGGCTCGAGACGAACAGGCCGAGCGAGAGGAAGCAGCCGCCCATCAGCAGCAGGCCGAGGTAGCCCGTCAGCACCGGCTGCCATTCGGGGTTCCCGAACGCGAACAGGAACCCGATGTGCACGACCGTCACGCCCATCATGGCTGCGTAGAGCACGAGCGCGCCCAGGAACTTGCCGACGACGATCTGCACGTCGGTGAGCGGCGCCGTGAGCAGCAGCTCGATGGTGCCCGAGCGCTTCTCCTCCGAGTAGGTGCGCATGGTCACGAGCGGCAGCGTGAACAGCAGGATGACGCTGACGTTCAAGAACAGCGGCGAGATCAGCATCTCGTTGACGTTGACCGTCTCCGGCCCGCCGAAGCCGCCGCCCGCCTGCAGCGACATCCGATCGAAGTAGTAGAGCAGGTTGATGAAGAACCAGCCGAAGAGGATGGCGGCGAAGCCGATCACGACGTAGGCGATCGGCGACGCGAAGTAGCTCTTCAGCTCCTTGTGCGCGATGGCGAGGATGTTACTCATGGGCGGTCTCCGCGGGCGGTGCCGTCTCGGCCGGCGATTCTTCGGTCGTCAGCGAGAGGAAGATTTCCTCGAGGCTCATCCGCAGCGGGCGCAGCTCCAGCAGTCCCCAGCCGCGCTGGACGACCGCCGCCGCGAGCTGGCGGCGCACGTCCTCGCCGCTCCCGCTCTCCACTTCGTATCCGGTGACGCCGCCGCGGGTGTCGGCGGCGATGACGCGCGTCACGCCGGCCACGGTCTCGAGCGCGCTCTTCGCGTCGGCCCCCGCCGCGTCCACCTGCACGTACATCGTCTCCGATCCGCGGAGCTTCGACGTCAGGTTGTCAGGGGTGTCGACGGCGACCACGCGCCCCTTGTTGATGATGACCACGCGCTGGCACGTCTGGCTCACCTCGGGCAGGATGTGCGTGCTCAGGATGATCGTGTGGTCGCCGGCGAGCTGCTTGATGAGCTGACGCGTCTCGATGATCTGCTTCGGGTCGAGACCGGCGGTCGGCTCGTCGAGGATCAGCACCTCGGGGTTGTGCAGCAGCGCCTGCGCGAGGCCGACGCGCTGCCGGTAGCCCTTCGAGAGCTTGCCGCAGTGGCGGTCGGCCACGTCCGCGATGCGCGTCCGCTCCATCGACGACTCCACGCGCGACTTCCGCTCGCCGCGCGGCACGCCTTTGATCTTCGAGACGAACGTCAGGTAGTCGCGCACCGACATCTCGGGATAGAGCGGCGGCGTCTCCGGCAGGTAGCCGGTGCGCCGCTTGGCCTCGAGGGGCTGCTCGAAGACGTCGTAGCCGGCCACGACCGCCTTCCCTTCGCTGGGAGGCATGTAGCCGGTCAGCACGCGCATCGTCGTGGTTTTTCCCGCGCCGTTCGGGCCGAGGAAGCCGAGGATTTCTCCCCGCTCCACCCGGAAGCTGACATCGCTGACGGCGGTGAACGGCCCGTACCGCTTGGTCAGGTTCTGGACTTCGATCACGCTGGTTCGCTCCTCGTAACCCAGTAGGGTACCCTGAGATCGTGGCCGTTGCCGAGCCGGTGGCCTGCCCGACCTGCGAGCTTCATGCGGAAGCCGTCTTCCGCGTCGAGGGGATGGACTGCAGTGAAGAGGTCGTCATCCTCGAACGGCGGCTGAAGCCCCTGGAGGGGCTCGAATCAGTCTCGGCAGACCTGCTCGGACAGCGTCTCCACGTCAAATACGACGCTGCCAAGCTTACGACGTCCGTGATGGTCGATGCGGTCGGCCAGACCGGGATGCGGATGTGGCTCGAGCACGAGGAGCCCGCCGCCTCGGGGGCCGATGTCCGGCGCCGGTGGCGCCTCGTCCTGGCGTCGGGCGGGGCCATTGGCGCCGGCCTCGCGCTTTCAGCCGCCGGGCAGGCGGCCGCCTCAGCCGTCCTGCTGACGCTCGCCGCCGCGATCGGCGGGGTGTTTCCGGCGCGCCGGGCGGTGGCGGCGGTCCGGTCGCGCACCCTCGACATCAACACGTTGATGGTGATCGCCGTCGCTGGCGCGCTGGTTCTCGGCGAGTTCCTGGAGGCGGCCACGGTCGTCTTCCTGTTCGCGATCGCCCAATGGCTGGAGGTGCGGACGCTGGAGCGGGCCCGGCAGGCGATCCACGCGCTGCTCGACCTCTCCCCGCGTGACGCGCTCGTCCGCCACGGCGGGCACGAGCACCGCGTGCCGCTGGAGGAGATCGGGCTCGGCGACGAGATCATCGTCCGCCCGGGCGACAAGGTGCCGCTCGACGGCAGGGTGGTCCAGGGCGCCGGGGACGTCAACGAGGCGCCGCTGACGGGCGAGTCGCGGCCCGTCGACAAGCGTCCCGGCGACGAGGTGTATGCCGGCACGATCAACGGCCGCGGCGCGCTGGTGCTGCGCATCACACGGCTCGCGCGCGACACCCGGCTCGCGCGCATCATTCACCTCGTCGAGACCGCGCAGGCCAGCCGCGCGCCCGTGCAGTCGTTCGTCGATCGCTTCGCGCGCATCTACACGCCCGCCGTGCTGGCGCTCGCGCTGGCCGTCGCGCTCGTGCCGCCGCTGGCGCTCGGCGCCGATGCGGCCACCTGGATCTACCGCGCGCTCGTGCTGCTGGTGATCTCGTGCCCGTGCGCGCTCGTCATCTCCACACCCGTGTCGATCGTGTCCGCCCTCTCGGCCGCGGCCAGGAACGGCGTGCTCGTCAAGGGCGGCGCGTTTCTCGAGCGCCTGGGCGCCGTACGGATCGTCGCCTTCGACAAGACCGGCACGCTGACCAGAGGCGATCTGCGCGTCGTGGACGTGGTGACGACGGACGCCCTGCCAGCCGCCGAGGTCCTCCACTATGCCGCCGCGGTGGAATCGCAGTCGGAGCACCCGGTCGGCCGCGCGATCGCCGAGCACGCCCGTGCCAGTGCGATCCCCGTGCATCCGGCAGCCCGGTTCACGGCGCTGCCTGGTCTCGGCGCTGAAGGCGAGGTGCGCGGCCAGACGGTGCTCGTCGGCAATGAGCGCCTGTTCGCCGAGCGCGGCATCGCGGTCCCGGACGGGAAGGCGGGCGTCTTTGTGGCCATCGGTGGACGGCTCGCGGGCTCCATCGCGCTGGCCGACCGCCCGCGGGAGACCGCGCGCGAGGCCGTGGAGCTGCTGCGCGCGCAGGGCGTCCGCCGGATCGTGGTGGTGACCGGCGACCGCGACGATGCGGCCCGCGCCATTGCCGCCGAGGTCGGCGCCGACGAGCATCGCGCCGGGCTGCTGCCGGCCGAGAAGCACACGCTCGTCGGCTCGCTGCGCGAGCAGTACGGCACGCTGCTGATGGTGGGCGACGGGATCAACGACGCACCCGCGCTGGCCGCCGCGGACGTGGGGGTCGCGATGGGCGCCGCCGGATCGGATGTCGCGCTCGAGACCGCCGACGTGGCGCTGATGTCCGACGAGCTGCTGCGGCTGCCCTACGCGATCAGGCTGGCGCGCGCCACGCTGCGCAACGTCCGCACGAACGTGGCGATCTCGCTGGCGCTGAAGGCGGCGTTCCTCGTGATGGCGATTGCCGGCTCCGCGACGCTCTGGATGGCCGTGCTCGCGGATACCGGCGCATCGGTCATCGTCGTCGGCAACGCCCTGCGGCTGTTGCGAACCCGGTAGGCGGGTCGTGAAGGCCCGCCCTACGGCCCGTAGGGCGCCCCTTTACGGGGCGCCTGGCGCGGTTTCGACTTCTTCGTAGTGTCCGGCTTGAGCCGGACCACACACGGCGGTGCCGATCAACGTGGTCCGGCTCAAGCCGGACACTACGACGTTTCAGAAACCGCTCTAGAATGGCAGAACCGTCGGTCCCCAGACGATGTCGCCCCAGACGAGGCCGTCGTCTGCATCGCCCCACACGAGGCCGTCGCCCCACACGAGGCCGTCGCCCCACACGAGGCTGTCCTCGAGGTCGCCCCAGACCAGGCTCTGGCCCGTCGAGGTCGCGAGCCCAGGACCCCAGATGACCTTCGGCTCCCACACGGTGAACAGGTCGATCACGGGCCGCGACGGGTCGAGCGTGACGGTGTCTCCCCAGACCAGGCTGTCGCCCCAGGTGAGACCCTGCGCCCAGGCGTTCTGCCGGTACATCACGGAGTCGCCCCAGACGAGGCCGTCGCCCCAGACCAGACTCTGCGCCCAGTTGTAAATCCGGCTGCCAAGCTGCGTGGACGGAGAGACCGGCGTCTCGATCCACCACGTCCCCTTCGGCGCGCTCGGCTCGATCGCCTTCGCGAGCGTGATCGCGCCACCGCCGTTCAGCGTCCCCGTGCCCTGCTCGAGGATGTCGGGAATGCCGGTGCCGCTCGGCTTCACCTTTAGCGCCGTGTACTGCAGCAGCGCCTTGACCGTGTTCGGCGTGAGCGGCTTCGCCCATCCCTCGTCGAGACGGTTCTGCTGGATCATCAGCGCGACGATGGCCGTCGTCACCGCCGTCGACACGCTGGTGCCGCTCAGCTTCAGGTGCAGCGCTTTCTTCGCCCGCAGCTTCGCATTCGCGTAGAGCTTGGTTGACTGCGTCGTGACGCCGACCAGGCGGTCACCGGGCGCCACGATGTCGGGCTTGATGCGGCCGTCGTACCACGTCGGCCCGCGGGCGCTGAACGGCGCCACGTAGTCGTCGCTCAGGCTGACGGTGCCGTGCGAGATCGTCGCGCCGACCGTGATGGCGGACCGCGAGTTCGCCGGCGATCCGATGCCCGCCGTGCCGACCTGTCCGGTCAGCGGGTTGAGGCCGTTGTTGCCCGCGGACACGACGACGACGATGCCGGCGGCGACGGCTTTTTCGACGGCAGCCACGAGCGGGTCCGTGCCGGCCGGCTCGAAGATCGGGTGGCCGAGCGAGAGGTTGATGATGTCGATGCCGAGGCGCGTCCGGTTGGCGACCGCGAACTCGATCGCGGCGATGACGTCGCTCGTGTAGCCCTCGCCGTTGCCGTCGAGCACCTTCATCACGACCAGGCTGGCGCCGGTGGCGAGCCCCGGGTGGTAGCCCCCCGACGAGCGGCCGGAGCCTGCAATCAGGCTCGCCAGATGCGTGCCGTGGCCGTAGCCGTCCACCGACGGGTTGGGGCCGCCCGTGAAGTCGTAGTACGCCTTGACGCGCGCGTTGAGATCCGTGACGAGGTTGACGCCCGAGTCGATGAGCGCGATGCCGACGCCTGCGCCGGTGAGTCTCGAGCTGCCGATGCCGAGCATCGCGCGCAGCACGCCCGTGTCGATGTCCGGCGGCGTCAGGGGCGGAGCCGGCGTCCGGGGCGACTTCCTCGCCGCCGGCGCCGCGTTGGACCGAACCCTGGCGTTGGCCGACACCCAGAGCACGTCCGGGTTCTTCCGGACCGTCTCGATGTCCTCCGCGTGGAGGTCCACGGCCAGCGCGCCGATTGAATCGTGCTGCTGGACGATCCGGTCGCCATGCGCGGCGAACTGCTTCACGAGCCTCGCCGCGGCGCCGGGCCGGTGGCGGATGATGACGCGCGGCCGGCTCTCAGTTCGCTGCGCAGCCTCGACGGCGGCGTCCACCGGCGCCTTGGTCTGCGCGAACGCAGGCGCGGCGGCGGCCAGCGCTGCCAGCGCGACGACGAGCGATCGCAGGCTAAACATACGACCCCGGGCGAGCCTGGCTCGACGGCATCTTGATCGCCGTGGCGGGAAGCGACGCGCTGCGGCGGCTCTCCCGGGCAGTGGCGTGCGCCTGCTCGAGCGCCCGTCGGAGATCGGAAATCCCGAACGGCTTCGGGAGCACGCCGTCGAAGCCGTATTCGCCGTAGTGGGCGAGCACGGAGTCGTCTGCGTAGCCGCTGGTCACGACCACCGGCACGTCCTGGCGGATCTGCCGGATGTGGGGCACCGTGTCGCGCCCGCCCATGCCGCCGGGCACGGTCAGGTCGAGAATCACGAGGTCGAACGGCTTCTGGCCTTCGGCCTGGCGGAACTGGTCGATCGCGTCCGTCCCCGACGACGCGACCTCGACGGTATAGCCGAGGCTCTCGAGCATGTCGCGCGCGACGTCGGCGACTTCGGCGTCGTCGTCCATCAGCAGCACGCGCCCGGTGCGGTGCTCGGCGCTTTCCTTGCGCTCCTGCGCCTGCGCGGCCATCGTGCGCGTGGAGGCGGGCAGGTACACCGAGAAGCGCGCGCCGCGGCCCGCCTCGGATTCCACGGCGATGGAGCCGCCGTGCGCCTTGACGATCGAGTAGGAGATGGCCAGGCCGAGGCCGGAGCCCTTCTCCTTCGTCGTGAAGTACGGCTCGAAGATGTGGCTGAGATCTTCGGAGCCGATGCCGGGGCCGCCGTCCTGCACGGTGACGCGCACGTAGCGGCCGGGCAGCAGCGCCGTGCCGCCGGGAATGTCGATGCCGTCGAGCTCCACGTTCTGCAGCATCACGTCCACGACGCCGCCCTGCGGCATGGCCTGCATCGCGTTCAGCACGAGGTTGTGGACGACCTGGCCGATCTGCACGGTGTCCACTTCGGCCGCCCAGAGGTCGCGGTCGAGGGCGAAGCGCGGCGCCACGGTGGAGCCGCTCAGCGCGAAGCGCGTGCACTCCACGACCAGCTCGCGGACCGACGCGGTGGTCTTCACGGGCGCGCCGCCCTTGGCGAACGTCAGGAGCTGGTTCGTCACGCCGCGGGCGCGGACGCAGGCCGCCTCCGCATGCGTGAGGCGCGCGCGCAATCCCTCGTCGCCGGGGCGCAGCATCGTCTGCGCCAGCGAGAGGTTGCCGACGACGCCGATGAGAATGTTGTTGAAGTCGTGCGCGAGGCCGCCGGCCAGGACGCCGAGCGACTCGAGCCGCGCGGCCTTCGAGCGCTCGTGCTCGAGGCGGGCGGCGTCGCTGATGTCGCGGACGACCCACACCGCGCCGCCGATGCCGTCGCCGCTCAGCGTCGGCGTGCCGGTGATCTCGACCAGGCGCGTCGCCGGGCGGCAGCCGGGCGCGTCGTTGCGAAGGCGGATGGACACGCCCTCGGTGAGCACGCTCTGCAGCGCGGGCTCGTGGACCGCGGACGGGAAGCCGAGCGCGGCGAAGACCGAGGCGGCGGGACGCTCACGCGCCTCGTCCTCGCTCATGTCGGCCAGCGTCTGCGCCGCTTCGTTCATCAGCAGCACCGAGCCGTTGCGATCGACGGTCAGCACGCCGTCGCGGATGGTCTGCACCGTGACGGCCAGGCGGGTCTTGGCCAGTGCCAGGCGCTCTTTCTCGGCCGCGAGCGCCGCTTCCGACTGAATGGCGCGGGCGAGCGCTTCCTGCGTGGTCGCGACCATCGCGGCCAGCTCCTGCCCGTGCCGGCGCTCCTCGTCGATGCGCAGCACCGACATCTGGTAGGCGCGATAGGAGATGTAGAGCGGGGCCGCGGCGAGCGGCACCATCAGATACGCCTCGTGCTGCAGGATGAGCGCGATCATGCCGGCGACCACCGCCGCCACGAAGTAGCTCGGCGCGCTCCACAGGTACTCGCGGTGCCACGAGCGCAGCAGCGACACCTTGGTATTGGTCAGCGTGATCGCGCCGGCGATCAGCGTCGACTGCACCATGAAGTAGGCGAGCGCGGCGGCCGAGAGCGGGACGGCCGTCTCGACAACGCCCGGCTGGGTGATGCTGCCGCCGAGCGCGGTCCACGTCCATCCCGCGGCCCCGGCGGAAATCACCGCCGCCGCGACGCTGAACGCCGTCTTGTAGAGCGTGTGGCGCGGGCGCACCCGGAAGGTGGCCTGCATCAGCGTGCCCGCGCCGGCGATCACCAGCGCCAGCGGGATGCCACCCGTCAGCAGGGCGACGAAGTCCACCGCGCAGGTCGGGGTCAGCGTCGTGCTGCCGTTCACCTTCGAGAGCGGCAGGCGCAGCCGCACCAGGGCGGCCGCCGCGCTGGCGCACAGGAGCGCGGACGTCAACAGCGGCCGCGGGATTTCACGCGGTCCGAACGCCACGAGCAGCGCCGCGCCGGCGACGATGACGCCGCTGATATAGAGGGCGGTGAGGGCGCCGCGGACGCTCAGCGCGAACTCATGGCCTGCCAGGGTGATGCGCATGGAGGGCGTGGAAGTCCGGATGGCCATGATCCGCTAGTCCTCCAGCAAGCTGATGACGCTGTCGCCCCAAACCAGGCTGTCGTCGTCGCCCCAGACCAGGCCATCGTCGTCGCCCCAGACCAGGCTGTCTTCGTCGAGGTCGCCCCAGACCAGGCCGTCGTCATCGCCCCAGACCAGGCCGTCGTCGTCGCCCCAGACCAGGCCATCGTCGTTGGCGACGAGGCCGCCGCCCCAGACCACGTGGTTGCTCCAGACGCTGAAGGCGTCCACGACCAGATTGCTGCCGTGGAAGCTGTCGCCCCACACCAGGCCATCGTCGTCGCCCCAGACCAGGCCATCGTCGTCACCCCAGACCAGGCTCTGTGCCCACACGGGCAGGTTCCAGGCCAGCGTGTCGCTGGTGACGAAGTGATCGCCCCAGACGATCGACTGCGCCCACTGATGGACGGTGCCGGCGATGGTCGTGTACGGCGACACCGCCGTCTCGAGCCACGGCTCGCCGACCGGCGCGGCCGGGTCGATGGCGTGCGTCAGCTCGATGGCGCCTCCGCCGTTGATGCCGCCCGCGCCCTGCGCCAGCGCGTCGGGCGCGCCCGCCGGGCTCCAGGTCTGCGGCACCGGAATGGCGGTGTACTGCAGGATCGCCTTCACCGTGTTCGGCGTCAGGCGCGAGGAAGCGCCCTCGTCGAGCCGGTTGGCTTCGATCATCAGCGCCACGACGCCAGAGGCCACGCCGGCGGCCATGCTGGTGCCACTCAGCTTGATGTAGGGGAAGATGTCGGCGTGCAGCAGCGGGTTCTGGAACAGCGTTGACGTCGGGCTGTTGATCGCCACGAGGGCCTGCCCGGGCGCGACCACGTCAGGCTTGACGCGGCCGTCGTACCATGTCGGGCCGCGCGAGCTGAAGAGCGCGATCTCGTCGTCGGCGCGGCTCATGGTGGCCTTCGTCCGCATCGCTCCGACGGTCAGCGCCGACGGCGCGTTGCCCGGCGAGGTGATGCCGCCGTAGCCGACCTCGCCGTTCGCGTCGAGGCCCCAGTTGCCGGCGGACGTGACGACCACGATGCCGGCGGCCGCCGCGGCCTCGACGACCTGCACGAGCGGGTCGGTCTCCGGACGCTCGAACACCGGATGGCCGAGCGACAGGTTGATGACGTCGATGCCGAGCGCCGTCCGGTTCGCGATCGCGAATTCGATGGCGGCGATGACGTCGCTCGTGTAGCCCGAGCCATGGCTGTCGAGGACCTTGAGGCCGATCAGCCGCGCCTTCGGCGCGATGCCGATGTATTTACCGGACGAGAGATAACCGTTGCCGGCGATGAGGCCCGCCACGTGCGTGCCGTGGCCGTAGCCGTCGGACGGCGGCGCGGCGACGCCCCCCGCCGTGAAGTCGTGGAATGCGATCACGCGGTACGCGAGGTCCCACGTCTGCGCGATGCCCGAGTCGATCACCGCCACGCCGACGCCGGCGCCCTTCTGCCAGCTGCGAAGCCCCAGCGTCTTGCGCAGGTTCTGGCCATCCGTCGTGGCGGACGTGGCCAGCGTCGAATCCACGTACGCGATCGAGTCCGCCGTGACCGTCGACGACGCATCCGTGTCGGTGGTCGTGGATGTCGTGACCTCAGTGGTGTCCGAGAGGCTGACCGTGCCTCCATCCGACGTCAATCCGGTGCTCACGAGCGGGTCCTGCGTGTCGGTCGTGGCAAGCTGCGACTTGGTCCGCACGCGCGCGTCGTCCGAGCACGAGATGTCCTTCAGGCTGCAGATCTCGTTCAGCCGTCCCCGCTTCATCTCGACCGAGATCGCGCCGATGGAGCGGTGCTCCGCTTTGATCCGCTGGATACGGCCATTGAGCCTGCTCTTCGCGTTCGCCGCCGTTCCTCGGTACTTGACGATGACCCGAACCCGCTCGTCGGGGGACGCGGTGGTGTCGGCTGCCTTCGCGGCCAGCGAATTGTCGAATCGAGGTTTCGGGGTCGGGGAGGGCTTGCCCTGGGCCAGTGCCGGCCCGGCAACAATGGTCGCCAGTATGAGAGCGAGGAGAGACGTACGGTGGGTAAGCATCGCGGCCTGACACAGCAATCAGACCGCCACGGGTGGGTCGCGCTAAGTCGTTGATATTTGTCGGAAAAGCGCCTACGCGTGTCGCCTCCCCGTCCGTGTCGTCCGGACGGACTACAGCGTCGTTCTGTCGTCAGTTGTCAGTTTTCTGTGCAAATCCGGTGGATCCTGGACATGTCGGTGGACCGACACCGGATCCGGATTTCCGACCGTGTCGGCCCGTCGATCTTCGCCTCAGGATCGCCGGTTGCTGAAGAAGTGTCCCTGCACGAACTCGTCCACCGCGGCCTGGTCCGCTGCGTCGAGGCGGGTGAACTGCAGCCCCATCCCCATGCGCCGGTCCATCCAGGCCACGCGGGCGTCCGCCTCGACCTCCTGCTTTCGGCCCGGAAGACGGAAGCGGACTTTGAGCTCGGTGCCCGGCTCCGGCGGGCTCGTGGTGCGGACGGCGAGGCCGCCGTGGCTGATGTTCAGGCTGACCGCGGACGCGATGGTATTGCCGATGCGATAGGACAGGGAAATCCCGAGCACCACACGCGGGCTCGATCGCCGGTTGAAGTCCTCGGGGAAGAGATGCGGCGCGAGCGACGGGACGATGTGCTGCACGGCCGTGTACTCGTTCACGTAGCCCGCGACGCCGAGCGCCGAGAGCTCCCGCACTTCGCCCGCGTTGGCGATGGTGCCGCTGAAGACGACGATGGGCGCGCGGAAGCCGTCGATCGTGCGGAGCGAGCGCACGAGCTCGATGCCTTGCGCCTGCGGAAGCCGGAGATCGAGGACGACGAGGTCGATCTCGGCGGCGCCGGCGCGGATGCGCGTGACCAGCTCGGCGCTGCTGGTGACGGTTGTCGGCCGGTGTCCCGCGCCCTCGAGCGCGGTCCTGAACCGGTCGCGCACGAACGCGGTGTCGTCCGCGACGATGACGCGCTTTGCCGACGCCGCCAGCACGTCAGAGGACATCCCGTGTTGCGTATCGGCCGGGCCGCGAAATAGCGTTAGGGTATAATTTCAGCTTTGATTTCGGCGGAAAAGCCCGCCGCATGGAGCCGCCATGGCGACCTGCCCCGAGTGCGAATTCGACGAGATTGACACGGAGGACCTCGAAGAGGGTGATGCCGTGAGCTGTCCGGAATGCGGGAAGAGTCTCGTCTTCGCGGGCAACGACGAGGTCGAACTCGCCGACGATGATGACGACGACGACGACGACCTCGACGACGACGACGATGAGGAGGAGCTCGGGGACGACGACGACGATGATGTCGACGACGAGGACGACCTCGACGAGGAAGAAGATTTCGACGAGTGACCTGGAAGGGCGCGAGCGCCGCCTTCACGAGCTGCTCGCGTCGTTCGATTCCGTCGTCGTGGCGTTCAGCGGCGGCGTAGACAGCGCCTACCTGGCGTCGGCGGCCACGCGGGTCCTCGGGGACGCCGCGCTCTGCGTCACGGCCGACAGCCCCAGCTACCCGGATCATCATCGCCAGCTCGCGCTGGCCGTCGCGCGCGCCTGCGGCCTGCGCCACGAGATCATCAGCACGGCGGAAGTGGAGCGGCCCGACTACCGCGCCAACCCGGTCAACCGCTGCTACTACTGCAAGCACGAGCTCTACGGCGTGCTGTCGCGCCTCGCGGCGGAGCGCGGGATTCCCGTCATCGTCGACGGCAGCAACGCCGACGACCGCGGCGACTACCGTCCCGGGCGCCAGGCGGCGCGTGAGTTCGGCGTGCGCAGCCCGCTCGACGAAGCGGATCTCGCCAAGGACGACATTCGCGAGCTGTCGCGGCGCGCCGGGCTGCCGACGTGGGACGAGCCGGCGTCGGCGTGTCTCTCCTCCCGCATCCCGTATCACTCCGAGGTCACGCCCGAGAAGCTGCGCATGATCGAGCGCGCCGAGGACGTGCTGCGCGAACTCGGGTTCCGGGTCTGCCGCGTGCGCCACCATTCGCCTTCGCCTTCGGCTTCGGCGGAACAGGCGTTGGCGCGGCTCGAGTTCGGCGTGGACGAGATGCCGCGCGCGCTCGAGCCCGAGCTGCGCGCGCGCATCGTGCGGGAGCTTCGCGCGCTCGGGTACGAGCACGTCACGATCGACCCGCAGGGGTATAGGATGGGCAGCCTCAATGAGGGTCTTCGGCTTCGCCCCACCTGAGGCAACTCCCAACTCCCAAGACGCCAACTCCCAAACACCTTGGGACTTGGGAGTTGGACGTTGGGCGTTGACGATTGCGGCTGTTTACGGCGCTGCTCATCTCCCCTTTTTCGCGCCTTCCCTCGAAGACATCGACTCGATCAATTTCGCGCTCGGCCTGCGCGACTTCAATCCCGGACTCCACCAGCCGCATCCGCCCGGGTATCCGGTCTACATGGCGCTCGCGCGCGTCGTGTATTCGCCGGTGACGTGGCTCGAGTCGGCGATGCCGCGCGCGACGGCGGAGGCGCTGACGCTGGGGCTGCTGTCGGTGATTGCCGGCGCGGTGGCCATCGTCGCCGCCGCGCAGGTGTTTGCGTCGCTCGGCCCGCGTACGACCGCGCGCTGGGGCACGGCGCTGCTGGCGGCGTCGCCGCTGTTCTGGATCCAGGGGCTGCGCCCGATGAGCGACATGCCGGGGCTGGCGTTCGCGCTGGCCGCGCAGGCGCTCGCGCTGGCGGGGCTGAGGGATCGCCGCCGCCTCACGACTGCCGCGATCGTCGCGGGGCTGGCCGCCGGGCTGCGCGTGCAGACGCTGATGCTCACGGTACCGCTGCTGCTGTACGCGGTACTGAGACACGCCACAGAGACACAGAGCCACAGAGAAAAAATACGCCTCTGTGTCTCTGTGTCTCTGTGGCCCGTGACCGGCTTCGCGATCGCGTGTCTCGCGTGGGCCGTTCCGCTCGTGATGTTGAGCGGCGGCATCGGCGGCTACCTGCAGGCGCTCGGCACGCAGGCCGGCGAGGACTTCGCCTACGTGGACATGCTGTGGCTCGATCCGACGCCGCGCCGCCTCGCGTTGGTCCTCTACGAGACGTTCGTGCTGCCGTGGTCGTCGGTGCCGCTGGCCGCGGCGGTTGCCGTCGCCGCGGCGGTCGGCGCCGTCATGATGGTGCTGCGCGAGCCGCGCCGGCTGGCGCTGCTGGCGACGGCGTTCGTCCCGTACACGGTGGCGCACATGCTGGTGCAGGAGACCTTCATGGTGCGCTACGCGCTGCCGGCCCTGCCGCTCGTCGCGTACCTGGCCGCGCGCGGCATCACGGCCGCCGGGCGCGCGGCGCCGTTCATCGCGGTTCCTGTCGTCGCCGCGTCCGTGTTGATTGCCGCGCCGGCGAGCGTGGCGTATGGACGCGAACCGCATCCCGCGTTCCGCGCCATCGCCGACGCGTCGCGGCGCGCGCGGACGGATCCGCCCGCGCACGTCTACACGCATTTCGGTCTCTGGCGCGCGCTGCAGGCCGACGGCGGCGCGCCGCAGGCCGGAGGCACGGGGCTGCCCGTCGTCCCGCCGCGGTGGCAATACGAATGGCTCGGCCCGGTCGAGTACTGGAAGAGCGGCGGCACCGCCCCGGTCTGGTTCTTCGGCGATCCCAGGCGCACCGACCTCGCGCTGATCGATCCGCGCAGCCGCGCCGATGTCGTCCGCTACCGGTCGGCGGTGACCGGGCGCCCGGAGCTGAACGGCCTGCGTCCGGTGGGAGCGGACTGGTACCGCATCGGGCCGCCCGGGTGGTTTGCCGGCGAGGGCTGGTCGCTGACGCCGGAAACCGGCGGGCTGGCGCGCGCGACCGCGCGCGGTCCCGACCACCGGCCGATCGAAGCCTGGGTCCGGCGCCGTCCCGGACCGATGCACCTCGTCGTGGGCGGGCGTCACCTCGGAACCGCGGGCGACCCGCCGGCGCGGTTCGAGCTGGCCGTGGACGGCGTCGTCCGCGACGCCTGGACGCTGACGCTCGAGGACACCAACTTCCTGCGTTTCCTGGATCTTCCGGAGGGCATTGCCGGCGGGGACGGAGACTTTGCGCGCGTGACGATCGTCGCACGCACGGATGGCGGAGACATCCGCCGCGCCGCGGTCGCCGTAAGACAGTTTGACATCCAGTCGGCGCAGGACATGGTGTACGGGTTCGGAGAAGGCTGGCACGAAGCGGAGTACGACCCGGCGAGCGGCCGCAGCTGGCGCTGGACGAGCGATCGGTCCGTGCTGCGGTTCAAGGGACCGCCGCACCCAATCCGGCTGTCGCTGCGCGGCGAGTCCCCGCTGCGCTATTTCGACACGCCGCCCACCGTGCGCGTGACCGCCGCGGGGCGCGTCATCGGCGAATTCAGCCCTTCGGCCGACTTCGAGTGGAGCGTGGACGTCCCCGCCGCCGACGTGGTGAACGCGGGCGGGGCGATTGCCGTAGAGTGCAACCGCGTGTACCTCCCGGGGGAGGCGGAGGGCACCGCGGATGCGCGCCGGCTGGGTCTCCGGCTCTACGACGTGCGCGTCTCTCCGGTCCTTCCTTGATTGACAGGCCGATCCGGGAGACGTAATCTCAGTGCGGCACTCAAACGAAGGTTAAACGCAGGAGAAGTCCACTGATGAAACTGCGCTCTTCAGTGCTGCTCACGGCCGTTGCGCTGTTGATCGTCTTGACGGTGACGGCATGTGGCAGGCGAACGCCG
>VFYY01000028.1 GCA_016871375.1 Acidimicrobiia bacterium
CGTCACGCTCCACGAGCGTGGGCTCATCGAGCGGGTGCCCGGCCAACCCCGCAGCATCACCCTCTTGGTTCCGCCCAATGAATTGCCGCCGCTTCAATCGATCAAAATCCCTGCGACGGGGTACTAGCCCTACCTGCCCTACCCGCCCTTCCACCGGCGCGAAGCGCCGCATGGTGAACGCCCCGGGCTGCCAGGAGTCCACCGCGGCGGGCGCGCCGCAGCGGTCCTCGCCCATGAGCGCGGTGAGGCGCGCCATCAGCGTCGAGAGCTGCTCGGGCGACGGCAGCGGGCGTGCGAGCAGCGAGAACTGCAGCACGCGGCCGGGCGTGGGGTCCACGGCCACGACCACGCGGTCGATGGCCGCCGGCGGCGGATGCGACTCGAGGTCGAGCAGCGCGAGCGTCCGCAGCGTGCGCGCGTCGCGCATCGGCGCCGGCAGCTGCAGCGAGCGCTCGTGCACCTCGCGGGTGGCGCCGTCTCTTTTGACGAGGTGCAGCCGCACGTGCAGCACCGCCGCGCCGCGGCCGCGCCGCTCGAGATGCGCCGAGAGCGGCTCCATCAGCCGCCCGAGCACGAAGGAGAGCGGCTCGAGCCCGTCGATCGGCCACTCGAGATCGAGCGCCTGCTCGAACCGCTCGTCGGGCGCCGACGGCAGCAGCGGACGCGGATCCTCCCCCCGCGCCAGCCGCTGCCACTCCACGCCCTGCTGACCGAGCCGCGCCGCCACCGCAGCCGGAGTGAGCGCCGCCAGATCGCCAAGCGTCTGCAATCCCCATCGGCGCAAAGTGATCAGAAGTTCCGGGTTCCTGGTTCCGGGTTCCACGTTCCCTTGTTCGGGGTTCGCGACCGCCGTGAGTAACTCGATCGGCATGACCGCGAGCGCCTGCGCTTCGGTCCCGGGCTCGATGACGGTGACGCCGGCCCAGTGGCGGACAACGAGGCGCGCCGCCGTGCGGGTGCCCGCAATGGCCACGCGCGCGCGGATGCCGTGATCCGCCGCCGTGCGCCGCAGCTCGTCGCCAATGGCGCGCGCGGTGCCGAACAGCCGCTCGAGGCCGCCGAGATCGAGCGTGATTTCCCGGGGACTGCAGGCCTCGATTCGCGGCGAGAATTCGCGCGCCACGGCGGCAAGCGTCTCCGCCGGCGTCCCTTCAGCCGGGTCGCAGAGCGACCCGGCCAGGCAGCGCTGGTTTGACGGACCGCTATCGCGGTCCGTCCTGTAGATCGCACCGAACACGAGCGGTTCCTTCGATACCCTGTCTGTTTAAATGGCGTCGCGGCGAGACGACGCGCGCCTCCACGTGCATGCCATCGAGACGACGAGCGCGGTCCGACTCCCCCACCCATTCGCTGCGGCCGGTCAGCATCAGCGTGACGCCGCCCGCGCTGCGTGCCAGCGGCTGCGACGCGAGCAGCACACAGGCCGTGTCGCGGCCTTCGACAATGCGCTGGATGCGGGGCCAGGTCGTGAACGGGATACGGCGAAGCGCGGAATCGGGGACGTCGGCGAGATCGAGGGCGACGACGCCGAATCCCCCGGCCTGCAGGACGAGATTCAGCGCCTTCAGCGCGCGCTCGACGACGCGGTCACTTACGGGCGACGCATGCGTCGCCCCTACCGAGACGGCGTCGCCGCGAATCCAGAGCAGGCGATCGAGATCGACGCCGGCAGAGACGACAGACGCGACGTCGAGGCGATCGAGCGTGTCCACGAGCGCGACGATGTCGCCGCGCCGTGTCGCGGCGGCCATCGCCTGCAGGAGCAGGAGCGTCCGGCCCGACGAGCGCGGGCCGACGATTTCCGAGAGTTGGCCGCGCGGCAACCCGCCTGCGAGACGGGCGTCGAGGCTCGCCACCGCGGTAGGGGCGACGCCTGCGTCGCCCGTCACCAGCGGCTGCGCGGTGGTGAGCGTGCGGTCGAGCCGCCTCGCCCGGAGGGCGTCTTCCAGCACGGCACGGGCGTTATTCGCCATATGTTCGCCTTTAAGCGAATATATAACGAAACATCCCGAAAGTAGCAAGCAGTAAGATGGCGACGCCCTGTCAGCGCCCCTGCCTCCCCCTGTTTCCCCGCTCAAACGGCTTGGCGCCGCGCTCCATTACCGCGATTTCCGCGTGCTGTGGACGGGAGCGTTCACCTCGAGCATTGGCACGTGGATGCAGAAGGTCGCGCAGAACTGGCTCGTCCTGACGCTCACCGGATCCGCCTCCGCGTTCTATCTCGGCCTCGACACGTTCCTCGGCGAAGTCCCCATCCTGCTCTTCACGCTCATCGGCGGCGTGGTGGCCGACCGGCGCGACCGGCGGCAGCTGCTGCTGATGTCGCAGTACGTGCAGATGACGGCGGCCTTCGCCCTTGCCGCGCTCGTCTATTTCGACGTCGTCGAGATCTGGCACGTGCTGACGCTGTCGGTCCTCACCGGCACCGCGCAGGCGTTCGGCGGCCCGGCGTATCAGTCGCTCTTTCCCTCGCTCGTCGAGAAGCACGACATCCCGAACGCGATCGCGCTCAACTCGATCCAGTTCAACCTCGCGCGCGTGATCGGGCCGCTCATCGCGGGCGCCGCGCTGGCGGCCTTCGGCATGGTGGCGTGCTTCGGGCTGAACGGCGTGTCGTTCCTCGCCGTCATCGTGGCGATCCTGTCGCTGCACGTGCGCCACATTCCCCCCACAGCGGCGACGCGGATGCGTGAAGAGCTGAAGGGCGGCCTCTCGTACGTGAAGCGGCAGCCGGCGCTCATCGGCCTCACCGTGCTCGCGTTCGCGACGACGTTCCTGGCCAATCCGCTGCTGACGTTCCTGCCGCTGTTCGCCAACGACGTATTCGGCGGCGGCGTGCGTCAATACACACAGTTGATGGCGTGCGCGGGGACCGGCGCCGTGACGGGCGCGCTCGTGGTGGCGTGGCTCGGCAAGTTCCGGCACATGGGACGCACCGTGCTCACGGCCCAGGTGGCGCTCGGGACGCTCATCATCCTCTTCGCGCTGACGCGCCTGGTCTGGCTGAACATGGTGCTGCTCTACCTCGGCGGCGCGTGCATGGTGATGACGTTCGCGATGCTGTCGTCGCTCGTGCAGCTGATTGCCCCGAACGAGATGCGCGGGCGGGTCATGAGCATCTACATGGTCGCGTTCCGCGGCGGGATGCCGCTCGGAAGCCTCGTCGCCGGCTATGCCGCGACGCTGACCTCGCCGCCGCTCGTGATGACGGTCAACGGCGTGCTGCTCAGCCTCGTCGCGGCATGGTTCCTGCTGAACAGCGAGGGCGTGAGGGGGCTCTGACACGAGATATAAATCTCGCGTTGACAGCGCGTTACACCGATGGGCTCGAGATGCGCGACCTCGACTGTCCTCTCGACGGCTCAGCGGTATCGCACCGGCGGTGACAGATGGGGCCGAAGCCCAATTTGTCACGACTCTGTAACGGGTCTGTTAACATCGTCCGGTTTGCCGAGGTGATATGGCGCCATTCAGTCTGGTTCCCCGCGAAGAGAAGTTCTTTTCAGAATTCGTCGCCCTTTCCGAACAGCTGCGCACCGGCGCCCGCGCGCTCAAGCAGATGGTGGCCGGCGACTCCCCCGACATGGGCAAGGCGGACACGATCAAGGAGATCGAGCACGTCTGCGACGAGCTGACCCGCCAGATCATCGACCGCCTGAACCGCACGTTCGTCACCCCGCTCGACCGCGAAGACATCCACGCGCTCGCCATCTCGCTGGACGACGTCATGGACGCCATCGACGGCGCGGCGGCGGTGCTGCGTCTCTACAAGATCGAGAACGTCCGCGCCGGCGCCCGCCGCCTTGTGGACATCGTCGTGGACGCCACGGATCGGCTGTGCGAAGCGCTCACGGCGCTCGAGAAGCGGCAGGGCGTCATGGAGCTGCTGGTGCGCATCAACCAGCTCGAGCGCGAGGCCGACCGCGTGCACCAGGACGCCATCGTCGCGCTCTTCGACGACGAGAAGGACCCGATCAAGGTGATCAAGTGGAAGGAGATCCTGGACTTCCTCGAGGCCGCCACGGACCGGTGCGAGGACGTCGCCAACGTGATCGAAGCGATCGTCGTCAAGCACGCGTAGCCGATGGACACCATCCTGCTGGCGACCGTGGCGCTCATCGCGGTCGCGCTCGTCTTCGACTTCATCAACGGCTTTCACGATGCGGCCAACTCGATTGCGACGATCGTCTCGACGCGCGTCCTGACGCCAGGCAAGGCCGTCATCTGGGCCGCGGCCTTCAACTTTCTCGCGGCCTTCGGCTTCGGCACGGCCGTCGCCAGCACGATCGGGCGCGGAATGATCGACCTGTCGGTGGTCACGTCCACGGTGATCTTCGGCGGCCTGATGGGCGCCATCATCTGGGACCTGATCACGTGGTACGTCGGACTGCCGACGAGCTCCTCGCACGCCCTCGTGGGCGGCTACGCGGGCGCCGCCATCGCCAAGGCGGGCTTCGGCTCGCTCATCGCCTCGGGCTGGTCGAAGACGCTGATGTTCATCGTCCTGGCGCCCATGATCGGGATGGGGTTCGCGCTGATCCTGTCGGTGGTCTGCCTGTGGCTGTTCAAGGGCTACACGCCGTGGAAGGTGGATCGGTGGTTCCGGCACCTGCAACTGCTGTCGGCGGCGCTCTACAGCCTCGGGCACGGCACCAACGACGCGCAGAAGACGATGGGCATCATTGCCGGCGTGCTGTTCACGTCCGGGTACCTGGCGACGTTCTACATTCCGTTCTGGGTGATCATGGCCGCGCATGCCGCCATCGCCCTGGGCACGCTGTCGGGCGGCTGGCGCATCGTGCACACGATGGGCTCGAAGATCACCAAGCTGCAGCCGTTCGGCGGCTTCGCGGCGGAGACCGCCGGCGCCGCCACGCTGTTCCTCGCCAGCAACTTCGGCATTCCCGTCAGCACGACGCACACGATTACGGGCGCCATCATCGGCGTCGGCGCGACGAAGCGGCTGTCGGCGGTGCGGTGGGGCGTGGCCCAGCAGATCATCTGGGCGTGGGTCCTGACCATCCCCGCGTCAGCCGCGATTGCGGCGCTGACCTACGTCGTATTGACCCGGTTCGGCCTGCGATAAACGCGCGTGGAATAATGGAGCGCCGCCCTCGCCGGGGCTTCGGCGAGCGGGGCTGCGTGTCCATGCACATTCTCGTCGCCGAGGACGATCGCGACATCGCCGACCTCGTCGCCCACTACCTCCAGAAATCTGGCTGGACCTCGCACGTCACCGGCGCCGGTGACGAGGCGCTGGCGTACGCGCGCAGCCATCCCATCGATCTCGCCATTCTGGACGTGATGCTGCCGGGGATGAGCGGCCTCGACGTGTGCCGGGCGCTGCGCGCGGACCGCGCCACGGCGACGCTGCCGATCATCATGCTCACGGCGCGCGCCGAAGAAGCCGACCGGATCAGGGGCTTCGAGATCGGCGCCGACGACTACGTGCCGAAGCCGTTCAGCCCCAACGAGCTCGTCGCGCGCGTGCGCGCGCTCGCGCGCCGGGCGCGGCCGGCCACCGAGCCCGGGCCGGAGACGTTACAGGCAGGCCCTATCCTGATGGATCTGTCGAAGCACACGGTCTCGGAGGACGGCCGCGAGGTCAGGCTGACCGCCAAGGAGTTCCTGCTCCTGCGCTACCTCATCGAGCACCGCGGACGCGTGCTGTCGCGCGACGTGCTCCTGACCGACGTGTGGGGCTACCAGTACACGGGCGGCACGCGGACGGTGGACGTGCACGTGCGGCGCCTGCGTGAGAAGCTGCCCGCCCTCGTCGCGTCGCTCGTCACCGTCAAGCAGTTCGGCTACAAGCTGGCGGGCGACGACGAGGCGCCTGCGCGCCGGAGCCTCGGCGAAGGCGCGTGACGCTCCGCTTCCGGACGCGGATCTTCGTCACGTCGCTCGCCGTCGCCGCCGCGGCGCTGGCGATCGCGACGGTGATCATCGCGTGGGAGCTCCGCAACGACGAGCGCGCGCTCATCGAACGCCGGCTCGCGGATCAGGCGTCGCTCATCGCGGAGCTGCTCTCGCGCAACACCACGCTCACGACCGATTCCCTGATCGACGAGGAAGCGGACCGTCTCGCCGACGTGCTCGGCGGCCGTGTGACGCTGATGGCCGCCGACGGACGCGTGCTCGGCGACTCCACCGTGGACGACGACGCGCTCGCGGGGCTCGAGAACCACCTGCAGCGGCCCGAGGTGCAGTCCGCGCAGCAGGAGGCCGTGGGCGTCGTCGAGCGCTACAGCACGACCACGCAGACCGACATGGTGTATGCGGCCGTGCCCGCCATGCATCCCGCGATCGCGTACGTGCGCGTGGCGCTGCCGCTGACCGCCATCGCGTCGCAGCTGCGCCGCACCGCGGCGGTCACCGGAATCGCGTTCGCCCTGGCCGCCCCGGTGGCCGTGCTCCTGGCGTGGTTCTTCTCGGTGCTCGTGAGCCGCCGCGTGCAGACCATCGCCGCCGTCGCGAGACGATACAGCGCCGGCGACCTGACGCGTCCCGCGTACGACTACGGCAGCGACGAGCTGGGCGCGGTGGCGCGCGTGCTCGACGCCTCCGTGCAGGAGCAGGGGCGGCGCCTCGAAGAGCTGTCCCGCGACCGCGCCCACATGGAAGCCATCCTGACCGGGATGGTCGAAGGCGTCCTCGTCGTCGATTCGCACGGCCGCCTGCAACTGGCGAACCGCGCCGCGCAGGTCATGCTGCACATCGACACCTCGCCGGTCGGGCGCCACTACCTCGAGGTGCTCCGGCATCCCGACATCTCGGCCCAGCTCACGACGGCGCTGCGCGGGAACCCGGTGGAGCCGCACGAGCTCGTGCTGGGGCGCGACGGCTCGCGCCTGTTCGTGTCGCGCGCGGCGCCGGTGTCGCCGGGCGGCGGCGGTGGCGCGGTGCTCGTGCTGCACGATGTCACCGATCTGAAGCGCGCGGATCAGATCCGGCGCGACTTCGTCGCCAACGTCTCCCACGAGCTGCGGACGCCGCTCACCGCCATCCGCGGCTACGTCGAAGCGCTCGTGGACGACCCGCCCGATCCGGAGCAGACCCACAAGTTCCTCGACATCGTGGCGCGCCATACGTCGCGGATGGAGCGCCTCGTCACCGACCTGCTGCGGCTGGCGCGCCTCGACGCGAAGCAGGAAGTGCTCGACGTCGTCGCCTGCGAGATCCAGCAGATCTTCAACGCCGTCGTCGCCGACCTGTCGCCGCTCATCGAGGCCAAGAAGCAGCGCGTGACGATCGCCGTCGCGCCGGACGCCTGCACGCTGCAGGCCGACCCGGCGAAGCTGCACGACGTCGTCCGCAACCTGGTCGAGAACGCGGTGAGCTACTCGCCCGAGGGCGCGGACGTCCGGCTCGAGGCGGCGCGGCACAACGGCGTCGTGCACATCACGGTGGCGGACTCGGGCCCGGGCATCCCGCCCGAGGATCTGACGCGCGTCTTCGAGCGCTTCTACCGCGTGGACAAGTCCCGCTCCAAGCCCGGCGGCACCGGACTGGGTCTCGCCATCGTCCGGCATCTCGTGGAGCTGCACGGCGGGCGGGCGGTGGCCGAGAACCGGCCCGAGGGCGGGGCGAAGTTCACGGTGACATTGCCTGGGGTCAGACCCCAGTGACGACCCGTAGCGGGGTCAGACCCCGGAACAAAGCGACTCAACCCCTTGAGTCGATCCGTATAAGGGGTCTGACCCCATGCTGATGGCGATCACGCGGGAGATCAGCCCCGCAATCCGACAGTGCGAGCTGACGCACCTCACGCGGGCGCCGATCGATCTCGACCGCGCCCGCGCGCAGCACGCCGACTACGAATGGGCGCTCGTCGAGGCCGGCATCACCGTCCGCCGGCTGCCCACCACCGACGACATGCCGGACTCGGTGTTCGTGGAGGACATCGCGGTGATCCTCGACGAGCTCGCCGTCATCACGCGGCCCGGCGCCGTGAGCCGCCGCGCGGAGGCGCCCGCGATCATGGACGCGCTCGTCAAGACGCGCGCGCTCCACTTCCGGCCGATGGTGATGATCGAGGAGCCGGGCACGCTCGACGGCGGCGACGTGCTGGTCCTCGGCACGCGGGTCTACGTCGGCTCGTCGAGCCGGACCAACGCCGCCGGCATCGACCAGCTCCGCCGGCACGCCACGCGCGCCGGCTACACGGTGCAGGCGCTGCCGGTGCGCGGCTGCCTGCATCTGAAATCAGCCGTGACCGCCGTCGGGCCCGAGACCGTCCTGCTCAATCCAGCCTGGATACCCGAGGACGCGTTTGCGGACTACGAGCGCATCGCGATCGACCCACGGGAGCGCCATGCCGCCAACGCCGCGCTGTTGCCGGACCGCGTCATCTACCCGGCGGCGTTTCCGCGAACGCGCGAGCGGCTCGAGGCCGCGGGCGTGAAGATCCGGCCGGTGGACGTCAGCGAGCTGGCAAAGGCGGAAGGCGCCGTGACCTGCTGCAGCCTGATTTTCGAGGTTTAGGCGGCCCGTCAAGGGCCGCCCTACGTTATGCGCAGCAGGTGGAGGCGCAGCACGTCTTCGCGGCCGCCGCCGGCTTGCGGGCGCGGATGAAGGCGCTCGCGAACTCGGCGCCGTCGATCGTATGCGAGCGCGTCGGCTCCAGATCGACGGCCTCGAAGCCGGCCCGCGTGAGCTTCTCGCGGTACGTCCCCTCGGCAAGCGCGCCGGCCACGCACCCCGCCCAGAGATCCATGTCCCGGCGGATGGCCTCGGGCACCTCGCTGCCGCGGTAGACGATGTCCGAGACCGCGAAGCGGCCGCCGGGCTTCAGCACGCGGAACGCCTCGGCGAGCACGCGGTCCTTGTCCGCGGACAGGTTGATGACGCAGTTCGAGATGATCACGTCCACCGAGTTGTCCGGCAGCGGGATGTGCTCGATCTCGCCTTGCAGGAAGTGAACGTTGGTCACGCCCGCCTCCCGCTGGTTCTCGCGGGCGAGCGCCAGCATCTCGTCCGTCATGTCCAGCCCGTAGGCCATGCCGGTCGGGCCGACCCGCCGCGCCGACAGCAGCACGTCGATGCCACCGCCGGAGCCAAGGTCCAGCACGACCTCGCCGGCCTTCAGCTCCGCCAGCGCCGTCGGGTTGCCGCAGCCGAGCGACGCCAGGAGTGCCGCGCCGGGCACCTCCGAGGCCTGAGCGTCGTCGTACAGCCCCGATGTGATCCCGCTGCAGCACCCGTCTGTGTCGCAGCCGCAGTCCGCCTTGAGTCCCTTCATCGCCTGGCGCGCAGCCTCCCCGTATTTCTGCTGCACGACGTCCTTCACTCCATCCATCGCGTCTCCTTTATATTCGCTTGTGCAAATGTATTAGGGCGTAGTATATTTGTCAAGGCGAATATATGAAGGAGCTGGAAGCGGTCTTCAAGGCGCTCGCGGACACGACGCGGCTGCGGATTCTCGCGCTGCTCGGCAACAACGAGGTCTGCGTCTGCCACATGCACGACACCCTCGGTCTGCCGCAGCCGACGGTCTCCCGGCATCTCGCCTATCTGCGCAGGTCGGGGCTCGTCGTCGCGCGGCGTGACGGCGTCTGGATGCACTACCGCGTGGCCGCGTCGCTGCCGCCGGCCGTCCAGAAGGTCGTGGACGCGGCCGTCGAAGCGCTCGGGCGCGTCCCGACAACGACCAGGGACCGCGCGCAGTTCAAGCGCGCCTTCGGCGAGCTCTACGTCCTGCCGTCGGGGAGGGGCGGGGCCTGCTGCGCCCCCCGGACGTCATGACCGTCGAACGAGCCACCCGCGCGGACCTGCCGGATGTCGAGCGGCTGCTCGAACGCGAGCACCTCCCGCTCGACGGCGTCCGCGATCACGTCGAGACGATGGTCGTCGCCAGGCACGACGGCCGCGTGATCGGCGCGGCGGCACTCGAGTGTTACAGCGGCGGAGGGCTGCTTCGATCCGTCGTGGTGGATGCTCAGTGGCAGGGACGCCGCCTCGGCCATCAGCTCACCGAGGCGGCGCTCGAGATGGCGCGTCAGTGCGAGCTGCCCGCCGTCTACCTTCTGACGGAAACCGCGGAAGGGTTCTTTCCGCGGTTCGGGTTCACCGCGATATCCCGCGAAGAGGTGCCGGCCTCGGTGCAGGAGTCGGTCGAATTCCGGTCGGTCTGCCCGGCCTCCGCCATCGTCATGAGGAAACGGCTCCCCCGCTAGCGCGGTTTCGACTTCTTCGTCGTGTCCGGCTTTAGCCGGACCACACACGGCGGTGCCGATCAACTTGGTCCGGCTAAAGCCGGACACTACGACGTTTCAGAAACCGCGCTAGTCATCCACGACGTAGCTGAAGACCTTCCAGCCGCCGTCCTTCTCGAGGCTGGAGCCGAACAGCCGCAGCTTCGACACCACCGCCGCGGTCGACGAGGGGCCGCTGCGCACGCTGGCGAAGGAGCTCCACGCCATCCCGCGGACGTTCCTCATCGAGCCGCGCGACGGCGCGCGGTGGCTGTCGCGGGACGGGCTGGCCGAGGCCGCGCGGTTCGCCACCGGCATCGGCCCGAGCAAGCTGCTGCTCGACGGGCGGCCTGAGGTGGTCTCGATGGCGCACGCCGCCGGGCTGACGGTGACGCCGTACACGTTCACCACGCGGGGCGCGCAGACGCGCTTCCCCACGGTCCGCGACGAGATGCGCTACTACATGGCCGAGCTCGAGGTGGACGCGCTGTTCACGGACAATCCTGATCAGTTCCCTCGATAGTCGATCTCCCGACGGACGCGGTGGCGGCCGTCGGGCGTCTATAGTAATGATCGGACGCCATGGCTGATCTCACAGACGACCTCGCCGCCCTGCGCATCGAGCGGCCGCCCGAGCGCCCCGCCCGCCGCTGGGTGCTGTGGCTGATAGTCCTCATCGTCGCCGGTGCGGCCGGCGCCGCCGCGTACCCCTGGCTCACGCGCGAGCGCCCCATCGAAGTCGAGACGGCGACGGTCACCGCCCGCGCGGCCGGCGCGCAGGCGGCCGTGCTCAACGCGGCCGGCTACGTCACCGCCCGGCGCCGCGCCACCGTGGCGTCCAAGATCACCGGCAAGCTGGTCGAGGTCAACGTCGAGGAAGGCATGGCCGTGCGCAGCGGCCAGGTGCTCGCGCGCCTGGACGATGCCGCGCTGCGGGCGGCGCTGTCGCTGGCCGAGGCGCAGGTGGCGGCGGCGCAGCGCAGCGTGCGCGAGAACGAAGTCCGGCTGAAGGAGGCGCAGCTCACGCTCACGCGCGTGACACGGCTCATCGCCGCCGGCATCTCCACGCAGGCCGAGGTCGAAGCCGCCCAGGCGCAGGTGGACACCTTCGACGCCCGCATCCTGGCGGCGCGCGAGCAGGTCCGCGTCGCCGAGCAGCAGGCCGCGCTCGCGAAGACGAACCTCGACGACACGGTCATCCGCGCGCCGTTCAGCGGCGTGGCGATCTCCAAGGACGCGCAGCCCGGCGAGACGGTGTCGCCGGTGTCGGCCGGCGGCGGCTTCACGCGCACCGGCATCTGCACGATCGTGGACATGGAGTCGCTCGAGATCGAAGTGGACGTCAACGAGGCGTACATCGGCCGCGTCAAGCCGGGACAGGACGTGACCGCCGCGCTGGACGCCTATCCCGAGTCGCCCATTCCAGCCCGCGTGATCACGACGGTGCCGACCGCCGATCGGCAGAAGGCCACGGTGCTCGTGCGCGTGGCCTTCAACCAGCTCGACGCGCGCATCCTGCCGGACATGGGCGTGAAGGTGACCTTCCTGCGCGATGCCGCCGCCCCGGAGGCGCCCGCCGCCCGCCCCGTGGCGCTCGTGCCGAAGGCGGCAATCGCCGCCGACGGGAACCAGTCCTACGTCTTCGTCGTCTCCGGCGAGGGTGTCGTGGACCGGCGCGCCATCGGCGTCGGCGGTGCGGACGGCGGCCGGGTGGAAGTCGTCGCCGGCCTCACCGGCGGTGAACGCGTCGTCGTCTCTCCCCCGCCAACGCTCGCGAGCGGTGCGCGGGTCGTCACACCCGACTGACATGAGCGAACAGACACTCGTCCAGATACGCAACGTGCAGAAGCACTTCACGCGCGGCAGCGAGCGCATCGAGGTGCTCAAGGGCGTCAACCTCGACATCCCGCGGGGGGACTTCCTGGCGCTGATGGGACCGTCGGGATCGGGCAAGACGACGCTGCTCAATCTTCTCGGCGGGCTCGATACGCCCACGGGCGGCGACGTGGACGTGGCCGGCGTGCGCCTCAATTCGCTCGGCGGCGCGCAGTTGTCGCGCTGGCGCGCGCAGCACGTCGGCTTCGTCTTCCAGCTCTACAACCTGCTGCCGGTGCTCACGGCGGAAAAGAACGTCGAGCTGCCGCTGCTCCTCACGCGCCTCGGCAAGGCCGACCGGCGGCACCGCGTCGGCATCGCGCTCAAGGTGGTCGGGCTTGCGGACCGCGCGAAGCACTACCCGCGGCAGCTCTCCGGCGGCCAGGAACAGCGCGTCGGCATCGCGCGGGCGATCGTCACCGATCCCACGCTCCTGCTCTGCGACGAGCCGACCGGCGACCTCGATCGCAAGGCCGGGGACGAGATCCTCGATCTCCTGCAGGCGCTCAACCGCGATCACGGCAAGACGATCGTGATGGTGACGCACGATCCGCACGCCGCCGAGCGGGCGCGCCGCACGCTGCATCTCGACAAGGGCGTGCTGGCGGGGAACGGACAGCCATGAAGTTCCTGCCGCTCATCTGGAAGAACGTCTGGCGCCGCAAGTTCCGCACGACGTTCACGCTGCTGTCGCTCTTCGTCGCGTTTCTGCTCTTCGGGCTGCTGATGACGATCAAGGCGGCGTTCAGCCTCGGCGTGGACATCGCCGGCCTCGATCGCCTGATCCTGATCCACAAGGTCAGCCTGATCATGCCGCTGCCCTACTCGTACCTGGCGCGCCTGCAGGCCACGCCGGGCGTCTCGCGGGCGACGCACCAGACGTGGTTCAACGGGATCTACCAGGACCCCTCGAACTTCTTCGCGAACATCGCCGTCGAGCCTGAGGCGTTCCTCGAGATCTACCCCGAGTTCCGGGTGCCGCCCGACCAGGTCGCGGCCTGGCTCGCCGATCGCCAGGGCGCGCTCGTCGGCCGCGATCTCGCCAACCGCTTCGGCTGGTCGGTGGGCGATCGCGTCCCGCTCATCGGCACCATCTGGCAGCCGAAGCAGGGGCAGGTCTGGGATTTCAACATCCGCGGCATCTACGACGCTGACGAGGGCGTGGACAAGACGCAGTTCTTCTTCCGCTACGACTACCTGGACGAGAACCGCGCCGTCGGCGAGGGGCTGGTCGGGTGGTACGTCGTGAAGATTGCGGACCCGTCGCAGGCGGTCGCGCTCAGCCGCACGTTCGACGAGATGTTCGCCAACTCGCCCGCCGAGACGAAGACCACGACCGAGAAAGGGTTCATCGAGGGATTCGCCACGCAGATCGGGGACATCGGCGCCATCATGATCGCGATCTCCTCGGTCGTGCTCTTCATGTTCGGGCTCGTCGCCGCCAGCACCATGGCGCAATCGGTGCGTGAGCGCACGAGCGAGCTGGCCGTGCTGAAGACGCTCGGCTTCAGCGGCGGCACCATCCTCGCGCTCGTCCTCGCCGAATCGTTCTTCGTCGTGCTCGTCGGCGGCGGGCTCGGGCTGGCGGCCGCGTGGCTGTTCGTGCGGCAGGGCGATCCGACCGGCGGCCTGCTGCCGCTGTTCACCCTGCCGCCGCGCGACATCGCGATCGGGGTGGCGCTCATGGCCGCGATGGGACTGCTGGCCGGCGCGGCGCCGGCGCTCGGCGCGATGCGCCTGCGCATCACCGACGCGCTCAGGAGGGTCTGATCGTGCGGTGGCTGGCACAGACGGCAGCGGTCATCGCGCTGAACCTGCGGACGGTCCCGGGGCGCCTCAGCTCGTCGGCGGTGGCGATCGTCGGCATCGCCGGCGTCGTCGTGGTCTTCGTCTCGGTGCTGTCGATCGGCGCCGGGTTCGCGGCGGCGATGGAGGGATCCGGGGCCCCGGACCGCGCGCTGGTCTTGCGGAGCGGCGCCGACACCGAGATGACGAGCGGACTCGACGGACCCGCGGTCGACGTCATCAGGCAGGCGCCGGGCATCCGCCGCGAAGGCGCGGGGGCACTGACCTCCGCCGAGCTGTACGTGATGCTCGACATCCCCAAGCGATCGGCGCCCGACGGATCGGCCAACGTGCCGATGCGCGGCGTCGAGCCGGCGGGCGTCACGCTCCGCGACGAAGTCTCCATCGTCGAGGGGCGCATGCTGCAGTTCGGCACCAACGAGGTCATCGTCGGGCGCGCGGCGAGCGGGCAGTTCGTCAACATGCGCCTGGGCGACACCATCGTGTCGGGCCAGAACCGCTGGCCGGTCGTCGGCATCTTCGAGGCCGACGGCGGCGTGGCGGAAACGGAGGTCTGGGCCGACGTCCGCACGCTGCAGGGCGCCTACCGGCGCGGCAACACCTATCAGTCGGTACTCGTCCAGCTCGAGTCACCCGGCTCGTTCGACACGTTCCGCGACTGGCTGACGTCCAACCCGCAGGTCAACCTCGCCATCCGCCGCGAGAGCGAGTACTACCGGGCGCAGTCGGTGGCGATGACGACGCTGATTCGATCGATCGGGTTCGGCATCGCCGCGCTGATGGGCATCGGCGCGATCTTCGGCGCCATCCTCACGATGTATACCGCCGTGGCCACGCGCGCGCGAGAGATTGCCACGCTGCGCGCGCTCGGCTTCAACACCGCGTCCGTCCTCGTGTCGGTCCTGGCCGAGTCGCTCGGGCTTGGCGCGATCGGCGGCGTCATCGGCGGCGCCGCCGCCTACCTGGCGTTCAACGGTTATCAGACCTCGACGATGAACTTCCAGACGTTCAGCCAGGTGGCGTTCGCGTTCCGCGTGACGCCGTCGCTGCTGGCGACGGGCCTGTTCTACGCGCTGCTGATGGGACTGGTCGGCGGGCTGCTGCCGGCCGTCCGCGCGGCCCGGCTGCCCATCTCGTCGGCGCTGCGCGAGCTGTAGACGCGTGATCGCGTCCGGGTGGGTCACCGGCTTCTTTCTCTATGACGTGGCAGAGGCGATCGACCTCGACGCCGTCGGCCGGCTGATTTCGTCCACGCCCGCGCGGATGGCGCCCAAGCCGCCCGCGCCGCCCTACGTGCAGTACGCGCAGCCGCCGGTGGCGATCGACGGGCGCGCGATCGACCTCCCCCTGCTCGACGGCTGGCAGGTCCGCTTCAAGGCGTTCGCGTACGGCGTCGTCTCGCTGGCGCTCACACGCCCCCTGCCCGGCACGTGGGAAGACGTGCGCAGGCTGGCCGAGCGCTGGCACGACGATGCGGAGCTGGCACAGAAGGCTGAGGCGGCGTGCCGCGCGCTCGTCGAGCGGGTGCGCCCCGCGCTCGACAAGCCGCGCACCGAGTTCCTGTCCGAGGACTACCTCGTGTTCGTCGTGACGGACATGCCCGGCGCGGCCACGGCCGACGCCATCCTCGACGCGCACGGCGCCACGCTGGCGCAGGTGCTGCGCGGCGAGCGCGAGCCGCTCAGCCCGCAGGAGCGGGACGAAGTCCTGCGCCACCGCATCTCCTACCTGACGACGGACCTCGTGGTGCCGACGTGGAGCGCGGCGTTCGTCTACGACACGGAGGCCGGCGCGCACGGCGTCCTCGAAATCCTCGAGTTCGCCAACTCGCAGCTGCTCGAGTTCCGCTACTACGACCAGCTCCTCGACGCGCGGCTCGCCCGCATCTATGCGGAGCTCGAGCGCCCGCGCAGCGTGGGCGGGTGGTTCGGCCGCCGCTTCACGCGCGCGGCGCGGCAGGTGCACTCGCTCTTCATCGACGTCAACGCCCTCACCGACAAGACCGAGAACGCGCTGAAGATCGCCGGCGACGTCTACGCGGCCAGGCTCTTCACGCTGGTGGCCGCGCGGCTCGGCCTCGAGCAGTGGAAAGCCAACGTGCGCGAGAAGCTGCAGACGCTGGACGACATCTACCGCTTCGCCGTCGAGCAGACGTCGATGGCGCGCGGCGAGCTGCTCGAGCTGGCGATCGTGGGGATTCTCGTCTTCGAGCTCGTCCTGTTCTTCCTCGGCATCATGCGCTGACGGCCGTGTACACAGGATGTCACGTCGCCGCGTCGATTGCCGGCGACCGCGCTTTGGCACTATGCTCCGCGGATGCCTGAGGTGAATTCGGACGTTCGTACGGCGCGCGCGCGGCTGGACGTTGCGGAGCGCGACGAAGCGACAGCGCGCAAAGACGCCAAGCAGGCAAAGAAGGCGTTCAAGAAGGCGAGCAAGCTCGCGCGCAAGGCGCGCAAGGCGGCGCAGGCGGCGCGCAAGGCGCTCGCGCGCGCAGAAAAACAGCAGAAGCGCGCGGCCAAGGCGCGTGCCGCGACAGCCGCGAACGCGAAGAAAGCCGAGAAAGCCGCGGCGCCGGCTGTCGAGAAGACGCCGCCACGCAAGGCCGCGGCGGCTCCCAGGACGAAGACGCGCAAGAGAGCCGTCCGCACCCGGGAGACGGCGCCTTCCACGCGGCCCAATCAGGAGCGGGCGCAGCCCGTCGAAACCGCCGAGACGTTCGAGATGAGCAACGCCGATCTGAGCTGATCGGCTCGGTCCTTACACCTCGACCTGTACGCCGAGCTCGACCACGCGCTCGGTGGGAAGGCGGAAGAACGCGGTCGCCCGCGCCGCGTTGCGCGTCATCACCACGAACAGCTTCTCGCGCCAGAGCGCCATGCCGCGCCGCCTGGTCGGGATGATCGTCTCGCGACCCAGGAAATACGTCACGTCGTCTTCGTCCATCTCCGCGCCGAGGGCCCGCGCCAGCCCGAGCGCGTGCGGCACGTCGGGATCCTCCATGAAGCCGTAGCGCACGCGCACGTTGAAGATCCCGTGGCCGAGCGGCTCCACGTCGACGCGCGCGTCGGAGTTCACGTGCGGCGTGGACGTGGTCCGCACGGTGAGGATGATGACGTGCTCGTGCAGCACCTTGTTGTAGCGGACGTTGTGCGCCAGCGCCGGCGGCGTGCCCTGCGGCTGCGCGGTCATGAACACGGCGGTCCCGGAGACCCGCTGCGGCGGCGTGCTGGCGATCACCGCGCAGAAGTCCTCGAGCGGCGTCGCGCGCGCGGTCAGCCGCTCCGCCACCAGCCGCCGTCCCGTCTTCCACGTGGTCATCGCCGTGAAGAGCGCGATGCCGATGACGATCGCCACCCAGCCGCCCTGCAGGAACTTGACGAGGTTGGCGCCGAAGAACGCGAAGTCCACGACGAGAAACGCCGCGGTCAGCGCCGCCATCGGCGCCTTCGGCCACTTCCACCGCTCGGTGGCGACGACGTACAGCAGCGTGGCGGTGAGCACCATGTCGATGTTGACCGCGATGCCGTAGGCGGCGGCCAGCCGGCTCGACGACCCGAAGCCGATCACCATCGCAATCGTGCTGATCATCAGCGCCCAGTTCACCTGCGGCACGTACACCTGCCCCATCGTCCGTGCCGACGTGTGGTCGATGTCGAGGCGCGGGACGTAGCCGAGCTGAATCGCCTGGCGGGTCAGCGAGAAGGCGCCGGAGATGAGCGCCTGCGAGGCGATGATGGCCGCCGCCGTCGAGAGCCCGACCAGCGGCAGCAGCGCCCACTGCGGCGCGAGCCGGAAGAACACCTGCGGCGCCGCGCCCGGCTGCACGAGCAGCAGCGCCCCCTGGCCGAAGTAGTTGATCACGAGCGCCGGCAGCACGCACGCGAACCACGCCGTCCGGATCGGACGGCGGCCGAAGTGCCCCATGTCGGCATAGAGCGCCTCGGCGCCCGTGACGGACAGGAACACGGCACCGAGCACCGCGAACCCGGTCCAGCCGTTCGCGGAAAGGAACGTGAACGCGTGCCGCGGATCGATCGCGCCGAACACCTGCGGCACCTGGACGACCCAGCGCAGCCCGAGCACGGTCAGCGTCACGAACCAGACGACCATAATCGGCCCGAACAGGCCGCCCACCCGGTGCGTGCCGTACTTCTGGATCGTGAACAGGACGACGAGGATGGCGACCGAGATGGGCACGACCCACGGCTCGAAGACCGGCGTCACCGCCTGCAGGCCTTCGATCGCGCCCAGCACGGTGATCGCGGGCGTGATCATTCCGTCGCCGTAGAGCAGCGCCGCGCCGAAGATGCCGAGCAGGACCAGCACCGACCCGCTCGGGCGCGGGACGAGCGACATCAGCGCCAGGATGCCGCCCTCGCCCTGGTTGTCGGCGCGCATCACGAGCACGATGTACTTGAAGGCGACGATGAGGAGCAGCGAGTAGAGGATGAGCGACAGGACGCCGAGGACGTTCTCGTACGTGGGCGGGACGGCGTGCGGCCCGAAGAAGCATTCGCGCATCGCATACAGCGGGCTCGTCCCGATGTCGCCGAACACGACGCCGAGCGCGGTAATCGTGAGCGGGAAGAGCGCGGAATGTCGGCCGTGGGATGACAGAGCTACATAATGCTACAGAACGTCCGCCCGAGGCCGATTGGAAGACAATGGCGGTTCTCCCGCCGACCTGAGCACGGCACCGTGACCACCCCGTTTACCCTCTTCGGCCCGCTCGACACCGCCGACCCCGGGGAGCTGCGCAACCGGCTCCACACGCTGGAGTCGCTGGTGTCGCGCGCCCCGGTGCCGATCGCGGTGGCGCACGACGCGGAGTGCCGGTTCGTTACGGCCAACGCGGCGCTGTCGCGCCTGCTCGGCGTCCCGCCCGGGGTGAACATCTCCCTGGCGCCGCGGCCGGGCGAGGAGCCGCCGTACAAGATTCAGCGCAACGGCATGGACGTCCCGTCCGATGAGCTGCCGATGCAGTATGCCATCGCGCACCGCACGCGGGTGAGCAACGACATCGAGATCGTCCGCGCCGACGGCACCGTGATGTACGTCCAGAACGACGTCGAGCCGCTCTACGACCTGCACGGGACCATCGCGGGCTGCGTCAGCGTCTGCGTGGACCTCACCGAGCGCACGCGCGCCGAGGACCTGCGGCGCGAGACCGACCGCCGCAAGGACGAATTCCTCGCCACGCTGTCCCACGAGCTGCGCAGCCCGCTGGCGCTGATCCGCGACGCGCTGGACGTCCTCCAGCTCGCCGGTGACGACGACACGCGGCGCATCGCCTGCCAGACGATGCAGCGGCAGTTACAGCAGCTGGTGCGGCTGACCGACGACCTGCTGGACGTGTCGCGCATGACGCGCAACCGCATCGACCTGCGCCGGCAGCGCCTCGACTTGCGAAGCGCCGTCCACAGCGCCCTCGAGACGACGCAGCCGCTCATCGACGCGGCGGCGCACCGCCTGATCTGCAGGCTGCCGGACGAGCCGCTCTGGGTCGAGGCGGATCTGACGCGCATCGCGCAGGCGTTCGCCAACCTGCTGCACAACGCGGTGAAATACACCGGCCGCGGGGGCCGCATCACGATCCACGCCGTCGAGGATCAGGGGACGGCCGTCGTGCTGGTCCGCGACACCGGCGTCGGCATCTCGCCGCAGGCGCTGCCGCGCATCTTCGACATGTTCGCGCAGCTCGACGAGTCGATCGAGCGCGCCGAGGGCGGCCTCGGCATCGGCCTCACGCTGGCGCGGCGCCTCATCGAGCTGCACGGGGGGACGATCGAAGCGTCCAGCGCGGGCGCCGGCCGCGGCTCGACGTTCGTCGTCCGGCTGCCGCTCAGCGCCGCGGCGGGCGACGCCGTGACGCCGGCGGCGGCGCCGACCGGCGACCCGGTCACGCCCCGGCGGATCCTGATTGCCGAGGACATCCCGGACGCGGCGGAGATGCTGCGCGTCATGCTCGAGCGCATGGGGCACGACGTGCGGGTCGCGGCCGACGGGGTCCAGGCGGTGGCGCTGGCCAAGGAATATCAGCCCGACGTCGCGCTGCTCGACATCGGCATGCCGCGCATGGACGGCTACCAGGCCGCGCGGGAGATCCGGGCCGCGCTCGGGCCCGACGTGCGGCTCGTCGCGCTCACCGGCTGGGGGCAGGAGGAAGACCAGCGCCGCGCGCGCGAGGCAGGGTTCGACCACCACCTGACCAAGCCGGCGGAGCCGGAGACACTGGAACGCCTGCTTTTGCTGTCAGACAGAAGATGATACGCTTCGCCCCGCCGAACCCCTGTTCATGGAACAATCCGGCCGGTGGCGACCGCATCTCTGCGCGTTGCTCGGCTACGCGGTCATCGCGTTCGTCTTCACGTGGCCGCTCGCGCCGAACCTCGGCACGCACCTGACCGGCTCCCCCGCCGGGGACACGGGGGTGTACGTCTGGAACCAGTGGGTGTTCCAGCACGAGGTCCTCGAGCACCGCAGCCTTCCGTATTTCACCGACCAGATCTTCTCGCTCGGCCGCCGCGCGAATCTCAGCCTGCATAACTACACGGCGTTCCAGAACGTCATCGCGCTGCCGCTCGTCGGCTGGCTCGGCGTCGTCGCCACGTTCAACATCGTCTACCTGTTGATGACCGTGCTGACGGGGTATTGCGGGTTTCTGCTGGTGCGCCACGTCACCGGGCGCGCGGCGGAGTCCTGGCTCGCCGGGCTGCTCTTTGCGTGGAGCCCGGTGCTCGCCACCCGCGGCGGCGCGCACTTCAGCCTCGTCGCGGCCGCGCCGGTGGCGATCTTCATGCTCCTGCTGCTGCGCACCGCGGAGCGCCAGCGGCTGCGCGACGCGTTCGCGCTGGGCGCCACGGTCTGGTGGGCGGCCAGCAGCGACGTGTACTACGCGGTCTACTGCGTCGTCGCGGCGGCGCTCTTCCTGCTGGCGCGCACCGTGGGCGTGGAGCGGCGGCCGCACGAGCGCGGGCGCGCCATCGCGTGGACGCTGGACGTGCTGCTGTTCTGCGTCGGCGGGCTGGCACTGTCGATGGCCATCACCGGCGGGTGGCAGTTCACGTTCCTCGGGCGTGTCGCCAGCATGCGCAGCCTGTATACGCCGATGCTCGCGCTCACCGCGCTGGGCGCCGCGCGGATCGCCTGGTCCTACCGCGCGGTCCTGATCCCCATTGCGAGGGAGGACGCGTGGCGCGTGGCGCGCGTGACCGCCGTGGCGGGAACGTTCTGCGCGCTCCTGCTGTCGCCGGTGCTGTACGCGGTCGGGGAGCGCGTCTCGCAGAACGCCTGGGACTCGCAGCAAATCTTCTGGCGCAGCAGCCCGCCCGGGGTGGACCTCGTGGCGCTCGTGCTGCCGAACCCGAACCATCCGCTGACGCCGGGCGCCGTGCGCCAGTGGCTCACGCCGCGGCCGGACGCCTACTTCGAGAACGTGGCGTCGCTGACCTTCGTCGCGCTGATCACGATTGCCGTCGCCTGGCGCGCGGGCTGGCGCCTCCCGCGGCTCTGGGCCGGCTTTGCGGTCGTCTTCGGCGCGCTGGCGCTGGGCCCGTTCGTGCACGTGGCCGGCGTCAACACACAGCTGCCAGGGCCGTGGGCGTTCCTGCGCTACGTCCCCGTCATCGGCCTCGCCCGCACGCCGGGGCGTTTCACCGTGATGCTGATGCTCGCGCTGGCGGTCCTCTTCGGCTGCGCCCTCTACTGGATCGGGACGCGCTGGCCGGCGCGGCGGCGGGCGCTGCTCGCCACGGTGGGCGCGCTGCTGGTGTTCGAGCTGCTCCCCGCGCCGCGACCGCTCTACTCCGCCGCCATTCCCGGCATCTACCGTCACGTCGCGGCGGCGCCGGCCGACGTCCGCGTCCTCGAGCTCCCCTTCGGCGTGCGTGACGGCACGACCAGCGCCGGCAACTTCACCGCGCGCTCGCAGTACTTCCAGACGGCGCACGGCAAGCGCCTCATCGGCGGGTACCTCTCCCGCGTGTCCCGACGCCGCGTCTCCGAGATCCGCAGCGACGGCATGCTCGACGCGCTCATCTGGCTGAGCGAGGGCAAGGAGCTCGACCCGTCCCGGGCGCGGACGCTCGCCGCGGAGGGCCCGCTCTTCGCCGAGCTCGCCAAGGTCGCCTTCGTCGTCATCGACCGCGCGCGGACGCCGCCCGCGCTGCGCGACTTCGCCCTCCGCGCCTACCGGCTGCAGCTCGTCGCGATCGACGGCAACTTCGAGCTGTACCGTCCCGCCGTCCGCTAGCGCGGTTTCGACTTCTTCGTAGTGTCCGGCTCTAGCCGGACCAGACACGGCGGTGCCGATCAACTTGGTCCGGCTAAAGCCGGACACTACGACGTTTCAGAAACCGCTCTAGCCTATAGACTAGGCGGGCCGCGCCTTTGCTGTAGCCGCCATGTACGCGATGACCGCCGACACGCTTGCCATCATTCTGGGCGGCGGCCAGGGAAGCCGCCTGTTTCCGCTCACCGCCACCCGCTCGAAGCCTGCCGTGCCGATCGGCGGGAAGTACCGGTTGATCGACGTCTCGATCAGCGGGTGCCTGCACGCCGACATCCGCCGCATCTTCGTGCTGACGCAGTTCAATTCCGCGTCACTCAACCGTCACATCTCGAACACCTACCAGCTCGACCGCTTCTCCGGCGGGTTCGTGGAGATCCTGGCGGCCGAGCAGACGCCCGACAACCCGAACTGGTACCAGGGCACGGCCGACGCGGTGCGCCAGGCGGTGCGCCACTTCTCGCAGCACGACGCGGACTACTACCTCATCCTCGCCGGCGACCACCTGTACCGGATGGACTACACGGAGCTCATCGACGCGCACAAGGACCGGCACGCCGACGTCACCATTGCGGCGCAGCCGGTGGATCCCGACACGGCGACGCAGATGGGCGTCTTCCGCTTCGACGCCAGCGGCCGCATCGTCGCCTTCGAGGAGAAGCCGAAGCTGGATCGCCTGCAGCACATCGGCCGGAGCATTCCGCCGGGCGCCACCTTCGCGCAGCACACCGACGACAAGCCGTTCATGGCGTCGATGGGCGTCTACGTGTTCTCCCGGCAGGTGCTGCTCGACATGGTGGCCCGCGAGGCCGGGCACGACTTCGGCCGCGAGCTCATCCCGGGCGCGCTGGACACGTACCGCGTCCGGCCGTACCTGTATCGCGGCTACTGGGCGGATGTCGGCACCATCGAGTCGTTCTACGAGGCGAACGTGATGCTCGGCCGTCCGATGGCGCCGTTCCGCTTCTGGGACCCCAAGCGGCCCATCTACACGCACCTGCGGCACCTGCCCGGCTCGCGCCTCACCGACTGCCAGCTGGCGACCTCGATCGTCGCCGACGGGTGCTTTCTCGACCGCTGCACCGTGGGCGAGTCGGTCCTCGGCGTCCGCACGCACGTGCACTCGGGCGCGAAGATCTCGCGCTCGGTCCTGCTTGGCGCCGATTTCTATGAAGACGGCGCGCCGCTGGACGGGATGCCCGCGCTCGGCATCGGGCGCGACGTCGTGCTCGATCGCGTGATCATCGACAAGAACGCGCGCATCGGCGACGGCGCGCGGCTCACCAACGAGCGCGGCGTGCAGGAGGCCGATGGCAGCGGATTCCACATCCGCGGGGGTATCATCGTGGTCCCGAAGGGCGCCGTGATTCCGCCCGGAACCGTTGTTTAGGAGACGTTCATGGCCGTGCTCAGGGTCTGCTACAAGAGCGGTGTGCGGTTCGACGAGGCGTATTACATGTCGAAGCATCTGCCGCTGGCGGGCGGCATCATGGGACCGCACGGGGTCACGAGCATCGAGGTCGTGAGACTCGGACCGAACCCGGACGGATCGCAGCCGCCGTACCAGGTCATGTTCACGGCCCACTTCACGTCCACGACGGCGCTGCAGAGCGCGATGGCGGATCCCCGCATGCCGCAGATCCTCGGAGACATCCCGAACTACCACGACGGCATGCCGGACCTGATGGTCGGCGAGCTCGTCGCCCTTCCGCCTCCCGCGTAACAAGCAAACAAGGAGGAGTGTCCATGAACGCTGGCACCCGCGTGCGCGCCGTGTTCGTCGTCGCGGCCCTGCTCCTGCTGTCGCTGCCGCTGCCGGCGCAGCAGTCCGGCGACCACTGGGTCGGCACCTGGGCCACCGCGGACGTCGCACGGCCGCAGACGCCGCCGGCGCCTCCCGCGGCGCCGCCCGGAGCGCAGCCCGCTCCGCAGCCGCCGCCCTTCATGCATGTCACCAACCAGACGCTGCGGCAGGTCGCCCGCGTCAGCATCGGCGGCCGCCGCGTGCGGGTGGTCGTCAGCAACGCCTACGGCACCGCGCCGCTGACGATCGGCGCCGCGCACATCGCGCTGCGCGGCACGGACTCCTCGATCGCTGCCGGCGGACGGCCGCTCACCTTCAGCGGACAGCCGACGATGGCGATTCCGGCGGGGGCGATTCTGGTCAGCGACGCGGTGGACCTCGCCGTGGCGCCGATGGCGGACGTCGCCGTCGATCTGTATCTGCCGGGCACGACCAACACGCCGTCGCCGCTGGCGGTGCACAACGCCGGGCTGCAGACCAACTATGTCTCGGGCACCGGCAACTTCACCGGCGCCGCCACCTTCCCCACGGTCGCCACGCTGCAGAACTACATCGTGCTCGCCGGCATGCACGTCACCGCGCCGGAGACCATGGGCGCGATCGTGACGTTTGGCGACTCGATCACCGACGGCGCGCGCTCCACGCCGGACACCAACAACCGGTGGCCGAACATCCTCGCGCAGCGACTGCTCTCGTCGCCGCGTCCGCTGGCCGTACTGAACGCGGGCATCAGCGGAAATCGCGTGCTGAGCGAAGGCGCCCCCAATGCCGGCATCAACGCGCTCGCGCGGTTCGAGCGGCACGTGCTCAGTCAGCCGGGCGTGACGCACGTCGTCGTGCTCGAGGGCATCAACGACATCGGCATCGCGGGCAATAACCCGACGCCGACCGCCGACGACCTGATCGCCGGCCACAAGCAGCTCATCGCCCGCGCGCACGCGCGCGGCCTGACGATCATCGGCGCCACGCTGACGCCGTTCGAGGGCGCCGGCTACTTCACGCAGACGGGCGAGGCCAAGCGCCAGGCGCTGAACCGCTGGATCCGCACCGGCGGCGCCTACGACGGGGTGATCGACTTCGACGCGGCGACGCGCGACCCGAACGACCCCACGCGGTTCCTGAGTCAGTACGACTCGGGCGACAAGCTGCACCCCGGCGACGCCGGCTACCGCGCGATGGCGGAGGCCGTCGACCTCGCGCTCTTCGCCAACCGGCGCGCGGCGGCCAGCGTCAGCAGCCGGTGATCTCCCGCGTCATCCTGTGTGCCGCCGTCCTGGCGTTGCCAGCGACGGCGGCTGCTCAAGACTACGAACCCTGGCTCGGAGAGTGGCGGCTCAACGTCGAACAGTCCGCCTACAGCCCCGGCCCGCCTCCCTACACGCGCGCGATGTTCACGATCGAACGGCTGGGCGGCGGCGTCCGCGTGATCTACGAGATGGTCCGTCCGCGCGGCGGCGTCATCCACATGGAATGGGACGGAGCGTTCGACGGACGCGAGTACCCGGTGCAGGGGCTCGAGGAGCACGTCACCTACGCCTACACGCGGATCGACGACCGCACCTACGACATCGTGGCGAGGATGGACGGCCGCGTCGCTGCCTCGTCGCGAACCGCAGTCGCACCTGACGGCCGCACGATCACGACGATCACCGTCGGGCGCGACGCGCAGGGCCGCGAGGCGAAGACCGTCACGGTCTACGAGAAAGTGGAGAAGTAGAAAGTGGAAAGTGGAGAGTGGAAGTGACGCGGATTTCTTCGCATTGCGCCGCCTGGCGTCGCCGGGTATATTCCCCGCTATGAGTGTGACGAGGGCATGGGGCCAGTGGCTGGCTGCACTGCTGATGGTCTGCGCGCTGGGAGCGACGGTCGCTCGCGGTCAGGCACAGCAGGTGCAGATATCGGAGCAGGCATTCAAGGACGTCCGCGAGCTGCGCGGGATCCCCGTCAAGGAATTCATGGAGACGATGGGGTTCTTCGCCGCCGCGCTGGCGTTGAACTGCTCGGACTGCCACGGTGAGGCCAGCGGCAGCAGCTGGGCCAACTACGCGCTCGACAGCCCGCTCAAGACGACGAGCCGCCGGATGATCCGGATGGTGAACGCGATCAACAAGGCGAACTTCGGCGGCGCTCCCGTCATCACCTGCTTCACCTGCCATCGCGGCAACCAGCGGCCAAAGGCGGTCCCGAGCCTGGCGCTGCAGTACTCCGAGCCGCCGGAGGAGGATCCCGACGAAATCGAGCCGCTCGCGCCCGGCACGGGGCGGCCGACGCTCACTGCCGACCAGGTGCTGGACCGCTACCTCCAGGCCGTCGGCGGAGCCGCGGCCGCGAAGTTGACGAGCTACACGGCCAAGGGAACGTACGACGGATTCGATTCCGATTTCGAGCAGCGGCCGGTGGACGTATACGCCCAGGCCCCGGACAAGCGCTCGACCGTCGTGCACATGCGCGTGGGCGACAACGTCACGGTCACTGACGGGCGCGTGGGCTGGCAGGCGGGTCCATCCGACCTCACGCCTGTGACGCTGTTCCCGCTCGTGGGCGGGAGCCTCGACGGCGCGCGCCTCGACGCGCAACTGGGGTTCCCCGGTCAGATCAAACAGATGCTGACGGACTGGCGATCGGGCTTCCCGCCGCTCACCGTCGACGACGTGCCGGTGGACGTGATCGAGGGACGGACTGCGGCGCGGGGCCGCGTCAAACTCTATTTCGACAGGAAGACCGGTCTGCTGGTGCGGTCCGTGCGGTATTCGAGAACGGTCGTCGGCACGGTGCCGATTACCGTCGTCTACTCCGACTACCGCGACGTCCCGGGGGTGGGCGTGAAGCTCCCCTATAAATGGGAAGTCATCTGGACCAACGGGCGGGGCACGTTCAACATCACGGCGCTGCAGCCGAACGTCGCGATCGACGCTGCCCGGTTCGGCAGGCCGGCGCCGCAGGCGGCGCGCAACTAGAGCGGTTTCTGAAACGTCGGAGTGTCCGGCTTTAGCCGGACACTCCGAAGAAGTCGAAACCGCGCTAGCCTCTACCGCTGACGCTCGCGGAGGGCCGCATCCGGATCGCTGCCGGCCGGATCGCCCATCTCCTTGATGTAGCGCTGCGTCAGCGACGGGACGCAGGTGAAGTCGAACAGCACCTGGTTCGGAATCCACCGGAAGTGCGATTCGCCGAGCTGCACCGGGGCGGTGTAGAGCTTCGGGTCGTACATCGTCATCGTGTGGGTCACATCGTTCCTGCTCGTACGGTGGAAGCGTTCCACCACCCGCGCGTCCACACTGTGCGGATAGCCGGCCCTGGCCACCCAGGTCTCGGCGGCCATCCCCGTCGTCTCGACGACAAACGTGTAGTCGTCCTCCCAGCGGCCCACTGAGTAGCCGTTGTACGTGGGATCGTGGGCGTCCGGCCCTCTGCCGAAATTGGTGGGAAGCGCACGCCCGTCGGTCCAGATCTCACGCCAGATGTTCATGAACATGAGCAGGACGAAGGTGCGATCCGGCAGCGTCGTGATCGTCATGCCACGAAGCTGGTCGTTCATGTTGCGGGGGAAGCCGAGCGGGTCGCAGAAGCGGCTGTGCGGGTCGTTGGTGCCGGCCGGACTGTAGATGCCGAGCGGCCGCATCCGGTCGTTCAACTGCGTGCCGAGCGGCGTGAAGGGTGGCGCGCCCCGTCCGCCACGCCCGCCCTCGGCGACGCCGGCACCGGAATTGGGGCCCGCCCATGTCCCTGTGAGGTCCCGCCTCGGCGCCGGCCCACCGGGGCCAGCGTTGGCCCTGACGTCGTCGGGGTAGTACTTCCACGGGGACCGAGGCGCGTTGCTCTGCGCAGCGGCCAGCGCGGAGAGGAACACCACGCCGGCGATCTTGAGGGGGTCGGGAGTCATTTTTCGAGGACACTCGTCACGGGCAGTCACGGTTCATGACGAGTGTCCTCGAAAAATGACTCCCGACCCCATTACATTAATTGCGCACGCCCCCGTCGGCCCGCCCGCCGTCGTCGCCGCCACGCTGCGTATCGCGCATGGTGGTGCCGTCCGGGAAGTCGACCTTGTTGAAGCGTCCAACCGTGGTGCCCGTCTTCGCCTACCACACGTAGAGCGTGACCTTGTCGCCGGGCTGCAGCGTCGTCCTGGTCCAGCCGATCAGCTGCGCCGACACGGTGCTGCCGAGCTCCATCGTCCAGCTTTCGACCTCGCCCTTGGCGTTGGTGAAGTCGGCCTTGATGAGCGGGTGGGGGTTGGTCCAGAGGAACTCCGTCACGACGGCGTCCTTCAACACGACGGGGGCGTCCATGTTGAACGCCGCGGCGCCGTGATGCGCGAACGACGGAGCCGTCGCGGCGAGAGCGGCGAACAGAACCGCCAGTATGAAGACTTTCCTTTTCACCGTGCACCTCCAGGACTGGGCTTGGCGGCCGCCGGATCGGCCATCTCCCTCAAGTATCGCTGCACCAGCGACGGGACGCAGCTGAAATCGTAAAACGTCTGGCTCGGAATCCACCGGAAATTCACCGTCCCGAGACTGATCGGCCTCGTGTAGAGCGCCGCGTCGTCCATCGTCATCGTCAGCGACAGATCGTTCCTGCTCTTGCGGGTGAAGCGCTCCGTCACCTTCGCGTCCACGGTGTGCGGAAGGCCGCCCTCGGTGGCCCAGGTCTCCGGCACGAGGCCGGTCGTCACGACCACGAAGTTGTAGTCGTCCTCCCAGCGGCCGACCGAGTAGCCGTTGTAGGTCGGGTCGTGGGCGTCTGCACCTCTCCTGAAATTGGTCGGCAGCGTCCGCCCGTCCGTCCAGATCTCGCGCCAGATGTTCATGAACTTGAGCATCACGAACGTCCGGTTCGGCAGCGTCGCAACGGTCATCGACCGGATCTGGTCGTTCATGTTCCGGGGGAACCCGAACGGATCGCAGAATTTCACGTGGGGATCGTTCGAGTCGGCGACGACCACGTCGTTGCCTTCCGCCTTGTTCCGGTCGAACATCTGCTTGCCCAACGGCGTAAACGGCGGATTCCTCTCGGGAGGCACGAGCCGCTCGACACCCGCGCCCGACGACTCTCCCGCCCAGGTGCCGCTCAGATCGCGCACGGGCGCGGGCCCGCCGGGGCCGGTGTTGGCCCTGGCATCCTCCGGGTAGTACTTCCACGGCGACTTGGGCGCATTGGCCTGGCCGCGGCCTTGCGCCGACGGCAGCGCCGAGAGGAGCACCGCGCCGGCGACGGCCACGACGATGCCCGCGTACGTGTTTCGCATCTTCCTGCTCCTAAGGGATCTGGATCCCGGACGGCCGGGCGAGCGAGTCGCGATACTCGATGCCTTCTGACGGGATGCAGAACGTCTCGGCAAAGTCCTGCCCCTGCACCCAGTAGAAGTTCGCCCGCATCCACGTCCACGGCTTCGTGTAGAACTTCGGATCGTCGACGGTGACCGTGAGCTGCAGGTTGTGCTCGTCCACGCGCGTGTAGCGCTCCTGGATGCGCGCCGAGGAGCTGCGCGGACGGCCCGCTTCGTCCAGCCAGGGCCGTTGGTCCAGGCCGGTCGTATCGATGACGAGCGTGCGGTCGTTCTCCCAGCGGCCGACTGAATAGCCGTAGTACCGCGACTCCGGCGCGCCCCTCACGTCCACCACGTTGGGCAGCGCTCGTCCGTCCATCCAGACCTCGCGCCAGACGCGCTGCTGCTCGTAGGTGATGAGCAGGCGGTTCGGCGCGGATCCAAAGACGAAGCGTCCGCGGCTGCTGACGGCGTGGGCCAGCAGGTTGCGGGGAAACCCGAGCGGGTCGCAGGTGATGAAGGGATCGTTCGAGGCCCCGAGGTTCGCGTTCCTGCTCGCGTCCCCGTACGGTTTCCGCTCCTTGAACAG